>NZ_JCAFTW010000028.1:0-7572 GCF_059370655.1 Stenotrophomonas sp. YJH_SMC_133 | reverse complement strand
GGCCGACATGGTGGTGACCACCTGGCCGACCACCTCGCCGCCCTGCGAAGCGACACCGTGCGCGCCGATGGCGAGCTGGTTGGCCTGGCGGGCGTGCTCGGCGTTCTGGCGCACGGTGGAGGTCAGTTCCTCCATCGAGGCGGCGGTCTCTTCCAGGTTGGCGGCCTGCTGCTCGGTACGGCGCGACAGGTCGCTGTTGCCGGACGCGATCTCGCCAGCGGCGAGGGTGATGCTGGAGGCACTGGCCTGGATCTGGCCAACGATCTGGGTCAGCTGCGTAACGGTGGTGTTGGCGTCGTCGCGCATGCGTGCGAACACGCCCTGATAGTCGCCGTGCATGCGTGCGGTCAGGTCGCCTTCGGCGATGGCCGACAGCAACTGCGAGAGCTTGCCGAGGTTGTCATCGCTGACCGCCATCATTGCGTTGAGGTTTTCCAGCATCAGGCGGAAATCGTGATCGAAGCGCTGCGCATCACCGCGCTGGCTGAAGTCGCCGGCGGCGGCGGCACTGGCCAGCTGCTTGATCTCGGCATTGATGCGGCCGAGGTTGGCCTTGACGGTGTCGACGGTGGTGGTCATCGCCGCCTTTTCGCCGGGGTAGCGGGCGATGTCGCGGCTCAGGTCGCCGACTGCGTACTGTTGTACCACGTCCAGCACGTCATGCAGGGTCTGCACATGGCTGCCGACCAGGGTGTTGGTCTCCTGCACCATCAGCCCGTACTCGCCGGGGAAGACACTGGCGTCGATGCGATAGCTCAGTTCGCCGGCATCATGACGGCGGGCCATTTCGCGCTGGCCGCCGATGACCGCATGCAGCTGCTGCTGCATGCCGGACATGGCCTCCAGCAGGCGACCGGGTTCGTCATGCGGCTGCGGGCCGATATGGCTGTCCAGCTTGCCATTGGCGATGCCTTCGGCGACGGCGGTAGCCTGCTTCAGCGGGCGCGCGATACGGTTGCCGATGACCCAGCTCAGGGCCAGCACGATCAGCACCAGCACACCACCGGAGATCGCCATGATGGCGGTGAACACCAGCGCCTGCCGCTGCACGTCGTCCATGTAGACGCCGCTGCTGACCACCCAGTTCCACGGCGCGAACAGGCCGGCGTAGGCGACCTTCTCGACCTCGCCCTTGCTGCCCGGCTTGGCCCATCGATAGTTGACGAAGCCACCGCCGGCCTTGGCCGCTTCGACCTGGTCGTAATAGATGCGCACGCCGTCGTCGGTGCGGAAGTCCTTCATGTCCTTGCCGACCAGGTCCTTGCGGAACGGGTGCATCAGCAGGCGGTAGCCGGTGTCGTAGATGTTGAAGTAGTACGTATCGTTTTCGGCACGCATCACTTCCAGGGCCTGCAACGCGGCGCTCTTCGCGGCGTCCTCGCTGAGTTCGCCGGTGCCGGCCAGACGGTGGTAGTGCTGGAGGATGCCGTAGCTGAGTTCGACCTGGGTCTTCAGCGCGGTCTTGCGGGTCTCGGTGAGGTCCAGGTACTGCATGCGGGCGGCGATCACCGAGAGCGCGATCACGCCGAGCGCGATGAGCAGCGTCAGCAGGTTGAGCTTGCGCCGGACGGAGAGATTGCTGAAGTAGTGTTGCCAGCGATGCAGGAGATTCATCGAGCAGGACCAGGTCGAAACGGGCGGGCGGCGCCGAGCCGGTCAGCGGCGGGATACGCCGTGACAACCCCGTTATCGGCCGCTGGGGCGGGGGATTGAGGTGAGGTGTTCGAACGTATTCAGGTTTTCTTGCAGCGGCGGCTGCGGCGCTGCCTGCGGCAGGCTGGTTTTGAAGCAACAGCAACAGCAACGGCGCTTGGTCGGTGGTCAGGGGTTGCGAGAAGGGCCGGGCCAGGATGGGTTGGCGGGGGACGCCGTAAACCCGTCCTTGGGGGCTTGGCCGCGGCATCCATGCCGCGGACACCCCCGCCAACCCACCCTTGCCCGGCCCATTCGATATCCCGGTGTCGGACGGCAAGAGCATTGGGTTTCCAAGTGGAAAGAGGGGTCAGATCCGTTTTCCTGCGGAAAACGGATCTGACCCCGGAAGCAATACGGCTGTTGCTCTTGCTCTTCTTTCTTCAATCCGGGGTGGACGCGCACGGAAATTTTCCGTGGCCGGGAGGGTGGGCTGCGCAGGGGCGTGAGCCGCATGGATGCGGCGACCGAGCTTACATGGACGTACTTGCAGCGGCCCCTGCGCAGCCCACCCTCGCGGCCAACCCTCAGTAACCCAGCGCTTCGACCGACCATCCCGAGGGGCTTCGCCGTTGGCTGGATATCCAGATACCCCGTAAACAAAAACGCCCCAGCGCAGGGCCAGGGCGTTCTCGTGCGTCAGGTCAGGCAGGCCTCAGAACTCCTGCCAGTCTCCGTCGGCCAGTTCGGTGGCCATCGGGCGACCACCCGCCGTGCGGCGGGCCGGCGGGGCAGCCGGGGACGGGGCAGCCGGTGCAGCGGCGCGCGGCGCCGGGGCGGTGACGCGCGGGGCGGCGACGACCTCGGCTTCGTCCACCACGAAGATCGACACCGCTTCGCTGAGCTGACCAGCCTGTTCTTCCATCGCACGCGCGGCAGCAGTGGCTTCTTCCACCAGCGCGGCATTCTGCTGGGTGGTTTCGTCCATCTGCACCACGGTCTGGTTGACCTGCTCGATGCCGGCGCTCTGTTCCTGCGAAGCGGCGGAGATCTCGGCCATGATGTCGGTCACGCGCTGCACCGAGGCGACGATCTCGCCCATGGTCGCGCCGGCCTTGTGCACCAGCGCCGAGCCGTCGTTGACCTTGCCGACCGAATCGTCGATCAGGCCCTTGATCTCCTTGGCGGCAGCGGCCGAACGCTGGGCGAGGGTACGCACTTCGCTGGCGACCACGGCGAAACCACGGCCCTGTTCACCGGCACGCGCGGCTTCCACTGCGGCGTTCAGCGCCAGGATGTTGGTCTGGAAAGCGATGCCGTCGATGACGCTGATGATCTCGGCGATCTTCTTCGACGAGGCTTCGATGGCGGACATGGTGGTGACCACCTGGCCGACCACCTCGCCGCCCTGCGAAGCGACGCCGTGCGCGCCGATGGCGAGCTGGTTGGCCTGGCGGGCGTGCTCGGCGTTCTGGCGCACGGTGGAGGTCAGTTCCTCCATCGAAGCAGCGGTTTCTTCCAGGTTGGCGGCCTGCTGCTCGGTACGGCGCGACAGGTCACTGTTGCCCGAGGCGATCTCGCCGGCGGCCGAGCTGATCGCGCGGCTGGACTGCTTGATGCGGGTGACGATTTCACTCAGCTGCGCGGCGGTGGCGTTGGCGTCGTCGCGCATGCGGGCGAACACGCCCTGGTAGTCGCCGTGCATGCGCACGGTCAGGTCACCCTGCGACAGCGCGGCAAGCAGGCCGGAGATCTGTTCGATGCTGCCGGCATTGGCGTCCAGCAGGCCGTTGATCTGCTGGGCCAGCTGCAGGAAGAAGCCTTCCTTGTCGCTGGCGTCGATGCGGCCGGACAGGTCGCCGGCGGCGGCCTGGGCGATCACGCGCGCCACTTCGGCTTCGACCAGTGCTTCCTGGGTGCGGTCGCGCCATTCCACCACGTAGCCGACGGTGTCGCCGCCTTCGTTGCGGATGGTCGACACCACCTGCGCGAACTGGGCATCGCCGTACTGCATCGGGCGACGGGCGACGCCGTGGGCCTTCAGGTTGCCCAACAGCGTCTGGTCCATCTCGCCGCGGTGTTCCAGCACGGTGACCGGCTTGCCGATCAACGAGGCCTGGGCGTCGAAGTCCGGCAGGTCGCGGCGTACTTCATCCTGGTACTGGCTGAGGGTCTGCTGCAGGGCGCGGTTGCTGTAGACGATGGTGTTGCTGGTATCGGTCAGGTAGACACCGGTCGAGCTGTAGTCCAGCGCGGTGCGGATGCGCAGGTTCTCGCGGGCAACGGCCTGGTCGGTTTCGATGCGTTCGCGCAGGTCGCGCTGCATGCGCTGCATGGCCTGCATCAGCTCGCCCACTTCGTCCTGGCGGCTGACGTCGATGTGGCCATCAAGCTTGCCGCCGGCCACGTCGTTGGCAACCGACACGGCGCCACGCACGCTGCCGACCAGGGCGCGCGCGAACAGCCAGACCAGCACCAGGCCGAGCGCGGCGCCGCCCAGCAGGGCGATCACGGTCAGCACGGCGGAGGCGGAATAGGTGGACGCGGCCTCTTCGCGCGAGGCGCGGGCGAGGCGGTTGTCTTCGGCGATCAGCGCTTCCAGCGCGGATGCAGCCTTGCGGTGCTTGGTGCGGGTCTCGCCCACGAAGGTATCGATGGCATCGTCCGGCAGGTCCAGCTCGAGCATCTCGGTGACGCTGTCGTAGGAGGCCAGGGCGTCCTTCCATTCCTTGGCGAAGGTATCGAACAGCTTCTTCTGCTGCGCGTTGTCGACAAGCTTCGGGTATTCCTTGATCGACGTGTCCATGCTGGTGCGCAGGTCGACGGCCTGCTTGCGCGCGTCGGACTTGACGTCATCGCTGGCGCGGATCAGCTGCTGGTAGGCGGCATTGCGGTACTCGCCCAGCATGCCGCGCATCTCGCCGGCCATGCGGATGCTTTCCATGCGCGAACCGGCCAACTCGGTGGTGACGTTGTTCAGCGAATGCAGTCCGCGATAGGCGACGATGCCCTGCAGCAGCATCACCAGCAGGAGGACGCCGAAGGTCAACAGCAGCTTCGGCATCAGTTTCAGGTTGTTGATCCACGGCATGGGCGTTGCGATCTCCTAAGGCAGACGCGTCCGGGCGTCGGGCCCGGTTGCAGCAGAAACCACGCCGGCACAAGCTCCGGCGTGGTTCGACGGACAGCGGATTACTTGATGTTGGCCAGCTTCAGGCCGGCCGGCGAGCTGACTTCGATTTCCGCGCGCGAGGCGTCGCGCTGGATCTTGCCGATCACGCACACGGTCTTGCCTTCCAGGGTCTCCAGCGGGAAGGAGAACTTGCCGCGGTTCTCGCCGGCGATGCGGGCCGAGAAGGTGTGGCGCGGGAAGGCACCGCCCATGTACAGGAAGGTCGGCTGGCCTTCGGAACCTTCTGCGTAGCGGGCCTTTTCGACCTTGCCACAGACCATGCCGTCCTTGCCGACCGAACGCGGGGCCAGTTCCGGCGGGATCATGTCGGCCGCCTGGGCGAACGCGGAGGAAGCGGTGGTGGCCAGGACAGCGGCCGAAACGAACGCAAGCAGGGACTTCATCGAGGTGTATCTCCGGGGATGGTGATGGTCGTTCCGGTTCCGCGCGCTCCTGCGCGACCGGCTTCTGTCCCCCTATCGGCACTGCTGGGGGGAACTGAAGGGTTTTGTGACCAGAACGTGAAGCAGGTCCGATGGATCAGGCGGCAGCGTCTTCGGCGAGGGAGGCCTGGCCCATGTCGGCGCTGTCGAGCAGGGTCTCGATGTCCAGCAGGATCAGCATGCGGTCGTCGTGGGTGCCGATGCCGGAGATGAAGCGGGTGTCGACTGCAGCGCCGAACTCCGGGGTCGGGCGGATCTGCTCGGCCGACAGCGGGATCACGTCCGACACGCTGTCGACCACGATGCCGACCACGCGGTCTTCGACGTTGAGCACGATCATCACGGTGAAGGCGTCGTAGCGGGCGTTGTCCAGGCGCAGCTTCAAGCGCAGGTCGATGACCGGCACGATGGTGCCGCGCAGGTTGATCACACCCTTGATGTAATCCGGGGCGTCCGGCACGCGGGTGACCGCATCGTAGCCACGGATCTCCTGCACCTTGAGGATGTCCACGCCGTAGTGCTCGGCGCCGAGGGTGAAGCTGAGGAATTCGCCACCGGCGCTGGCGGCGGAGCTGGTCTTGTCGTTCATCGAGGGGTCCTGGTTCTGCCGGAAGTCCCGGTGTCAGGCTCGATATCGGCCCCGCGTGGGGGGACTTTAGGTGCCGGGGGAGAGGCATCCACGCATGGCGTGGATCTACCGCGGCGCGGCCGGCACGCGCATATGGCGTGGATCCGCCGAAGATCGGTAGTGCCGGCCGCTGGCCGGCGACGGCATCATGCGGGTTGCCGGCCGCCGGCCGGCACGAACGGTCGAAGGCGCCTCAGAGCTCGCCGTTGCGGCGCGCCTTGCGCTGGCGGTCGATGCGGAAGATGTAGCGCTGGATGGCGCTGTCGCCGCCGCGCGGCAGGCTGTCAAAGCGCATTCCCACGCGCTTGACCTCGATGCCATTGGGCTGTCGCTGTGGCAGCAGGTTGCAGACCACCAGTTCGATGTCCAGGTCGGGGCCATCGGGCAGCGACAGCTGCGCCGGGTAGCGCTTCTGCAGGCCGAATACGGCGCAGTCGTTGGGAACCACTACGGCCAGGCCGCCACCGCTGATGTCCACCACCCGCATCGACAGCGCTTCGGCACGTGCTTCGCCGGGTGGCAGCAGCAGATGCGGCGAGTCGGTGACCGGGGTCTCCAGCCGGTACAGCTCACGGCGCTGCAGATGCACCAGTTCGTCCGGCAACGGGGCGCGGAAGGCGACGTGGCCATCGTTGTCCACGCGCTGCAGTTCGTGCAGGCGGAACCGCACAAGGACACGTTCAAGCTGGGCGAAGCAGAGCAGGTGGTCGGCCTGCTCGGCGGCACGGTTCGATGCCTCCTGCGGGCTGCCGTCGAGCAGCAGGTAGTCTTCGTCCTCGTCGAGATCAAGCAGGGCGGTCGGGAAGGAACGATCCCGGCCGTCGATATGCGCGTTGATCAGTGATCGCTGGTCGATCAGCGAGCGCAGCAGCTGCCGCAGCTGGCGGGGGTTGCGGACCAGGAAGCGTTCGTCCGCGGCGTCGGCCGCGTGGACATCATGCAGTTCAGTGTCGTGGCCGTCGGACATGGAGTCTGTGATCAGGGGCGGGCGCCAGCACGCGTTGGTGCAGGCTCGATGGGGATATCGGCCTCTTCATTGGATTATGAAGTGAGATTTGCATCACTTTCCATGCATAAGGGGTCAGATCCCTTTCCTCTGGGAAAGGGATCTGACCCCGTGGCCCGCCGCGCTGGTGCATCCACCCCATGGGCGGATGCTTTCTGCGTGGGGTCAGAACTCCTGCCAATCACCCTCGGCAGCCAGCGCCGGCTGGGCGGCCGACGCCCGCAGCGGCCGTGTCGGTGCTGCCTTGGTGACGGGCAGGGCGGCCGCGACCTGACGTGGCTGCGGTGCATTGGCCAACCGTGCCGGCGCAGCGGCGACGCCCTGCGATGCCAGCCGGAAGCGCGCCACGGCTTCGCCCAGCTGCACGGCCTGGTCTTCCATGGCGCGCGCCGCAGCAGTCGCTTCCTCCACCAGCGCGGCATTCTGCTGCGTGGTTTCGTCCATCTGCACCACGGTCTGGTTGACCTGCTCGATGCCGGCCGACTGTTCCTGCGAAGCGGCGGAGATCTCGGCCATGATGTCGGTCACGCGCTGCACCGAGGCGACGATCTCGCCCATGGTGCTGCCGGCCTGGTGCACCAGGCTGGAGCCTTCGGCGACCTTGCCGACCGAATCATCGATCAGGCCCTTGATCTCCTTGGCCGCCGCAGCCGAACGCTGGGCGAGGGTACGCACTTCGCTGGCGACCACG
>NZ_JCAFTW010000027.1:0-7686 GCF_059370655.1 Stenotrophomonas sp. YJH_SMC_133 | reverse complement strand
GGCGCGTGGTAGAGCCGACTGTCAGTCGGCTGCTCTTCCGCCATATGCAGCAAACCCCGCGCTCCGCGCGAAAGTCGACTGACAGTCGACTCTACCCACGGCAGGCAGGGCCGGGAACCGGCCGCAGGCCGGGGCCCCAGCGCCGAAGGCGCGTGGTAGAGCCGACTGTCAGTCGGCTGCTCTTCCGCCATATGCAGCAAACCCCGCGCTCCGCGCGAAAGTCGACTGACAGTCGACTCTACCCACGGCAGACCGCATCCCGGCGTAGTCTCAATGGCTGGCCTTGTCCCGCTTCCAGCCCCGGTGCTTGATGTCCAGCTGCAGGCTGTACAGCGCGGTGAACGCCGGGAACAGGTTCTGCAGCACGCCCACCGAGTCCTGCTTGGCCGAGAACAGGAAGTAGCTCAGCGTCATCAGGCTGCCGACCACGCTCATGTACCAGAACAGGCGCGGAATCACCGGCTTGCCCGCACGCTTGGACGCGATGAACTGGACCAGCCAGCGGCCGCCGAACATCAGCGCGCCGGTATAGCCGATCAGCTTCCAGCCGGTCACATGCAGGCCGGTCCAGTACAACCAGGTCAGCGGCTGGTCGAGCCAGTGCAGCTCCAGATCCATCAACGCTCCTCCACCGCGGTGCGCTTGCTGCGGGTGATCAGCCACGCCACGCCGCGCAGGTCACGGATGCCGACCAGTGCACGGCCCAGGTTGTTGTACTTGGACACGCCGGCGGTACGGTGGCGGTGGTTGACCGGCACGCTGGTGGTCTTCCAGCCGGCACGCTGCATCAGCGCGGGCAGATAGCGGTGCATGTGGTCGAAGTACGGCAGGTCGAGGAACGCGCTGCGCTCGAACAGCTTGATGCCGCAGCCGGTATCGGGCGTATCGTCGCGCAGCATGCGTGCGCGGATGGCGTTGGCCCACTTGCTGGCCCAGCGCTTGCTGCCGCTGTCCTGGCGGTTGACCCGCCAGCCGGCGAACAGCTTCACCTGCGCCTCGGCGGCATCGCGCGCGGCCAGCAGCTTGGGGATATCGGCCGGATCGTTCTGGCCATCGCCATCCAGGGTGGCGATCCACGGCGCCCGCGCATGCTTGACACCGGTGCGCACGGCGGTGCTCTGCCCGCTCTGGTTCACATGGTGCAGCACCCGCAGTTCCGGTGTGGTCGCCTTCAGGCCCTGCAGCACCGCCAGGGTGTCATCGCGCGAGTGATCATCGATGTAGACGATCTCGAACGGCAGCCGGCCACGCAGTGCAGCGGTGATTTCGGCAACCAGCGGGGCGACGTTGTCGCGTTCGTTGAACACCGGGACGACAACGGAAAGCTCGGGTTGGCTCATAAGGCACTCGGCCAAAGGGGGACAAAGACCGCGCATTCTCCGAAGCCGAGGTTATCCGAAGATGAATCCGGCTGTGTGAGGATCCGTCCTCAGGCGCGGTCGCCAAAATACTCGCGGCACCACTGCACGACGGGGGGCAACCCTTCTTCGATCGGGGTCACCGCGTCGAAGCCGAATGCGTCATGGGCGCGCCGGGTATCGGCCATCGTGCGCACCATGTCGCCCGGCTGCATCGGCTTGTAGACCTTCTGCGCGGGGCGACCGGCGGCCTGCTCGATCACGCTGATGAAGCGCTCCAGCTCGACCGGCGTATGGTTGCCGAGGTTGAACACCCGGTGCGGTACCGGACCATCGGCCGGATGCGCGAGCGCGCCGAGGATACCCGACACGATGTCGGAGACATGTGTGAAATCGCGCTGCATGCGGCCCTCGTTGAACACGTCGATTGGCCGCCCGGCCAGCACCGCGCGCGAGAACAGCAGCGGTGCCATGTCCGGCCGGCCCCACGGGCCATACACGGTGAAGAAGCGCAGGCCGGTGGCATGCAGGCCGTACAGCTGCGCGTAGGTGTAGGCCATCAGCTCGTTGGCCGCCTTGGTCGCCGCGTACAGCGAGCGCGGCTGGTCCACGCGCTGGTCCTCGGAGAACGGCGGCGTGGCCGAATCACCGTAGACCGAGCTGCTGGAGGCATACACCAGGTGCTGCACGCCACGGTGACGGCACAGTTCGAGCATGTTGACGAAGCCGACCAGGTTGCTGTCGACGTAGGCGTGCGGGTTTTCCAGCGAATAGCGCACGCCGGCCTGCGCGGCCAGGTGGATCACCGCAGTCGGCTTCACCTCGTCGAACAGTGCCGCCAGGCCCTGCTGGTCGGTCAGGTCCAGGGTGCGCAGGTCCAGCGCCGGGCACAGCGCAGCCACGCGGTCGCGCTTGATCTGCGGGTCATAGTAGTCGTTGAAGTTGTCCAGGCCGACCACGGGCTGGCCGGCCTCCAGCAGCGCGCGGGCGGTGTAGGCACCGATGAAGCCGGCAGCGCCGGTGAGCAGGATGGTCATGACAGGGGCCTGGAAACGAAGTTCAGGCCCCTGATGTTACCGGTCTCAGAACAAACCGAAACGCTTCTTCGCCACGTTGGTGCGGCCGGGTTCGATCACGTCCTGGATGTTCTTCGCATCGAAGCGGTCGAGCAGCACCTCGGCGCCCTTCCTCAGCTTCAGGTCCATCTCTTCCGGGTACAGCGGAACCAGGCTCATGAAGCTGATGGTCCTGCCGTCCTCCAGCGCCAGCGTGGCGAAGTCCTCCGGGGCGGTCACCGGCGACAGCACGATGGCACCGTCGAAACCCACGCCCGGCGCGTAGGGCTCGCTGGGATGGCCGTTGGGAATGGTGTGGCCGAAGCCCAGCCAGGTGTCGTACTCGTGCGGCAACCGTGCCATGCCCTTCAGCAGGCGCACCGGCCAGTAATTGCGCTCGTCCTCGAAGGCGTCCTGGGAGATCGGCCAGTCGGCCGGCAGGGTCACCATCAGTTCCATGTAGCGCGGCACGTCTGCGTCCACCTCGGCGGGCACGGTCATCGGCAGGTCGCTCATGCCGGAGGTAACCAGGCGCAGGTACGGGCAGTGGTCATTGGCCGGCACCACGTGCACGTCGATGTGCACCAGATCGGAGATGATCTCGTGGAAGACACCGGACACCGGGCCCAGATGGCGTTCGAGGTGGGCGCTGATCGCCTCGATGTGCTGTTCTTCGCCGATGGCGGGCACGAAGTCCTTTTCGCGGCGATGTACCAGTATCTGGGTGCCGTCCGGGCTGACGTCCTCGTATTCGTTGCTCATGTCCTGTTCCCTGGATGAGGCCACGGACCGGAGAGCAGTGCATCCCCGGCACGCGCGGCGGTGCGTTCCCTGTCATCTGCAGGACGCGGCGGGAACAGGCCGCACCCCCTGGCGCGGCGCCGGGCTCAGCCCTGGCGCGTACGCAGCTTTTCCAGCACGCCGTCCAAGGTATCCAGGTCGGTGTAGTGGATGATCAGCTTGCCCTTGCCGCCCCGGCCGTGGTTGATCGCCACCTTGGCACCCAGTGCTTCGGACAGTTCGGTTTCCAGCGAGGCGATGTCGGCCTGCTGCACCTTCGGCGTCGCCACCGGGCGGTTGCTCGGCACCTTGCCGGCCGCGAAGGCCTGCGCACGGCGCTCGACCTCGCGCACCGACCAGCCTTCATCGGCAGCTTCCTGCGCCAGCTTGCCAGCCAGCTCGGGAGCCAGGGTCAGCAGCGCGCGGGCGTGGCCCATTTCCAGGCGGCGGGTTTCCAGCAGCAAGCGGATCGCAACCGGCAGCTCCAGCAGGCGCAGCAGGTTGGACACCGCCGCGCGCGAGCGGCCGACGGCCTCGGCGGCCTCGGCATGGGTCAGGGTGAACTCGCTGATCAGGCGCTGCAGCGCCTCGGCTTCTTCCAGCGGGTTGAGGTCTTCGCGCTGGATGTTCTCGATCAGCGCCATCGCGATGACGGTGCGGTCTTCCAGCTCGCGCACCACCACCGGCACTTCGTCCAGGCCGGCCAGCTGCGATGCGCGCCAGCGGCGCTCACCGGCGACGATTTCGTAGTTGCCTGCCGGCAGCTGGCGCACCAGGATCGGCTGGATCACGCCCTGCGACTTGATCGAGTCGGCCAGCTCGGAGAGCTTGCCCTCGTCCATCTCGCGGCGCGGCTGGTACTTGCCCGGCTGCAGCTGGCCGACCGGCAACTTGCGCAGCACTTCACCCGGCAGCGGCTCAATCACCGCGGTGGTGGCCTGCACCTGGCTGACCGCGCCTTTCGGGCCCAGCAGCGCGTCCAGGCCACGGCCGAGGCCTCGCTTCTTGGCTGCCGGCTTGCTGCTGGTCATCAGACGGTCTCCACGGCCTTGGCGGCCTTGTTGCGTTCGTTGTTGCGGCGGATGATCTCGCCGGCCAGGCCCAGGTAGGCTACGCCACCGCGCGAGGCGCGGTCGTAGCCGACGATGCTCTGGCCATGGCTGGGCGCCTCGGCCAGGCGCACGTTGCGCGGCACGATGGTGCGGAACACGCGGTCGCCGAAGTGCTCGGTGAGCTCGGCCGACACTGCGTTGGCCAGGTTGTTGCGCACGTCGAACATGGTGCGCAGCACGCCTTCGATCTCCAGCGCCGGGTTCAGGCTGGTGCGCAGCGCTTCGATGGTTTCCACCAGCGCGCTCAGGCCTTCCAGTGCGTAGTACTCGCACTGCATCGGCACGATCACCGAATCGGCGGCGGCCAGCGCGTTGAGCGTCAGCAGCGACAACGCCGGCGGGCAATCGATCAGGATGTAGTCGTACTCGTCGCGGATCGGCGCCAATGCGCGCTTCAGGCGCTGCTCGCGCTCGCTCTGGCCCATCAGCTGGATCTCGGCGGCGGTCAGGTCGATGTTGCCCGGCAGCAGGTCGTAGCCTTCGGCGGTCTGCACGCGCACATCGGCGGCGCTGTTCTCGCCCAGCAGCAGATCGCAGGTGGAGGCCGCCAGCTCACGCTTGTCCACGCCGCTGCCCATGGTCGCGTTGCCCTGCGAGTCCAGGTCGACCAACAGCACGCGCTTGGGTGCGTTGGCCAGGGAAGCGGCCAGGTTGACGGCGGTCGTGGTCTTGCCGACGCCACCCTTCTGGTTGGCGATGGCGATGATGCGGGCCATGCGGGTGTGCCTCGTCGACGGATGGTTGGGACCGGTCATTATGCGTACAACCGGCCCCTTGCGGAAATCGTGGATCGCCAACCCGTTGTTCCACAAAGGGCTGGCGGCGGGAATCAGGGACCTGTAACGGTGACCAGGTGGCGTTCGCCGGCCAGGCCGGGCACGCTCAGCGGGGTCACCTCACGCACCTGCCAGCCAGCCGGCAGTTCCGCGATCTCCTCATGCGGGTAGACGCCCTTCATGGCCAGCAGCACGCCACCGGGGCGCAGCAGATGGCCACCGACGCGGACGATGCCAGCCAGGGTATCCATTGCGCGCGCGGTCAGCTGGTCGTAACGACCGGCCTCGTCCAGCGCTTCGGCCCGCGATTCGGCCACGCGGGCGTTGCCCAGGCCGAGCTGGCGCACGGCCTCGCGCATGAAGCGCGCCTTCTTGCCGTTGCTCTCCACCAGGGTGACCTGCAGGCCCGGGCAGGCGATCGCCAGCGGGATGCCGGGCAACCCGGGGCCGGTACCGAGGTCGGCCAGGCTGCCATCAGCCACGAACGGCTGCATCGCCAGCGAATCGAGCAGGTGGCGGGTAACCATCTCCTGCGGGTCGCGGATGGCGGTGAGGTTGTAGGTGCCGTTCCAGCGGTGTAGCAGGGCCAGGTAGCGCAGCAGCGGCGGCGCCAGCGCGGCGTCCAGGCCCATGCTGGCCAGGCCCTGTTCCAGCGTGGCAGCCACGCTGGCGGGAAGTGGGTGTTCGCTCATGCCGACATTATCGCCGGTTTTGCGCGCTGATTCCCCGCTTCAGTGCGGATACCAGGCCAACGCCGCACGGAACTGGCCGGTGGCCTGCCATTCGTGCAGGTGCCAGCGCGCGGCCTCGCCCAGTTCCGGGTCGCACCAGCGCAGGTGCAGGGCGCCATCGGCCCCCGGCGCCAGCTGCAGGCGGTGCAGCCCGAACGAGATGCCCTGCCCGTGCGCCTTCAGGATCGCCTCCTTGACGCACCATACGCGGAAGAACCAGTGCTCGCGGTCGGCCTCGTCCAGGCGTTCCAGCCAGGCCACCTCCTGCGGGTGGAAGAAGCGCCGCACGATTTCCAGAAGACGCGGCCGCGGCCGCAGCAGTTCCAGGTCCACGCCCAGCCGCACGCCTTCGCCCAGCGCCACCAGCAGCACCTCACCGCTGTGGCTCCAGCCGGTCCCGTAGTGGGCCAACGGGCCGCTCAGCTCCGGCCGGCCCTTGTCGTCACGGACCAGTGGCAGCGTCTGCGGATCGGTGCCCAGCGCCTGCGCCAGTACCTGCCGGGCCTGCGGTTCACCGCGCTGGCCCGGCACGTGCGGACGCCGCCAGACCGTTACCGGACCGAAGCGCCACGGGCCGTCGAGGGTGGCTGGCAGGCTCATCCGCACGCGCCCATCACGCAATTGCACGACGGGTTCACGGCCGTGCGCGTCAACTGGTCACAGTTTCCCACCGGAGGTTCGATCATGGGCATCATCATCTGGCTGATCGTCGGCGGCATCGTAGGCTGGCTGGCCAGCATCATCATGAAGCGCGATGCCCAGCAGGGCATCATCCTCAACATCGTGGTCGGCATCGTCGGCGCGCTGATTTCCGGCTGGCTGTTCGGCGGCGGCATCAACGAAGCGATCACCATCCGCACCTTCCTGTTCTCGCTGATCGGCGCGGTGATCCTGCTGGCGATCGTCAACCTGTTCACCCGCAAGAGCATACGGTGATCCGAGGGTAGTGCCGGCCACTGGCCGGCGGATGTTCCAGAACGGGCCCGGCAATCGTCGGGCCCTGTTCGTTCAACCGATCTGCACCCAGGCCGGCGCATGGTCGCTCGGGCGTTCCCAGGTGCGTGGCTCGCGGTCGATGCCCGAGGCCACCGCGCTGCCCTTCAGCGCATCGGAGACCAGGGTCAGGTCGATGCGTAGGCCCAGGTTGCGGCGGAAGCCGGCGGCACGGTAATCCCACCAGCTGAAGGTGCCCGCCTCGTCGTTGTGCAGGCGGAAGCCATCGTGCAGGCCCAGCTGCAGCAGCTTGTTGAGCGCGCCGCGCTCGGCGGTGGAGGTCAGGATGTGGTTGTCGTTCCACACCTCCGGGTCGTGCACATCGCGCGCGTCCGGGGCGATGTTGAAGTCACCCATCACGATCAGCTTCGGGTGGCGCTGCAGCTCTTCGGCGATCCAGGCATGCACCGCTTCCAGCCAGCGCAACTTGTACTCGTACTTGTCGGTACCGATGTCCTGGCCGTTGACCACGTACAGGTTGATCACCCGCAGGTCGCCGAAGGTACCGGCAATGACGCGCTTCTGTTCGTCCTCGAAGCCGGGAATGCCGATCTGCACGTCCTGCGCCGGCTCACGCGACAGCAGCGCCACGCCGTTGTAGGTCTTCTGGCCGGCGAACACGCTGCGGTAGCCGGCGGCGATCAGCGCAGAATCGGGGAACTTGTGGTCCTCCAGCTTGGTTTCCTGGATACCGACGATGTCCGGGCCGAACTCCCTGAGCCACTGCTCCAGGTGCGGCAGGCGGACATTGAGCGAATTGACGTTCCACGAGGCGATCTTCATGCGGGCATTCTACCCGGGCCAGCTTTGGTAGACGCCAGCCTTGGTTGGCGCACGGCCCCCGCGTGCCAACCAAGGCTGCCACCCACCGGTAGTGCCGG
>NZ_JCAFTW010000026.1:0-11753 GCF_059370655.1 Stenotrophomonas sp. YJH_SMC_133 | reverse complement strand
CTCGGACCAGCGCAATTCCGTGCTGACCCAATGGCTGCACCACTACAACTGGCACCGCCCTCACATGGGGATCGGTGGCCAGCCACCTATTTCCAGAGTCCTGCTGAACAACGTGGTGGGTTTACACAGTTAGTCGACTGCTCTTCCCTCAACCTGCCTAAAACTCCGCGCTGCGCGCGACAGTCGACTAACAGTCGACTCTACACGCCCCGGATCCCGGCTGTTGCTGTGGTTATGAACGGTCCAGCCAGTCCGGCGCGATGCCCTGCGCCTTCTGCCAGCGTCGCAGCAGGGTGGCGCGTGGCACGAGGTAGTGATCCTCCAGCACACGCGCCTGGCGGATGCGGTCCAGACGGAAATGGCGGAAATCCTCGCGGCGCTCGCACCACGCCGCCAGCATCGACACCTCATCGAAGTAGCCCAGCGCGAACGGCCAGACGATCCGCTCGCTGCGCTGACCGTGCGCGTCCTCGTAGCCGAACTTCAGGCGCCGCTGTGAACCGACAGCCTCTCGCACGGCCTGCAAGCGCCCAGCCGGCACCTTGGCCGCGGCGCGCGAAGGGCCAACGCGCAGGCCGCTGTCACGCAAGGCCTCGCGTCGCGCTGCAGGCAACACATGCGCGATGCGCGCCAGTGCATCACGCGCCGCCTCGGCCAGCGCCGGCTCGGTGCGCGCGGCGACCCAGCGCAGGCCGAGCACCAGCGCATCGATCTCGGCCGGCGGCAGGGTCATCGGTGGCAGGGTGTCGCTCGGCGCCAGCTGGTAGCCAACGCCGGCCTCGCCACGCAGGTCAGCGCCCTGCTCACGCAGGGTCTCGATATCGCGGTACAGCGTGCGCAGGCTGATGCCCAGCGCTTCGGCCAGCGTCTGCCCGCCCACCGGCCGCCGATGGCGGCGCAGCAGCTGCAGCAACTGGGTCAGGCGCAGCGCACGCGACATCAGCCGACCAGTGCGCTCGATGCAACCACGTGCTCACCCGGCTGCGGGGCCAGCGCGGCCTCGACCAGTGCCTTGGCGATCTCGCTGGCCGGGTTGATCCGCCACGCCCGTGGCAACATCGGCCCCAAAGCACCGAGCACCGTCAGCGCCAGGCGCTCGCCACGACGCACCTCGTTGCGCTCGCCCCCGATCAGCCCTGGGCGGACCAGGGTCAACGAATGGAAGCCCAGCGCACGAAGGTCACGTTCCAATTCGCCCTTCACCCGGCTGTAGAAGATCGACGACTGTGGATTGGCGCCGGCCGCGGAATTCAGCACATAAGTCTGTGCACCCTGTGCCTGCGCGAGCCGCGCGAACGCCAGCGGGTAGTCATGATCGATGCGGTGGAAAGCCTCGCGGCTGCCGGCCTGGGCAATGGTGCTGCCGAGCGCGCAGATGACCGCGTCCACGCGCGCCCATGCTGGCGAAGTGGGCAACGCATCGAAGGCCAGCACCGGGTTCTCCAGCTTCCCGTGGGTCATGCCCAACGGGCGGCGGGTGGGTGCCACCACGGCGCTGCAGCGCAGGTCGTCCAGCAGCCGGGACAGGGTCAGCCCGCCGACCAGGCCGGTTGCCCCCAGCAACATCACGCGCATCACCACCTCCACTGCGGCATCCTGTCGCCCATCCTAGCCGTTCAAGCCGTCGGCGGCCGCGCCGATATGCTGGAACCAGTCCCTGCCACCCCCCAGGATTCGCTCCATGACGGACCAGCCCGACCACCGCCCTGCCCCCGGTACCGCCCTTGGGCCGCCGGCACGCGTGCGCGCGGTGGTGGACGATGGGCTGGGCGACCGCGTGGTACTGCAGGGCGGTGGTGGCGTGGCACTGCAGCAGCTGTTCGCCGGCGCCGACGCGCCGGAACCGCTGCTGGCCGCCTTCGCCAACGGCATGGCCACCCTGCCCGGCGAACTGGGTGACATGGGCGACCGCCTGCAGTCGGCGCAGGCCAGTGCCGATTGGCCGCGCTACGGGCGTGCGATGCGGCAGCTGATCGACAAGTACATCCGCACCATCGAACAGCATTCGCCGGACGGACAGCCGGAAAGCCTGCGCCTGTCCGAGCAGCTGCGGCTGCTGCTGGGTGGCGCCGTGGTGGCCCTGCTGCAGCACGACCCGGATCTGCGCGAACAAGCGCAGGCGCTGGCCACGCGCCTGCGCCAGTGGCAGCCGGGTACCGCACTGGAGCCGATCGAACAGGGCGTGCGCGAACTCGGGCACCAGGTCGGCGTGCGTGCCGAGAGCTGGCAGGAGCAGCAGGCGCTGCTGCTGGAACTGTTCGCGCTGCTGTTGGAAAACGTGAGCGAGCTGCTGGACGACCGCAGTTGGCTGCAGGGCCAGATCGCGGCGGTGCGCCAGCTGCTGGACGGGCCGCTGGAAGCCGAGGCAGTCGAGCGCACCCGTGCCGAACTGCGCGAAGTGATCTACAAGCAGGGCCTGCTGCGCCAGGGCATCGACGATTCAAAGGCAGCCATGCGCGGGTTGATGGGCGAGTTCATCGAGCGCATGGATGGCATGGCCACCAGCACCGGCGAGTACCACGACCGCATCGGCAGCTACGCACTGCAGCTGCGCGAGGCGCGTAGCATCGCCGACCTCAACCAGCTGCTGCAGGACGTGATGCGCGACACCGGCAAGGTGCAGCAACAGGCCGCGCAGGCCCGCGATCACCTGGCCAATGCGCGGCAGGAAGTGGAACGCGCCGAACAGCGCATTGCCGAGCTGGAGCAGGAACTGCGTGCCGCCGGTGATCTGGCGCGCATCGATCCGCTGACCCAGGCGCTGAACCGCCGCGGCCTGGACGAACTGCTGCAGCGTGAACTGGCGCGTGCTGCGCGCAACAACTCACCGCTGGGCGTGGCGGTGATCGACCTGGATGATTTCCACCTGACCAACGAGGCGCACGGCCACGCCGGTGGCGATGCGTTGCTGCAGCACCTGGTGGCCGTTTGCAGGCTGCTGCTGCGCGCCACTGACGGCATCGCACGGCTGGGTGGCGATGAGTTCGTGCTGGTGCTGCCGGAAACCCAGGGTGCCGACAGCATGGCCACCGTGCAGCGCCTGCAACGCTCACTGGCGCACCGCGTGCTGACCGTGCAGGACCGGCGCGTGCCGGTGCACTTCAGCGCCGGGCTGGCGCAATGGCAGCCGGGCGACGATACCGAGGCTTTGCTGCGCCGTGCGGATGACGCGTTGTATGCGGCCAAGCGACAGGGCAAGAACCGCGTGCAGGCGGGCTGACCGTCCGGCCCGTCGCGAACCGCTTTGGTAGGTGCCAACCTTGGTTGGCGCGCGCGGCAAACGAAGCGCCGACCAAGGTCGGCCTCTACCTCGCGACCCGCCGGTGATTACTTGCCGCGCAGCTTCTGGAACCCGGTCACCGCCGCCAGCACGATGGCGCCGGCGATGATGCCGACCACCATGTTACCCACCGCGCTGACCAGCCAGCCCCACTGCCCCTCGCCGCCCATCGCCTGTACTGCGTGGTGCAGCGCCGGCACGTTGTGCACCAGGATGCCTCCGCCCACCAGGAACATGGCAATGGTGCCGGCCACCGACAGGAACTTCATCAGCCACGGCGCCGAGGCCACCAGGCCGCGACCGAAGGCGGCCACGGCCCCACCCTTGCGCGACAGGTACAGGCCGACGTCATCCAGCTTCACGATGCCCGCCACCAGCCCATAGACGAAGACCGTCATCGCCAGTGCAACCACGGCCAGCGTGACCAGCTGGTTGGTGAACGATGCGGTGGCGACCACGCCCAGGGTCAGTACGATGATCTCGGCCGAGAGGATGAAGTCGGTGCGGATCGCGCCTTTCACCTTGTCCTTCTCCCACGCCACCATGTCCACCTGCGCGTCGGCCAGCGCCTTGCGCCGCTCGGCCTGATGCTCGGCGTCGTCCTCGACTGAGTGCAGGAACCGATGCGCCAGCTTCTCAACGCCCTCAAAGCACAGGAACGCGCCGCCGATCATCATCAGCGGTACGATCAGCGGCACGTTCCAGCCGCGGCTGTGCAGCCAGGCCTCCAGCGCACTGATCGCCAATGCTGCCGGCACCAGGATCACCTTGTTGACCAGCGAGCCCTTGGCCACCGCCCACACCACCGGCAGTTCGCGGTTGGCGTTGACCCCGGTGACCTGCTGCGCGTTCAGCGCCAGGTCGTCGCCCAGCACGCCGGCGGTTTTCTTCGCCGCGACCTTGGTCAGGACCGAGACATCGTCGAGGAGGGTGGCGATATCGTCGAGCAGGGCGAACAGGCTGGCACCGGCCATGGGAAGTCCAGAGAGGGAATGAGCGGATTCTGACCGATCCGGTGTGGACTGCGGAAGACGTCGGATTCACCGCGTGCCCACCGCCCCCCGGCGACACTGCGGAATCCGGACATTGCCGGCCCGTGGCCGGCGCTACCTGTCTTCGTCGCATGGGAGTTCCGCTTGAGCAATCCGCCCACCGCCAATGGCAATCCTCCGCTGGTCAAAGGCATGAACCGGCGCAGCCAGATCCTGCGCCTGCTGATGCGCTATCGCCATTCAGGGGTGTTCTCGGGCATGAACCTGGATGCCGCAGGCAATCCAGCCGACGTTCCCGCGGACGGCAACCCGGAACAGTTCGTCAGCGATCTGGAAGCGCTGGGCCCGACCTTCGTCAAGCTGGGCCAGATGCTGTCCACGCGCCCGGACATGGTGCCGGTGGAGTTCGCCACAGCCCTGGAGCGCATGCAGGAAAAGGTGGCCGAGATTCCGGTCGAGCGTATCCATGCGATCGTCGAGCAGGAGCTGGGCGCACCGGTGAACAAGCTGTTCGCCTCATTCGATCCCGAACCGCTGGGCTGTGCCTCGATCGCGCAGGTGCATCGCGCGGTGCTGCACGACGGACGCCAGGTGGCAGTGAAAGTGCAGAAGCCTGAAGTGGCTGCACAACTTCGCTCGGACCTGGAGGCGCTGCGCAGCTTCGCGCTGGCCGCCGACCACCTGACCCAGGTAGGCCGCCGCGTGCGCCTGCGCGACTGGCTCAACGAGTTCGCAAAGACCCTGATGCAGGAGCTGGACTACCACGCCGAGGCCGAGAACCTGGCCCGTTTCGGCCGACACCTGAAGCCGTTCCGCCGCCTGTGGATTCCGCAGCCGCTGTGGGACTACAGCAGCCAGCGCGTGCTGACCATGGAACTGGCCACCGGCGTGCGCGTGGATGCGATTCCCGACGTGCGCCGCACCGAACAATCGATGGACCCGCTGGCGGCGGCGCTGATCCGCGGCTACCTGGACCAGATCTTCGTGCACGGCGAGATCCACGCCGACCCGCACCCCGGCAACCTGCGGGTGATGCCCGATGGACGGCTGGCGATCTTCGACCTGGGCATGGTCGCGCACATGCCGCCACGCCTGCGCGAGCGGCTGCTGAAGATCCTGTTCGCCGCAGTCGATGGCCGTGGCGAGGAAGTAGCCGACGATCTGATCAGCATCAGCACGCGGCTGGAGGCCTTCGACGAAGAGCGCTACCTGCGCGAGACCGGCCAGCTGATCGCGCGCTACGCCGCCAGCGGCAGTTTCTCCGAAGGCCGCGTGGTGCTGGACATGGTGCGCATCGCCACCGCCTGCGGCCTGCGCACCCCGCCGGAACTGAGCCTGCTCGGCAAGGCGCTGCTCAACCTGGAAACCGTATGCCGGTTGCTGGCACCCGAACTGGAGACCCGCCGCATCGTCGAGCGCCAGCTGCAGCATGTGATGCGTGCGCGCCTGAAGAAGTCCCTGTCGGCAGCCAACATCGCCAGCGAGGCGATGGAGCTGCAGCAGCTGCTGCGCGATGGGCCGCGCAAGCTGTCGGACATCATGGCGCTGCTGGCCGAGAACCGTCTGCAGATGAAGGTGACGGGCCTGGAAGAATCGCGGTTGATGGAGAACCTGCAGAAGATCGCCAACCGCGTGGCGGCCGGCATCATCAGCGCGGCATTGATCATGGCCGCCGCGATGATGATGAAGATCGACACCGGCTGGCATCTGTTCGGCTACCCGCTCATCGCCCTGATTCTGTTGTTCATCGGCGTAGTGCTCGGCCTTGGCATCGTGACCAGTGCATTGCTGTTCGATCGTCGCGCGCGGGCACGCGAAGAGCGCGGGCATCGCTAGCGAATCTGCGAAAACAACCGTATTCATGCGGTTTTTAATGCAATCCAACGAAGCCTTTCACGCTCGTTTTACCTACTGAGCGCGATTTCGCGCGCGTCATTCCAACAAACATTTCAGTCAGGTTCGTGCATGCACTATCGGGTCATCGGCCTGTCACATGCATGTGCTTGCGGCAGCGCCGGTCGGATGGACACGCGTCGGTACGACGTCCATCACCACCACCCCGTCACTGCCGAAGCTGCCTATGCTCTGGATACTGCTGCTGTCGTTGTTGCTGCTGTGCTGGTTGTTCCTCGCGTCCGGCAAATGGGTGTGGTGGAAGGCCAGTGCGTTCTCGCTGCTGCTGCTCACGCTCAGCGCATGGTGGCTGATCGACAAGCTGTCCGGTGATGGGCTCAACGCCGCCACGCTGTACCACCTCGGCGCCGACATGGAAGGCGCCGGAGTCTCCGACTTCAAGGGCTACATCGCCGGCTTCATCGTGCTGGCGCTGGTCTCGCTGCTGCCGCTGTTCGCCACGCGGGTGAAGCGCTGGCGCCGGCCCCGCCACGGTGGCGCGCTGTTCGCGGGCTTCGCGGCCGTGTGGGTGGCCACGATCATGATCAGCCCGCTGGCCCGCGACGGCCAACGCCTGTACCAGCAGCTCCGCCCGGTCGACTTCGCCCGCATCGCCCCCGAATACCAGGTGCCGACGCAGCCGCTGCAGCGCCCGCGCAACATCGTCTGGATCTACGGCGAGAGCCTGGAGCGCACCTACCTGGACGAGAACGTGTTCCCGGGCCTGATGCCCAATCTCAACCGGCTGGCGTCCGAGTCGCTGGACGTGCGCAACCTGGCCTCGGCCGAGGGCAGCGGCTGGACCATCGCCGGCCTGGTGTCGTCGATGTGCGGCGTGCCGCTGACCACCTCGCAGGGCGATGAGAACAGCATGGACCGGATGGGTAGCTTCCTGCCCAAGGCAGTGTGCCTGGGCGACTACCTGAAGCAGCAGGGCTATACCAACCATTACCTGGGCGGGGCCAACGGCCAGTTCGCCGGCAAGGGCCAGTTCCTCGCCAGCCACGGTTTTGACGAAGTGCATGACCTCGCCTGGTTCAAGCAGCAGAAAAAGATCGGCCGCATCCACTACTCCGCCTGGGGCGTGCACGACGACGTGCTGCTGGATACCGCCTACCAGCGCTTCGAACAGCTCTCGCGCGCCGGCTCGCCGTTCATGCTCACCACGCTCACCATGGACACCCACCACCCGGCGGGCCACCTGCCGGTGTCGTGCAAGGGCGAGCGCTACCAGAGCCAGTACGGCAACATCAACATGCTCAACGCGCTCAAGTGCAGTGACCGGCTGATCTCGCAGCTGGTCGAACGCATCCAGGCCAGCCCGTACGGCAAGGACACGCTGATCGTGATCGCCTCCGACCACCTGGCGATGCCCAACGATCTGACCCACATCCTGACCCGGCAGAAGCGCGAGAACCTGCTGCTGTTCCTCGGCGATGGCATTGCCCCGCAGCAGCTCAGCGCCGACGCCGGCACCACCCTGGATTCGGGTGCGACCCTGCTCAGCCTGTTGGACCCGAACTTGAAGACGATGGGCTTTGGCCGTTCACTGATCGATACCCAGCGCGCGCCCAGCGCCAGCGTGGCCACCCAGCGTGATGGCGGCCGAGATTACCCGCAGTACCTCGCCTTCGCCCGCTCGCTGTGGCTGGGTGAGCCGACCCGCGAGCTGAAGATCGATGGCGATGACCAGGTGGTGGTGGGCCTGCAGCACGTGCAGCCGCCGGTGCTGCTGGAATACGACAAGGACTGGGGATTGAAGTCGGTGTATCTGGAGAACACCTCGCGCCAGTTTGATGATGCCGACCCGGACAACACCCTGGCCTATGTCGACCGCTGCACCGCGTTCGAGGACGGCTCGGCCGATGGCGACTGGTGCGCCCTGCTGGTCAACCGTGACAACGGCATCAAGCTGTACCGCGACAACGACCTGCGTGGCGGCATTGCCGTGGACGCACCGCTGGACGCATTCCAGGGCCCGCGCCCGAGCGTGCGCCAGGCGCACATGATCACCCAGAAGGGGCGCCGCACCCGCGCCGGCCAGTACATGCTGCAGCTGGTGGCGAGCACGCGGCCGGATCGTGGTTTCTGGATCGAGGCGGTGTCCTCGCAGCGCAAGGTGGTGCTGGCCCAGCAGTGGGTGCAGCCCGATGCCAACGGCAAGATCAACGTGTCGTTCGGGCTGGACCACGAAGTGGATGATCTGGAGATCCGCGCGTGGTTGAACCATGCCGAGAAGCTGGCGGTGGACACGTTCGCACTGGTGCCCTCGCGCGGCCGACCGCGGGGGTAGGGCTCTTTGCAGGGCTGCGCCCTGCACCCGCCGAAGCAACGGCCGAAGCAAGAGCAACAGCAACGGCAACAGCGGGCATTCCGTGGTTTGGCGGGGCGGTGTCGGAGTGCGGGGACGCCGTAAATCCGTCCCTGGAGGCTTGGCAGCCGCATCCATGCGGCTGACACCCCGCACTCCGACACCGCCCCACCTCTGACAGTTCCTGCGGCTGTCGGTAGGTGTCGACCTTGGTCGACACACTCTGTCAGATATCGAAAATCAAGATCGGGTCAGATCCGTTTTCCTCCGGAAAACGGATCTGACCCCGAGAGCAATTCCAACAGATCGCGGGAGATTGTCGAAGGCGGGGTGGGTCCGGTTGCGGGAGTGTCCGCGGCATGGATGCCGCGGCCAAGCCCCCATGGACGGGTTTACGGCGTCTCCCGCAACCGGACCCACCCCGCCAAACCACGGAATGCCCGCTGTTGCTGTTGCTGTTGCTGTTGCCTTTGCTCCGGCTCGTAGCGGGTGCAGGGCGCAGCCCTGCAGAACACCCCCTACTCCTGCGGATCGCGGGTGATGTGGATATCGGTCGGGGTCGACAGCGGAATGTTCCGCTCCGCCAGTATCTGCAGTAGGCTGAAGTACAGATCGCTGCGGGTGGCGTAGACCTGCCGCGGGCTGGCCACGTACGCGAAGCTGTTGATGGTGATCTGGCCACCGGCAATGCTGTCGATGTAGACCGTCGGCGCCGGCTGCTTCAGCACGTTGGTATGCGCGGTGTACGCATCCAGCAACGCCTGCCGCAGGTTGCCGACATCGGTGCTGGGCGGCACCGCGAACTGGATCTGGATGCGGCCTTGGTTGTTGCCCATCGTCATGTTGCGCACGGTCTTGGTGACCAGCTCGGAGTTGGGCACGATCAGCGTCGACTTGTCGCCCACCTGGATCTCGGTCGAACGCAGGCTGATGCGGCGGATGTCGCCCTCCTGGTCGCCCAGCTTCACCCAGTCGCCGATCTTCACCGGGCGCTCGGCCAGCAGGATCAGGCCGGAGACGAAGTTCTGGGTAATCACCTGCAGGCCGAAACCGATACCCACTGACAGCGCACTGACCAGCAACGCCAGCTTGCTCAGCTGCAGGCCCATCGCGCTCAGCGCCCAGATCACCGCGATGATGATGCCCACGTAACGGGCAACGGTACTGACCGAGTTGCGTGCGCCCAGGTCCAGTTCGGTCTTGGGCAGGTAGGTGTCGGTCAGCCAGCGCTGCACCAGCTGGGTGATCGCCAGGCCGGCCAGTAGCGCCAGTACCGCCAACACGATCCCCGCCGGTGCCAGCTTGGTGCCACCGATATCGAATCCGGTCGTGAACAGTGAAGTGAAGCGCTCCACCACCGCGCCGATGTTGCCGAACGGTGCCACCAGGGCCAGCAGCGCGATCAGTACGACGATGGTACGCAACGCCGCCGACAGCAGCACGCCGGCCTGCTCCAGCCGCGATACGCTCAGGCCGGTGCTGAGCAGGATGGTCTGGCCAACCTTGCTGTCGGCGTTGAGCATCCAGGTGCTCAGGTCATCGACGAACTTGAACAGCAGGGTCGCGGCCAGCACCACGATGCTGCCGCCGATCAGCTGCTGGTTCACGAACTTGGCGAAGTTCAGGTAGCCCAGCAATGTGGCAATGATGGCCGCCACCACCGCGATGTTGCCCGCTACCCGGGCCAGTACCAGCCAGCTGCTGCGACGCACCGGCGTGGCCGCGCCCACGCCATCGGCCTGTGCCTCCAGCTTGGCCTCGGCCTCGGCGGTCTGCCGGCGATGCAGGCGTGCCAGGGTCACCAGCATGGCCATGATCAGGCCGAGGTAGGTCAGCGCAATCAGGCCGTCCAGCGCCACCGTGGTGACGTCGCTGGTACGCGTGGCCTGATCGAGGGCGACCAGCACCGTGCTCAGCCAGGCCAGCGCCGCCGCGCCCCACGCGTACTTGCGCAGCTTGAGTGCGGCGGTGTCATCCAGATTCAGCAACCGCCACGACGGACGCTTGGGTACCAGCATGCACGCGCTGAGCGCCGCAATGAAGGCGGCGCGGAAGGTGGCCGTCTCCAGGCCGTCGGCCACCACCTGCAGGCGCGGCGCGATCGCATCGATCGCATCGAGCGCTGCCATCAGCACCACCACGGCATAGCCGGGCAGCAGCGTACCGACCAGCAGCAGCCACATGGCCAGGCCGGAGCGGCGCAGGCGACCGTCCGGCGCACGCTCGGACGCCGCAAAGCGCCGCCCCAGCCTGCGCAGCCACAGCCGCAGCGGGAACATCATCACCAACGCGGCCAGCAGGCCCAGCAACGGCGTGCCCCAGCCATTGGCCCGGACACCAGCAACAAACGTATCGCGCCCCTGCTCGGCCAACGGCGCGACGCGTGCGATATCGATCGGCAGGCGCTCGGCCACCTTGCTCCACAGCGCCGGAGACAACGGCGAGGCGACCTTCTTCCCCATGTCTTCGGCGCGTTGCGCAGTGCGCTGCTGGTCGATGTCGGCTGCCAGCTGCTGGGCACGCACGGCACTGGCCTTGGCCTGCGCTACCGACGCGGCCAGGCCGTCGCGCTGTTTGGTGATGGTGCGTCGTTGCGCGGCCAGTTCCGGCGGTTCGGTGGTGCCTTCCGCAGGCGTGCCCAGCTGCGCCAGCTGTTCGCTGATCCGATCCAGCTGCGGCTGCAACGCCTTCTCCAGCGCTTCGGCATCGCGCCGGGCCTGCGAGGCATTCTCGGACAGCATCGCCAGTGTCTCGATGGCCTCTGCATCGCCCCGCTTGCGCTCGACCTCCTTCAGCCTGGAATCGATGTCCGCCAGTTGCTGCTTCGGCGTGGGGTCCTCATCCTGGGCCAGCACCGGTGCGGACAGCAGGAAGGCAGTGCACAGCAGCAGGGCCAGCCAAGGCCCCCGTGCACGGATCGATCGCAGGAAAGAAGACACGCCAGCCACACCGTTTCGCGCGGACCACCGCGCCTGCGCGCGACTATACGGCACAGGCGGTAAAGGCCGGATGGTGGGGCAGAGGACCACAGCCACCGTGATGGGAGCTTCGACGGGGTGATGGCGCGGGGTGGTCACGACGGGGCGATAACGGCCTGGCGATTGCGGCGGGGTGATCGTGGCCGGGCGAATCGACGGGGTAGAGTCGACTGTTAGTTGTGATCTCTCTGTACGTTGTTCATCCGGGACATCTTTGGAAAATGGTGGTTACCACACCTCTCCAGACCCCAAAGAGCCCGGATGAACCACCATAAAAATGCCCGTTTGACCGTCCATAG
>NZ_JCAFTW010000025.1:0-16731 GCF_059370655.1 Stenotrophomonas sp. YJH_SMC_133 | reverse complement strand
TTGCCGGCCAGCGGCCGGCACTACCCGAAGCGCGAATCCAGGTCGGGGACAAGCCCTGGTAGAGCCGGCCGCTGGCCGGCTGCTCTCGATGCCCGGTTCAATGGGGTTGCCGGCCAGCGGCCGGCACTACCCGAAGCGCGAACCCAGGCCGGGGACAAGCCTTGGTAGAGCCGGCCGCTGGCCGGCTGCTCTCGATGCCGGATTCAATGAGGTTGCCGGCCAGCGGCCGGCAGTACCCGAAGCGGTCAGCGCGGCTGCTTGACCGGCAGCACCACGCGGAAGCGCGAGCCCACGCCCGGGGTGCTGTCCAGGTCGATGCGGCCATGGTGCTTGTTGATGATGCTGTAGGAGATCGACAGGCCCAGGCCGGTACCGCTGCCCACCGGCTTGGTGGTGAAGAACGGATCGAAGATGCGCTGGCGCAGTTCCGGCGAGATGCCGCCGCCAGTGTCTTCAAATTCGACCCATACCTGGTCACCGTCGACACCGGTACGCACGGTGATCGTGCCACGCTCGGCAATGGCGTGGCCGGCGTTGAGCAGCAGGTTCATGTAGACCTGGTTCAACTCGGACGGCAGGCATTCCACCAGCGGCAGCTGGCCGAACTCACGCACCAGGGTGACCTTGTACTTGAGCTCGTTCCAGATGATGTTGATGGTCGATTCCAGCCCTGCGTGCAGGTCGACCAGCTTCCACGATTCGTCGCGGCCGGAATACGAGAAGTCCTTCAGGTCACGCACGATGCGGGTCACCCGTTCGATGCCTTCGCGCGATTCGGCCATCAGCTGCGGCAGGTCGCGGCTGATGAAATCGATGTCCAGGCGGTCACGGATATCGTCGATTTCCGGAATCAACGCCTTCGGGTCGGGCGCACGAAGGGCGCGTTCGTAGGCTTCGATCACCGTGAACAGGCTGCGCAGGTACTCCTGCAGGCTGCCCAGGTTGGAGTGCACGTAGCCGATCGGGTTGTTGATCTCGTGCGCCACGCCGGCAGCGAGCTGGCCGATGGACGCCATCTTTTCCGACTGCAGCAGCTTTTCCTGGGTACCGTTGAGGCGCAGGTAGGCCTGGCGCAGCTCGGCATGGCGCTGCTGCAGCTCGCGCTCGTAGTCTTCCTGCCCTTCAATATGGCGGAACAACGCCAGGAAGTGCCCCTGGCCGACCGGGCCGTGGTGGTAGAGGTGGGCGATGACCACGCCCTCCCCCAGCGGCAGGCTGCCGTTCCAGTGACCATGCTGCCGCGCCTGTTCCAGCGCATCGGGTGGCAGCAGCTCACGCAGCCGCTGCGGCGGCAGTGCACCGTCCTCCCCACCCGCCAACAGGTTCTGCGCGGCCGGATTGGCCAGCGCCACCTGCCCGTCTTCAGTGAACAGCAGCAGCCCTTCGCGCAGGCGCTCAAGCAGGGCCTGCAGCACCGGCTGCGGAGGAAGGGGGGCGGTAACCAGGGCGTTGGCAGCGGACACGGCGACTCGGGACGTTCGAACAGGCGCCCAATATACGCGGTCACGCAGCGGGCTTCAGCCCGCGGGGGTGGGTAGTGCGACCGCCGTCGTGTCAGGCGACGGCGAGTGGGCGGCGGGCAGTGACGGTGTGTGACTGGCCCTTGGCGTCATAGGCCGAGGCGTCTTCGGTACGGCCCAACTGGCGCAATGCCCAGTTGACTTCGCGTCGGCGCCGCGAAAGCAGCACGCCATTGGCGCGGTTGCGCTCGGCCAGTTCCTGCAGCTGCTCGCCCTGCCCCACCGGCGGCGCGCCTTCCAGCGCACGCAGCGCTTCCAGCTTGGCGCCGGTGGCCCGGATCAAGGCGTGTACGTCGTGCTCGACCAGGGCCTGGCGTTCAACGTCCAGGGCCTGGGCGAGGCGCTGCAGCGGCTCGCTCATCGCCGCGGTCATCCGTGCAGCTGCTGGTCCAGATCGAGCATGCGCGATGCGATCGCGTCCGGATTGATCTTGTAGGTGCCGTTCTGCAGCGACTCGCGCACGGCGGCCACGCGCTGGGCGTCGATCGCCGGGGCGGTGGTCAGCTCACGCTCGATGGCCTGCAGATTGGTGGCCTCGCCGGTCAGGCGCAGGCTGTCGGCCGCCTCGACCGGGCGCGCCGCCGCATCGGTGCTGACGCCGGGCTTGTTGGCCGGGGTCGTCACGCTGCGCAGTGCCTGGGGGACCTGCAGGTTGCCGTCGATTTTCTGGCTCATGGGGTGTCCTGGAGTTGCCGTTCACAAGGGATAACGGCCGCAGGGCCGTGATCTTTAGGGATATTTTGCGGTAATTCAACGCGCCACGATTACGTCACCTGCGGCATCGACCGTGCCCTGCACGATCCGCCGCGAGGACAGGTTCTCGACCGAGACCCGCTCGTTCTCACCGGCATCACCCATCGCACGGCCGGCAATGCGGACCTCGACCGAACCGCGACGCGACACCAGGGCTACATTGTCTCCTCGCTTGATGAGACGCTGAACCACCAGGTCGTTGTTCGACAGCAGGGCTCCGGCCTGCAACGGACGGCGGGCGATGCGGCCGATCGCTGCATTGGGATCGGCCAGTACCGCACCGGCAATCCGGGCAGCGTCACGCTGGGCAGTGGTGATATCGGCGGCGGTGAGGGTTTCTCCAGTGCCGATTCCACGATTGAGCACCAGCACGGTCTGGTTGCGCCGCACCTTCACCGGCACGAACAGGCGCCAGCCCCCCGCATCAGGGCAACTGACCTCCACCGTGGTGTTGGCGGTAGGCTGCACCTGCAGCGCGCCGCCACACTTGGGCAGGCGCAGCGCATCGGCCACCTGGGCCTCACCCTCACTCCCGGCCGGCAAGGTCGTCAGCGCTGCGGCGCGGATGCTGGCTACGGGCTGCCAGTCGGCGGCCGTCGCCCACGGCGAGGCCACAGTAAGCGCGATGGCCAATAGAGATGTGACCCGGCGCATGGCGCCTCCTGTCGATGGGACCTGGCCCAGATGCGTGCAAGGTGTGTGCCAGAGACGAGGTCTCGGGATGGGGATGTGTAGAGTCGACTGTTAGTCGACTTTCGCGTCAGTCGACTTTCGCGCGAAGCGCGGGATTTCCCGCGATCGGACAAGAGCAGTCGACCGCGAAGAGCATTCGACTATAAGAGCAGTCGACTCACAGTCGACTCTACAGAAGCGGTGTGGAGCGCGTGGGCGGCAGAGCGCCCTCAAGTTCGGCGCCTACCCCGCCGATACAGCAGCCATGTCCCATGACCTGCTCAACCGGATCGACCAGCGGACCCGTCTGGCCGGCCACAATCGCCTGGCGCTGCTGCTGTTCCGTCTCGGCGGACGTCAGCTTTTTGGCGTCAATGTCTTCAAGGTGCAGGAAGTCCTGCGGCGCCCGGAACTGTTCCAGGTGCCCGGGCTGCCCAGCCAGTTCTCCGGCGTGGCCGACGTGCGTGGCCGCTCGGTGCCGGTGCTGGACCTCGGCCTGGCCATCGGCCATCCCGAGCGCGAGCCGGAGGCGGACACCTCGCCCGGCTACCTTGTCGTCACCGAGTTCAACCGCTCGATCCAGGGCTTCCTGGTCAGCGGCGTGGAGCGCATCGTCAACATCGCGGTGGAAGACATCCATCCGCCGCCGGAACTGGGCGCCGAATCGAGCTACCTGACCGCAGTGACCCGCTTCCAGGGTGAACTGATTCAGGTGATCGACGTGGAAAGCGTCCTGGCCGACATCGCCCAGGTGCGCGGCGAAGCGGTGCTCGATCCGGCGATGGCGATGCCCTCCGACGGCCCGCAGCTGCAGGTACTGGTGGTGGATGACTCGCGCGTGGCCCGCCAGCAGATCCGCAGCGTGCTCGACCAGCTGGGCGTGGGTGCCACCCTGCTCTCCGATGGCAAGCAGGCGCTGGACCATCTGCTGCAGATCCACGCCTCGGGCGAGAACCCGGCCGAGCGCTATGCCATGGTCATCTCGGACATCGAGATGCCGGCCATGGACGGCTATACGCTGACGACGGAAATCCGGCGCCATCCGGGCCTGGCCGGCCTGTACGTGCTGCTGCACACCTCGCTGTCGGGCGTCTTCAACAACGCCATGGTCGAGCGCGTGGGCGCCAACGCCTTCGTCGCCAAGTACTCGCCGCACGAGCTGGCCGATTTCGTGCTGGACCGCCTGCGCAAGGTGGCGCTGGCGGCCTGAGGCCACTGATCCGGTAGTGCCGGCCGCTGGCCGGCAACCGCAGATCCATCGGGGAGCCGGCCAGCGGCCGGCACTACCCTCCCCCTTTTGGCACACCCCTTGCAGCTTCCCGGGCAACGTTCCCGTGGGAGTGCACCGTGCGCAACCTGATTACCGACTACCTGGGCGTCCATGCCCAGGCCATGCCGTTGCGCGAACAGCGGATGAAGCTGATCGCCAGCAACCTCGGCAATGCCGACACTCCCGGCTACAAGGCCCAGGACCTGGACTTCGACGCCGCCCTGCGCCATGCCCAGGGGCAGGATGCCAATGGCCTGATGGCCACCACCCATGAGCAGCACTACGAAATCAGTAGTGGCCTGAACCCGTTCCAGATCGCGCGCGAAGGCGTGCAACCCAGCCTGGACGGCAACACCGTCGATCCCGATGCCGAGCGTGCGGCCTATGGCCGCGCCGCGCTCGAGTACCGCGCTTCGCTCAGCTTCGTCGAGAGCAAGGTGCGTTCCATGTTGACCGCGATCACGGGGCAATAAGCCATGAGCAACCTGCCGATCTTCGATATCGCCGGCTCCGCGCTGCAGGCGCAGTCGGTGCGCATGAGCACCATCGCCTCCAACCTCTCCAACGCCGATACCGTCGCCGGTTCCGCCGACGCGGTGTACAAGCCGCTGGAGCCGATCTTCCAGGCCGTCACCAGCAAGAACGATCCGAACATCACCTCGGTGAAGGTGAAGGAGATCACCCAGAGCGATGCGGCGCCGATCAAGCGCTATGAGCCGGGCCACCCGCTGGCCGATGGCGATGGCTACATCTACCAGCCCGACGTCGACCCGGTGGCGCAGATGGTCAACCTGATCTCGACCTCGCGCAACTACCAGGCCGGCGTGGAGATGTTGACCACCGCCAAGGAACTGGCCCTGGCCACCCTGACCATGGGCCGCTGAGGCCCGCAGTACCGGATACCGCCATGACCACCGCCGTCAACAACCAGACCAACCAGGACGTCTACACCGCACTCGGTCTGAACGCCCCGAACAGCAACGCCACCAAGAAGAAGAACACGCTGGACCAGGCCGATTTCCTGCGCCTGATGACCGAACAGCTTCAGCACCAGGATCCGCTGAAGCCGATGGACAACACGCAGATGGTCGCGCAGATGGCGCAGATGTCCACCGTGCAGGGCATCACCGATCTGAACAAGACGGTGAAGGGCTTCCAGGAATCGATGGCCAGCGACCAGGTGCTGCGTGGTGCGGCGCTGGTCGGCCACCAGGTGCTGGTGCCGTCGGAAAAGCTGGTGCTGGAAAAGGAAGGCAACGTTGAAGGCACGGTGGCCGCGCCTTCGGCCGGCATCATCACCGTCGACATCACCGATGCCACCGGCGCCAAGGTCACCTCGCTGAGCGTGGAAGCCAAGGCCGCCGGCGAGACTGCGTTCCAGTGGGACGGCAAGGATGCCAACGGCAAGCGCATGGAGCCGGGCAAGTACTCCATCGTTGCCAACCACGTCGATACCGCCGGCAAGAGCACCAAGCTGTCCACCTACGTGCAGGCGCCGGTGGAAAGCGTGACCGTCGGTTCCGACGGCCTGTACCTGAACCTCAAGGGCCTGGGCACGGCCCCGATCGACTACGTGCTCCGCGTCAGCTGAGCCGCACACCCCGCACTTACCAGGAGCATCCCATGGGCTTCAATGTCTCGCTGTCCGGCATCAATGCCGCCAATTCCGACCTGAGCGTCACTGCCAACAACGTCGCCAACGTCAACACCACCGGCTTCAAGGAATCGCGCGCCGAATTCGCCGACCTCTTCTCGGCCACCGGCTATGGCCTGTCGAAGAACGCGGTCGGCTCTGGCGTGCGCGTTTCCAATGTCGCCCAGCAGTTCAAGCAGGGCCACAACGAACAGACCGGCCGCAGCCTGGACATGGCCATTTCCGGTGAAGGCTTCTTCACCATGAACATGAACGGCACCCGCGTGTACTCGCGCGCCGGCAATTTCCAGACCGATCCGTCCGGCTACGTGATCAACCCGCAGGGCGCACGCCTGCAGGTGTTCGCACCGAATGCCGATGGCACCAACTTCGATGCCGGCCGCATGGTCGACCTGCAGCTGCTCACCACCGACAGCCCGCCGAAGCAGACCAGCGAAGTGAAGGTCGGCTTTACCCTGCCGGCCAACGCCAAGCAGCCGACGGTCACCACCTTCGATCCGACCGACTCCAACAGCTACAACCACTCCAGCGGCGGCATCACCGTGTACGACTCGCTGGGCGTCAGCCACATCCAGGTCTCGTACTTCGTGAAGGGTGCCAACCCGAACGAGTGGACCGTGCGCAACTACGTGGACGGCCAGCCGGCCGGCGCGCCAACCCCGGTCACCTTCGACAACAGCGGCAAGCTGACCGCACCGGCGGACGGCAAGGTCAGCCTCGGCACCTTCACCCCGACCACCGGTGCCGGCGTGCTGAACATGACGCTGGACGTGAGCGGCTCGACCCAGTACGGCGAGAAGTTCGCGCTGCGCAACACCCAGCAGGATGGCTACGCCGCCGGCAAGCTCAATGAGATCACCGTGTCGGAAACCGGCGTGGTCTACGCGCGTTACTCCAATGGCGCCGACAAGCCGCTGGGCCAGGTCGCGCTGACCACCTTCAACAATCCGCAGGGCCTGGAATCGAAGGGCAACAACCTGTGGGTGGACACCTTCAGCTCGGGCACCCCGCGCACCGGCATGCCGGACACCTCCAATCTCGGCAAGATCCAGGCCGGCTCGCTGGAAGCATCCACCGTCGATCTCACCGAGCAGCTGGTCAACATGATCACCGCGCAGCGCAACTTCCAGGCCAACGCGCAGATGATCACCACCCAGGACCAGATCACCCAGACCGTCATCAACATCCGTTGATGAGCTGCTGACCCTGTCACGGAACTCCCCGCATGGATAAAGCCCTTTACGTGGCGATGACCGGTGCCCGCGCCTCCCTGCAGGCGCAGGGAACGCTCAGCCACAACCTCGCCAACTCGGACACCCCTGGCTTCAAGGAAGCGCTGGCCAATACCGAAGCCTTCCCGATCAAGGGCCCGGGCTTTGCCTCGCGGGTGGATGCGCTGCACGTCGACGCCGGCTTCAACCGTACGCCCGGCTCGCAGCACATCACCGGCAAGCCGCTGGATCTGTCCCTGCAGACCGGCACCTGGCTGGCCGTGCAGTCCAGCGACGGCAGCGAGGCGTACACGCGCGGCGCGGCGTTGTCGGTGACGCCGAACGGCCAGCTGGTGACCTCCAGCGGCCGTCCGGTACTGGATGACAACAACAACCCGATCGCCATTCCGCCTTACCAGGCGATGGAAATCGGTGCCGACGGCACGCTCTCGATCATCCCGCAGGGCGAAGGCCCGCAGACGATGGCGCAGATCGGCCGCATCAAAGTGGTGCAGGCGCCGGACGAGCGCCTTGAGCGTGGCCTGGATGGCCTGTTCCGCAACACCGACCCGCGCCAGCCGTTCGCCCCGGCACAGGGCACGGCCGTGCACAGCGGCCAGCTGGAAGGCAGCAACGTGGACGCCGCTGGCGCGCTGGTGCAGATGATCCAGCTGCAGCGCCAGTACGAAATGCAGGTGCAGGTGATCAAGCACGGCGACGAAAACGCGCGCAGCGCCAACAGCATGCTGCGCCTGGGCAGCTGACGGAATTCCGGCGCCGGCTGATGCCGGCGCTGGCACACCGCTTGCACACCCGCATACAAGGGCCGCACCACGCGGCCGGCTTCACCAGACAGGACACCGAAGATGAACCAGGCATTGTGGATCGCGAAAACCGGACTGGATGCGCAGCAGATGCGCATGTCGGTGGTTTCCAACAACCTCGCCAACACCAACACCACCGGCTTCAAGCAGGACCGTGCCAGTTTTGAAGACCTGCTGTACCAGCAGGTGCGCCAGCCCGGCGGCTCCTCGTCGGCACAGACGCAGCTGCCAACCGGCCTGCAGCTGGGTACCGGCGTGCGCGTGGTCGCCACCGCCAAGAATTTTGAACAGGGTGGCCAGCAGCAGACCGGCCGCGCCCTCGACGTGATGGTCAATGGCCGCGGCTTCTTCGAGGTTCAGATGCCTGATGGCAGCTCGGCCTACACCCGTGATGGCTCGTTCAAGATCAACCAGGACAGCGAGCTGGTCACCAACAGCGGCTACCCGGTGCAGCCTGGCATCCAGATTCCCGAAGGCGCGCAGTCGGTAACCATCGGTACCGACGGCACCATCAGCGTGAAGATGGCCGACGGCGCCGCCTCGGTGGAAGTCGGCGCGCTGACCCTGACCGACTTCGTCAATCCGGCCGGCCTGCAGGCCCGTGGCGAGAATCTGTTCCTCGAGACCACGGCCTCCGGCCCGGCACAGAACGGCAACCCCGGCCTCAACGGCCTCGGCACCGTGGTGCAGGGCGCGCTGGAAGGCAGCAACGTCAACGTGGTGGAAGAGCTGGTGTCGATGATCGAAACCCAGCGCGCCTACGAAATGAACGCCAAGGCGATTTCCACCACCGATTCGATGCTCGGCTACCTCAACAACAAGCTCTGACCGGCCAACCCGGGAAACCGCCATGTCGCCCATTTCCAACTTCGCCCGCATTGCCCTCGCCTGCACCGTGGCTGCCCTGCTCGGTGGCTGCGTCATTGCCGGCGATGTGCGCCCCTATCCGGCAATGGCACCGATCCAGCCGATCATGCCACCGCAGGCCGAACCGACCGCCGGCGCGATCTACGCGGCCGGCCCGACCCTGCAGTTGTATTCGGACCGTCGCGCGCGCGATGTCGGCGACCTGCTGACCATCACCCTGCTGGAGAACACCACCGCGCAGACCAGTGCCAATACCGCCACCAACAAGGAATCGAACCTGAGCCTGGGCACGCCGTCCATCCTCGGTGCGCCGGTCACCCTGGGCGGCAAGGACATCCTCAGTGCGACGGCCAAGGGCGCACGTGACTTCACCGGCAAGGGCAACAGCGCGCAGAGCAACCGCCTGCAGGGCAGCGTCACGGTGACGGTGATCCAGCGCCTGCCCAACGGCAACCTGGTGGTACAGGGGCAGAAGAACCTGCGCCTGAACCAAGGCGATGAACTGGTGCAGGTGCAGGGCATCGTGCGCCCGGGCGACATCAGCCAGGACAACACCATTCCGTCCAGCCGCGTGGCCGAAGCCCGCATCGTCTACGGCGGCCGCGGCCCGGTCGCGCAGTCCAACGCGATGGGCTGGCTGAGCCGCTTCTTCAACTCCGGCCTGACGCCGTTCTGAGTATGGCCATGAAACTCTTCTCCTCTTCTTCCTGGCAGCGACGCATGACGTCGCTCTGTTATGGCGTGTTCATGGTCTTCGCCGTGGTGGCCCCGGCCAGCGCCGAACGCATCAAGGACCTGGCCCAGGTCGGTGGCGTGCGTGGCAATGCGCTGGTGGGCTACGGTCTGGTGGTGGGCCTGGACGGCAGCGGCGACCGCACCAGCCAGGCGCCGTTCACCGTGCAGAGCCTGAAGAACCTGCTCGGCGAGCTGGGCGTGAATGTTCCGCCGAACGTCAATCCGCAGCTGAAGAACGTGGCGGCGGTGGCGATCCACGCTGAACTGCCGCCGTTCGCCAAGCCGGGCCAGCCGATCGACATCACCGTGTCCTCGATCGGCAACGCGGTGTCGCTGCGCGGCGGTTCGCTGCTGATGGCCCCGCTGCGGGGCGCCGATGGCCAGATCTATGCCATCGCCCAGGGCAACCTGATCGTGGGTGGCTTCGGTGCGCAGGGCAAGGATGGCTCGCGGGTTTCGGTGAACGTGCCCAGCGTCGGCCGCATTCCCAATGGCGCCACCGTGGAGCGTGCCCTGCCCGACCCGCTGGCCAATGGCGGCGAGATCACCCTGAACCTCCACAACAATGACTTCACCACGGTCTCGCGCATGGTCGCTGCGCTCAACAATGCGTTCGGCGACGGTGCGGCGCGTGCGGTCGACGGCGTGACCGTGGCGGTTACCGCGCCGAGCGATCCGGGCGCACGCATCGGCCTGCTGGCGCGCATCGAGAACCTGGAACTGACCCCGGGCAGCGCTCCGGCCAAGGTGGTGGTCAATTCGCGTACCGGCACCGTGGTCATCGGCCAGCAGGTGCGCGTGGGACCTGCCGCGATCTCGCACGGTTCGCTGACCGTGACCATCCAGGAAAACACCAACGTCAGCCAGCCCAATGCGCTGTCCGGCGGCCGTACCGTAGCCAGCCCGCAGTCGACCATCACCGCCACCAACGACGGCAGCCGCATGTTCAAGTTCAGCGGCGGCACCACCCTGGACGAGATCGTGCACGCGGTGAACGCCGTGGGCGCAGCACCAGGCGATCTCATCGCGATCCTGGAAGCCCTGAAGCAGGCCGGCGCATTGAGTGCCGAGCTCGAGGTGATCTGATATGCGCATCAATCCCGCATTCGATCTGCACCCGGCACAACAGAACGATCCGGCGAAGATCGACAAGGTCGCGCGCCAGCTGGAAGGCCAGTTCGCGCAGATGCTGGTCAAGAGCATGCGTGACGCCAGCTTCGGCGACTCGCTGTTCCCCGGCGAAAACAAGATGTTCCGCGAGATGTACGACCAGAAGATTGCCGAGGCGATGACCCGCGGCAAAGGCCTGGGCCTGTCCGGCATGATCAGCCGGCAGCTGTCCGGCCAGGCCGCCGATGGCCCGGCGCTGGATACCCGCGTGGACCCGGCCAAGGCCAGCCGTGCCTATCAGCTCAATGCACCGGCCAAGCCGGCACCGTCGCTGCCGCTGGAAGACGGCAGCCAGGCCGTGCATTTGCTGCAGCAGATGGCCGCCGGCGCCCAGTCCGGCGCACACGCGGCGGTTGCACCGATGGAACAGGCGCTGGACCTGATCGCCGGGCGCGAAAGCAGCAGCATGCACCGCTCGCTGGGTACCGAAGATCCGTACATCGGCGGCCTGCAAGGCGAGGACTGGGCTGCCAACAGCGACCAGTGGGCGGCCACCGCCAGCAACCGCGGCACGGCCATCAGCCCGGCCGATGCAATGGCGACCCGTACCGCCGTCGCGCAGCTGGGCGAGCACACCCCGGAAGGCTTCGTCGCCAGCATCTGGCAGCACGCGCAGCGTGCGGCCAAGGAACTGGGCGTGGATGCCCGCGCCCTGGTCGCCCAGGCGGCGCTGGAAACCGGCTGGGGCAAGCGCCACATCAAGCATGCCGACGGCAGCACCTCGCACAACCTGTTCGGCATCAAGGCCAATGGCTGGAACGGCCAGCGCGCCGTGGCCGGCACCCACGAGTACGTCGATGGCGTGCGCCGCAACGAGACCGCCAGCTTCCGTGCCTACAGTTCGCCGGCCGAGAGCTTTGCCGACTACGTGCGCCTGCTGAAGACCAGCCCGCGCTACCAGCAGGCCCTGCAGGCCGGCACCGACGTGCAGGGCTTCGCCCGTGGCCTGCAGCGCGCCGGCTATGCCACCGACCCGCGCTACGCGGCCAAGATCGCCGCGATCGCCGGCGGACCGACCATCGAGCGCGCCGTCAGCGCCGTGGCCGATGCCGGCTCGCGCCTTGGCCAGACCTTCGCCAGCACCGCAACCGCGGCGCTGGGTATCACCCGTCGTTGAGGAACCCCATGTCCAGCGTACTTTCCACCGGTACCGGTGCCCTGCTCGCCTTCCAGCGTGCGTTGGCGACCACCAGCCACAACGTGGCCAACCTCAATACCCCGGGCTACAGCCGGCAGAAGGTCAACTTCGCCACCGCTGATCCCCAGAACTACGGCTACGGCACGGTCGGCAACGGCACCCGCATCACCGACATCCGCCGTACCGCCGACCAGCTGGCGATCTCGCGCCTGCTCGACAGCAGCGGCGAGCTGGCGCGCCTGAAGCAGCTCTCCGGCATGGCCGACCGGGTCAATTCGTTGTTCTCCGACGCGGCAACCAACGTGTCCGGCGTCTGGTCGAAGTTCTTCGATTCGGTCAGCGGCCTGTCCTCCAATGCCGCCGGCACCGCCGACCGCCAGAACATGCTGGATGGTGGCAAGGCGCTGGCCAACCGCTTCGTGCAGCTCAACACGCACCTGAACAACCTCAACAGCGAGGTCAACAACGGCCTGCTGGCCGGTGCCACCGAGGTCAACCGGCTGGCGCAGGAGATCGCGCAGATCAACGGTGCGATCGGCACCAACATCGCTACCGCCGCACCGGACCTGCTCGACCGCCGCGATCAGCTGATCACCCAGCTGATCGGCTACACCGGTGGCACGGCGGTGATCCAGGACGGCGGCATCATGAATGTCTACACCGCCGGCGGCAACGCACTGGTGGTGGGCACCACGGCGACCAAGGTCACCACCGTGGCCGACCCGTACCAGCCCGAGCGCCTGCAGCTGGCGCTGGAAACGCAGGGCAACACCATCCGCCTCGACCCGAAGGCGGTCGGTGGCCAGATCGGCGGCCTGCTGGAATTCCGCGACACCGTGCTGACGCCTGCCCAGGCCGAACTGGGCAAGCTGGCGGTAGGCCTGGCCGAGAGCTTCAACCAGGTGCATCACCAGGGCGTGGACCTGTATGGCCAGCTGGGGGGTGACTTCTTCAACATCGGCAATCCACGCGTCACCGCCAACAATGCCAACACCGGCACCGCCAGCCTCAGCGCCAGTTACGGCGACCTCGGCAAGCTGGACGCGCAGAACGTGGTGCTGCAGTTCGATGGCACCAACTGGAAGGCCAGTCGTGCCGACACCGGTGCGAACGTTCCGCTGACCGGCACCGGTACGGCCGCCGATCCACTGGTGATCAACGGCGTCAAGCTGGTGGTCGGCGGTACCCCGGCGGCCAACGACCGCTTCCTGCTGCAGCCGACCGCAGGCGTGGCGGGCAGCATGGAAGTGGCGGTCACCGATCCCTCGCGCATCGCCGCTGCTGCGGCAGTGAAGGGCGCGGCGGCGACGTCCAACACGGGCACCGGCAAGCTGAGCGGTGTCACCGTCAGCGATTCGACCAACGCCAACCTGCGCAATCCGGCCGCGATCGTGTTCACCTCGGCCACCACCTACACCATCGATGGGGGCCCGCCGCAGACCTACACGCCCGGCCAGACCATCAGTGCCAATGGCTGGAGCTTCGTGCTGGACGGTGCGCCGAAGGTCGGCGACACCTTCAACATCACCCCGACTCCGGCGGGCTCGTCGGACAACAGCAACGCCTCCAGGCTGTCCAAGGTGGAGAGCGCCAAGGCATTCAACAGCGGCACGGTCACCCTCAACGGCGCCCTGGGGGGCCTGACCACCCAGGTCGGTGCAGCCGCCCGCTCGGCCGAGTATTCGCTGGAAGCGCAGCTGGTGATCAATGACAAGGCGCAGGAAGCACGCGATGAAGTATCCGGCGTCAATCTGGACGAAGAGGCGGCCGACATGCTTCGCCTGCAACAGGCCTACCAGGCAGCCTCGCAGCTGATCTCCACCGCCGACAGCATGTTCCAGACCATCCTGGGAGCCGTCCGTCGATGAGCAGCCGTATCTCCACAAGCATGATGTTCAACCAGTCCGTGTCGCTGATGATGGCCAAGCAGGCCAAGCTCAGCCACCTGGAGCAGCAGATCGCCACCGGCAGCAAGATCGTCAGCGCCAAGGACGATCCGGTTGCCGCTGGTGCGGCGGTCGGGCTTGACCGCAGCCTGGCCGCACTGGACCGGATGAAACTGAATGCCGGCAACGTGCAGAACCGACTGGGCGTACAGGAAAACACCCTGGCCCAGGTCAACGACCTGATGGCGCGCGTCAACGACCTGACCATCCAGGCCAGCAATCCGGCGCTGGGCGCCGCCGACAAGAAAACGCTGATCACCGAACTGAACCAGATCCGCGAGGGCCTGTTGTCGCTGGCCAACGCCGACGACGGCACCGGCCGCTACGTGTTCGGCGGCACCAACGATGGCGATCCGCCGTTCGCCAAGATCAATGGCAAGGTGGTCTACCGTGGCGACCAGACCCAGCGCCAGATTGAAGTCGGCCCCGATACCTATGTGCGGGATGCCCTGCCCGGCAGCGAGATCTTCATGCGCATTCCTACCGGCGACGGCTTCGTCGATGGTGTTGCCGCGGCCGGCAATACCGGCAACGGCGTGCTGACCAACATCACCCGCGATGGCAGCGACAGCTGGAACGGCCAGTCCTTCAGCATCCGCTTCACCGCCGCCGACCAGTACCAGGTACTGGACGGCGCTGGCAACGTGACCGGCACCGGCACGTTCAAGGCCGGTGACAACGTGGAAGTCAACGGTGTCCGCCTGCAGATCACCGGCGCACCCGCTGCCGGTGACAGCTTCAACGTGAAGCCGGCCACCAGCCGCGACATCTTCGACACCATGGACAAGCTGATTGCCGCGCTTGATGCCGACACCGGCACCACCGCCAAGATGAGCGCGCAGCAGAACGAACTGCAGAGCGCCCTGCGCGATGTGGCCCGTGCGTCGGAACGGATGATCGATTCGCGCGCGGCCGGCGGTGCGCAGCTGAAGGCACTGGACAATGCCGCCGACATGCGTGAAGCCAACAGCGTGACCCTGAAGACCACGCTGTCGCAGATGCGTGACCTGGACTATGCCGATGCACTGAGCCAGTACCAGCTGCAGAGCACCGCGCTGCAGGCGGCACAGACGATCTTCTCGCAGATGCAGTCGATGTCGTTGTTCAACAAGATCCGCTGACGCATCTCCTGCGTCACCCCTGAAAGGCCGCGATGCCCTGCATCGCGGCCTTTTTCGTTTCTGCGTGCCCGTTCCGTCGCGCTCGCCGGGCGTGGGCTGGCGCTACCGGAAACGTGCTGCACGCATTTTCCGTGATTGCCCATCAAGCCCGGCCCTGCCCCGCCGATACCTTCATCAGCGCTGGTTGGGCATGCCCAACCGCCCTTTCCGGGGTCGCCTTCACGCCCAGCCAGGGCTGGAAAACCCGGGAAAAACAGCCTCCGGCACCGAATTGCAGCATCGACGGAATTCACGGCTAAAGGTTGTTGACAAAGCGCCGTTATTCATTTGGCAACAGCGAAGCACACAGCCACACAAAAAAACAGGCGGCGCTTCGTTTCATTCACCAACGGGTTCCATATAAGAGGAGACGACCCCATGGCACAGGTAATCAACACCAATACGATGTCGCTCAACGCTCAGCGCAACCTGAGCACCAGCGGCAGCTCGCTCGCTACCACCATCCAGCGCCTCTCGTCCGGCCTGCGCATCAACAGCGCGAAGGACGACGCGGCCGGCCTGGCCATCAGCGAGCGCTTCACCACCCAGATCCGCGGTCTGGACGTGGCCATCCGCAACGCCAACGACGGTATCTCGCTGGCCCAGGTCGCCGAGGGTTCGCTGAGCGAAGTCGGCAACAACCTGCAGCGCATCCGTGAACTGGCCGTGCAGTCCTCCAACGCCACCAACTCGGCCAGCGACCGCAAGGCCCTGCAGGCTGAAGTGACCCAGCTGGTCTCGGAAGTCGACCGCGTGGCCAAGCAGGCTGACTTCAATGGCACCAAGCTGCTGGACGGCTCCTTCACCAGCCAGCTGTTCCAGGTCGGCGCCAACGCCGGCCAGGCCATCGCCATCAACAGCGTGGTCAACGCCAAGGCTGATTCGCTGGGCGCGGCAACCTTCGCCAACGGCTACACCGGCACCAGCCTGGCCGCCGCCGACAAGGCCACCGCCGACACCACCTACTCCGGCCTGCAGATCTCGGTGACCCCGCCGGGCGGCACCGCCACCACGGTCACCATCAACGACTTCACCGTGAAGGCGGGCGAATCGATCACTTCGGCCACCTCTGCCGCGATCAACAACAAGCTGGGCGAAACCGGCGTCATGGCCTCGGTCAATGCCGGTGTGATCAGCCTGGCCTCGGTCAAGGACGGCCAGACCTTCACCCTGGGCGTCAGTGCCGCAACCCCGCCGGCCGGCGCCACCGCCGCGACCATCGCCGGCCTGGGCCTGACCGAAACCAGCACCAACGGCGGTCTGCTGACCGGCGCCACGGCCAACTTCGTCAAGGACCTGAACGTCACCACCGCCGAAGGTGCGCAGAAGGCGCTGTCGATCGTCGACAAGGCCCTCGAGTCGGTCAACAGCGTGCGCGCCGACCTCGGCGCGATCCAGAACCGTTTCACCTCGGTGGTGGCCAACCTGCAGACCTCCTCGGAGAACCTGTCCGCATCGCGCAGCCGCATCCGCGATACCGACTTCGCCAAGGAAACCGCCGAACTGACCCGCACCCAGATCCTGCAGCAGGCCGGTACGGCCATGCTGGCCCAGGCCAACCAGGTACCGCAGAACGTGCTCAGCCTGTTGCAGCGCTGACATGAGCCGCCCCCGGGGCACGTCGGGGGCGTCTAACCCAACTCACGTGCAACCGCTCAAGGACCTCTCCTCATGGCACAAGTCATCAACACCAATACGATGTCGTTGAATGCTCAGCGTAACCTGAGCACCAGCGGCAGCTCGCTGGCCACCACCATCCAGCGCCTGTCCTCCGGTTCGCGCATCAACAGCGCCAAGGACGACGCCGCCGG
>NZ_JCAFTW010000024.1:0-16787 GCF_059370655.1 Stenotrophomonas sp. YJH_SMC_133 | reverse complement strand
GAAATGGTGATGCCGGGTGACAACGTCAAGATGGTCGTCACCCTGATCAACCCGGTGGCAATGGACGAAGGCCTGCGCTTCGCCATCCGCGAAGGCGGCCGTACCGTCGGCGCCGGCGTGGTCTCGAAGATCATCGAGTAAGCCTGCAGTGCCGGTGGTTGCATAGCGCCGCCGGTTACGCGAATGGCGGGCCGGGAACCTCGGTCCGCCTTCGCCGTCTAAGGGAAGGCAAGTTTCAACACGTACGCCAGTAGCTCAATTGGCAGAGCAGCGGTCTCCAAAACCGCAGGTTGGGGGTTCGAGTCCCTCCTGGCGTGCCATCTGCCCACCTTATCCAGCGGCCTGGGCCGCTAAAGCAGACACAGCCGGATGAATAGCAAGATCGAACATTCCAAGGACAACTCCGCCAACGGCGGGGATATCGTCAAGTACGTCGCCGCATCGCTGCTGGTGCTGGCCGGTCTGTTCGTCTGGTTCTGGTTCTCCGCCGACTCCGGTCGCGCCACCCAGCTGGGTGCGTGGGCGGGTCAGCTGCGTGCGTTGGCGGTCGTGGTCGGTCTGGTTGGCGGTATCGGCGTGTTCATGCTGACCGGCAAGGGGCGCGACACCCGCGAATTCCTCTCCGAGTCGCGCTTCGAACTGCGCAAGGTGGTCTGGCCGACGCGCCAGGAAGCCATCCGCATGACCTGGGTCGTGATGGTGGTGGTGACCATTCTCAGTCTGTTGCTGGGTGGGTTCGATTACGTCATTCAGTGGCTGGTTCAGTTGTTCCTGAGCCGCTAAGGAGAATTGCATGAAGCGTTGGTACGTCGTTCACGCCTATTCGGGCTTCGAGAAGTCGGTGGCGCAGGCTCTGCGCGATCGCATCGTCCGTGACGGCATGGAAGAGCGCTTCGGCGATGTCCTGGTCCCGACCGAAGAAGTGGTCGAGATGCGCGCTGGCCAGAAGCGCCGCTCCGAGCGCAAGTTTTTCCCGGGTTACGTGCTGGTCCAGATCGAGACCCACGAAGAAGCCGGTATTCCGCGCATCGACAACGAAAGCTGGCACCTGGTCAAGGAAACCCCGCGCGTGATGGGCTTCATCGGCGGCACCGCCGACCGTCCGCTGCCGATTGCCGATTCCGAGGCCGAAGCCATCCTGAACCGCGTTCAGGAAGGTGTCGAGAAGCCGCGTCCGAAGGTGCTGTTCGAGCCGGGCCAGATGGTCCGCGTCACCGACGGCCCGTTCAACGATTTCAATGGCGTCGTCGAAGAGGTCAACTACGAGAAGAGCCGTCTGCGCGTCTCGGTGCTGATCTTCGGTCGTGCCACTCCGGTCGAACTCGAGTTCGGCCAGGTCGAAAAGGCCGTCTGATCCAGCTGTAGAGTCGAGCTTGCTCGACTTTGCTGATCGGTCGAGCAAGCTCGACTCTATGGAACCAGGAACCGGGCCTTGCCCGGTTTCGTCCGTTTATATGCTGCTTCAGGCATGTGAAGAAAAAACCTGATATAGTGCGCGGCTCCCCGCTGGGAAGCCAGCAGGACGAGGCCGCCGCAAGGTGGCCTTCAGCATGATTTCAAAACGCGATGCCGGGACGCGTGATTCCCGGTCCGATGGGGAGCCTGTTGTCGAAAGGCGCTAGCACCCGGAGAGTACTCACATGGCAAAGAAAGTTGTCGGTTACATCAAGCTGCAGGTGAAGGCCGGTCAGGCCAACCCCTCGCCGCCGGTCGGTCCTGCGCTGGGTCAGCGCGGTCTGAACATCATGGAATTCTGCAAGGCGTTCAACGCTGCCACGCAGAAGCTCGAGCCGGGTCTGCCGGTTCCGGTGATCATCACGGCCTACTCGGACCGTACGTTCACCTTCATCACCAAGAGCACCCCGGCCACCACCCTGCTGAAGAAGGCCGCTGGCATCTCGTCGGGCTCCAAGCGCCCGAACACCGAGAAGGTCGGCAAGGTCACCCGTAAGCAGCTGGAAGAGATCGCCAAGGCGAAGGAACCGGATCTGACTGCCGCCGATCTGGACGCCGCCGTGCGTACCATCGCTGGCTCTGCCCGTTCCATGGGCCTCGTGGTGGAGGGTTAATAAGATGGCACAGACCAAGCGTGAGAAGGCCATCAAGGCCGCCGTCGTTCCGGGCAAGGCATACGCCTTCGAGGACGCGATCAACATCCTGAAGAGCGCCACCAAGGCCAAGTTCGTCGAGTCGATCGACGTCGCTGTGCGCCTGGGCGTCGATGCGAAGAAGTCCGACCAGCAGGTTCGTGGCTCCACCGTGCTGCCGGCCGGTACCGGCAAGTCGGTCCGCGTCGCCGTGTTCGCTCCGGCCGGTGCCAAGGCTGATGAAGCCCTGGCCGCTGGCGCCGAAGCCGTCGGTATGGATGATCTGGCCGAGAAGATGCAGGCCGGCGATCTGAACTACGACGTCGTCATCGCGACCCCGGACGCCATGCGCGTCGTCGGTAAGCTGGGCACCGTGCTGGGTCCGCGCGGCCTGATGCCGAACCCGAAGGTCGGCACCGTTTCCCCGAACCCGGGTGAAGCCGTGAAGAACGCCAAGTCGGGTCAGGTCCGTTACCGCACCGACAAGGCCGGCATCATCCACTGCACCATCGGCAAGGCCGACTTCGCCGAAGACGCGCTGAAGTCGAACCTGACCGCGCTGCTGCTTGACCTGATCAAGGCCAAGCCGGCCACCTCGAAGGGCACCTACCTGCAGAAGGTTTCGGTCAGCTCGACGATGGGCCCGGGCGTCACCGTCGACCAGTCGTCGCTGACCCTGAAGTAATTGTTTCAAGCGGTCACGGTACCTTCGGTGCCGTGACCGTGACATTTGAAGGCATCGTTGGCAGTGCATCGCCCGCGGTAGCCGTCAAAGACCGCAGGCGCGGTCGTGGCAATACCGGCGACGGGCACGGAAGCTCGATCTGGCAAGGAGTCGCCGCCGGAGCAGTCATGAGCGCTTAATCGATTCCCCGGAATCACCCTGCGTAGATGGTGCCCTTCTGGAGTTTTTCTGGTTCACGCACGTCTGGGATTTCCCTGATTGCCTCCAGGTCTGGAACGGCCCACCCCCGGAACATCATCCCGATGTTCCCGGCGTCCAGGACGGATGCCGCACAGGACCGCACACGGCAGGAGCCGTAAGCGGAGTTCAATAGGAGGAGTGCAATGGCTCTCAATCTGTCCCAGAAGCAAGAAGTAGTCGCCGAGCTGGCAGACGTCGCCGCCAAGGCCCACTCCTTGATCGCAGCCGAATACGCTGGCACCACGGTCGCCCAGATGACCGCGATGCGCAAGCAGGCTCGTGAAACCGGTGTTTTCTTGAAGGTTGTCAAGAACACCCTGGCTTCGCGCGCCGTTGAAGGCACCGAGTTCGCAGTCGCCCAGGACCAGATGGTTGGTCCGCTGCTGTACGCGTTCTCGCTCGAGGAGCCCGGCGCTGCCGGTCGCCTGATCAAGGAAGCCGCCAAGGGCAACGACAAGCTGAAGGCTAAGGTCGTCGCCATCGGTGGCGAAGTGTTCCCGGCAAGCCACGTCGACGTGCTGGCCTCGCTGCCGACCCGCGACCAGGCCCTGGCCATGCTGGCCCGCGTCCTGACCGAGCCGGTCACGATGTTTGCCCGCGCCATCAAGGCCGTTGGCGAGAAGCAGGGTGGTGGCGACGTCGCCGCCGACGCTGCCGAACCGGCCGCCGAGACCGCCTGAGTTTCGACTTACCGTGGTTCCTGACGGAACCTCAACCCAGAAAATCATCCAAAGGTATTAATCATGTCCCTTACCAACGAACAGATCGTCGACGCCATCGCCGAGAAGTCCCTGATGGAAGTGATGGAGCTGGTCAAGGCCATCGAAGAGAAGTTCGGCGTCTCCGCCGCTGCTCCGGTTGCCGTGGCTGCTGCCGCTGGCCCGGCCGCTGCTGTTGAAGAGCAGACCGAGTTCACCGTCACCCTGAAGTCGGCCGGCGACAAGAAGGTCGAAGTCATCAAGGCCGTCCGCGCCATCACCGGCCTGGGCCTGAAGGAAGCGAAGGACCTGGCCGAAGCCGGTGGCGTCCTGAAGGAAGGCGCTTCGAAGGAAGACGCCGAGAAGATGAAGAAGGACCTGGAAGCTGCTGGCGCGACTGTCGAAGTCAAGTAAGCAGTTACCTTGCATCGTCACCGATTCACGGCGATGCAGCCAAGGCTGGGGGCGTAAGCCCCCGGCCTTTGGTCGTTGTTGCGGTGTCGGTAGAGTCGACTGTTGGTCGACTGCTGTGAAGGAAGTCGACTAACAGTCGACTCTACCGTTTCAAATGCAGCAAAAAGCCCAACACGGGCTGCAGTCAAACCCCGCCGGCCAGCGCAGTGCGCGGCAGCAGGGGCGTGGTAGCAGACGAGTTGGCAGTTGGAAGTAGCGGGAGAAGGCGTGCTGGTGCCGGCAATACCAGCGACTTCCAACTGACAATTTCAAGTTCCCTTCGGATCGTGGGCGCACGATCCGCACAACAAGGTGGAAGACCTCATGACGTCCTATTCGTTCACCGAAAAAAAGCGTATCCGCAAGGATTTCGGCAAGCAGCGCTCGATTCTCGAAGTGCCGTTCCTGCTCGCCATCCAGGTGGATTCCTATCGTGAATTCCTGCAGGAAAACGTCGATCCGGCCAAGCGCACGGACCACGGCCTGCACGCTGCGCTGAAGTCGGTCTTCCCGATCGCCAGCTACAGCGGCAACGCTGCCCTGGAATACGTCGGCTACAAGCTGGGCGAACCGGTCTTCGACGAGCGCGAGTGCCGCCAGCGTGGCATGAGCTACGGCGCCCCGCTGCGCGTGACCGTGCGCCTGGTGATCTACGACCGTGAGTCGTCGACCAAGGCCATCAAGTACGTGAAGGAGCAGGAGGTCTATCTGGGCGAAATCCCGCTGATGACCGAGAACGGCACCTTCATCGTCAACGGCACCGAGCGCGTCATCGTCTCGCAGCTGCACCGCTCGCCGGGCGTGTTCTTCGACCACGACCGTGGCAAGACCCACAGCTCGGGCAAGCTGCTGTACAGCGCCCGCATCATTCCTTACCGCGGCTCCTGGCTAGACTTCGAGTTCGACCCGAAGGACGCGCTGTTCACCCGTATCGACCGTCGCCGCAAGCTGCCGGTGTCGATCCTGCTGCGCGCGCTCGGCTACAGCAACGAAGAGATGCTGGCCGAGTTCTTCGAGATCAACACCTTCCACATCAACCCGGATGAAGGCGTCCAGCTGGAGCTGGTGCCGGAGCGCCTGCGTGGCGAAACCCTGGGCTTCGACCTCGCCGACGGCGACAAGGTCATCGTGGAAGCCGGCAAGCGCATCACCGCGCGCCACATCAAGCAGCTGGAAGCCTCGGGCATCGCCGCCCTGGCCGTGCCGGACGACTACATCGTCGGCCGCATCCTGTCGCACGACGTGGTTGACGCCTCGACCGGCGAACTGCTGGCCCAGGCCAATGACGAGATCACCGACGAGCAGCTGCAGGCCTTCCGCAAGGCCGGTGTGGATGCCGTGGGCACCCTGTGGGTGAACGATCTGGATCGTGGCCCGTACCTGTCCAACACCCTGCGCATCGACCCGACCAAGACCCAGCTGGAAGCCCTGGTCGAGATCTACCGCATGATGCGTCCGGGCGAGCCGCCGACCAAGGACGCTGCGCAGAACCTGTTCCACAACCTGTTCTTCACCTTCGAGCGCTACGACCTGTCCGCGGTCGGCCGCATGAAGTTCAACCGTCGCGTGGGCCGCAAGGAAACCACCGGCGAAGCCGTGCTGTACGACAGCAAGTACTTCGGTGAGCGCAACGACGAAGAGTCCAAGCGCCTGGTCGCCGCCCACGGCGACAGCTCCGACATCCTGGACGTGATCAAGGTCCTGACCGAGATCCGCAACGGTCGCGGCGTGGTCGACGATATCGACCACCTGGGCAACCGTCGCGTGCGTTCGGTCGGCGAAATGGCCGAAAACGTGTTCCGCGTCGGCCTGGTCCGCGTCGAGCGCGCGGTCAAGGAGCGCCTGTCGATGGCCGAGTCCGAAGGCCTGACCCCGCAGGAGCTGATCAACGCCAAGCCGGTTGCCGCTGCCATCAAGGAGTTCTTCGGCTCCTCGCAGCTGTCGCAGTTCATGGACCAGAACAACCCGCTGTCGGAAGTGACCCACAAGCGTCGCGTCTCGGCCCTGGGCCCGGGCGGCCTGACCCGTGAGCGCGCCGGCTTCGAAGTGCGCGACGTGCACCCGACCCATTACGGCCGCGTCTGCACCATCGAAACCCCGGAAGGCCCGAACATCGGCCTGATCAATTCGCTGGCCGTGTACGCCCGCACCAACCAGTACGGTTTCCTTGAGACTCCGTACCGCAAGGTCGTGGACGGCAAGGTCTATGACGAAGTCGAGTTCCTGTCGGCGATTGAAGAAAACGAGTACGTCATTGCGCAGGCCAACGCGCTGACCGACGCCAAGGGCACCCTGACCGAGCAGTTCGTTCCGTGCCGCTTCCAGGGCGAATCGCTGCTGAAGCCGCCGGCGGAAGTCCACTTCATGGACGTCTCGCCGATGCAGACCGTGTCGATCGCGGCCGCGCTGGTTCCGTTCCTGGAGCACGATGACGCGAACCGCGCACTGATGGGCGCCAACATGCAGCGTCAGGCGGTGCCGACCCTGCGTGCGCAGAAGCCGCTGGTCGGTACCGGCATCGAGCGCGCCGTGGCGCGTGACTCCGGTGTGACCGTGAACGCCCGCCGTGGTGGCGAGATCGTGCAGATCGACGCGGCCCGCATCGTGGTCAAGGTCAACGAGGAAGAGATCGTTGGCGCTACCGATGCAGGCGTGGACATCTACAACCTGGTCAAGTACACCCGTTCGAACCAGAACACCTGCATCAACCAGCGTCCGCTGGTCCAGGTGGGTGACGTCATCGCCCGCGGCGACGTGCTGGCCGACGGTCCGTCCACCGACATCGGCGAACTGGCCCTGGGCCAGAACATGCTGATCGCGTTCATGCCGTGGAACGGCTACAACTTCGAAGACTCCATCCTGCTCTCCGAGCGCGTGGTGGAAGAGGATCGTTACACCACGATCCACATCGAAGAGCTGACCTGCGTCGCGCGTGACACCAAGCTGGGGCCGGAGGAAATCTCCGCCGACATCCCGAACGTCTCCGAGCAGGCGCTGAACCGCCTGGACGAGAGCGGCGTGGTGTACATCGGTGCGGAAGTTCGCGCCGGCGACATCATGGTCGGCAAGGTCACCCCGAAGGGCGAAAGCCAGCTGACCCCGGAAGAGAAGCTGCTGCGCGCGATCTTCGGCGAGAAGGCTTCGGACGTTAAGGACAGCTCGCTGCGCGTTCCGCCGGGCATGGACGGCACCGTCATCGACGTGCAGGTCTTCACCCGCGACGGCATCGAGAAGGACAAGCGCGCCCGCCAGATCGAAGAGTCTGAAATCAAGCGCGTCAAGAAGGACTTCGACGACCAGTTCCGCATCCTGGAAGCCGCCATCTACATGCGTCTGCGTTCGCAGATCGTGGGCAAGGTGGTCAACGGTGGCGCTGGCCTGAAGAAGGGTGACGTGATCACCGACGCCTTCCTGGACGGCCTGAAGAAGGCTGACTGGTTCGCCCTGCGCATGAAGGACGAGGACGCTTCGGAAGCCATCGAGCGCGCGCAGAAGCAGATCCAGGCGCACGAGAAGGAATTCGAGCGTCGCTTCGCCGACAAGCGCGGCAAGATCACCGCCGGTGACGACCTCGCCCCGGGCGTGCTGAAGATGGTCAAGGTGTTCCTGGCCGTGAAGCGCCGCATCCAGCCGGGCGACAAGATGGCAGGCCGCCACGGCAACAAGGGTGTGGTCTCCAACGTGGTGCCGGTCGAGGACATGCCGTACATGGCCTCGGGCGAAACCGTGGACATCGTGCTGAACCCGCTGGGCGTGCCGTCGCGTATGAACATCGGCCAGATCCTGGAAGTGCACCTGGGCTGGGCGGCCAAGGGCCTGGGCCGCAAGATCCAGGCGATGATGGAAGCCCAGGCCGCCGTTGCCGACCTGCGCAAGTTCCTGGACGACATCTACAACCACGACGACACCAACGTGGCCAACCGCGTCGACCTGTCGCAGTTCAGCGACGAGGAGCTGCTGCGCCTGGCCCGTAACCTCACCGACGGCGTGCCGATGGCCACCCCGGTGTTCGACGGTGCCACCGAAGCGGAAATCAAGCGCATGCTGGAACTGGCCGACCTGCCGAGCAGTGGCCAGACCCAGCTGTACGACGGCCGCACCGGTGAAGCGTTCGATCGCCACACCACCGTCGGTTACATGCACTACCTGAAGCTGAACCACCTGGTCGACGACAAGATGCACGCCCGTTCGACCGGTCCGTACTCGCTCGTCACCCAGCAGCCGCTGGGCGGCAAGGCGCAGTTCGGCGGCCAGCGCTTCGGTGAAATGGAAGTCTGGGCGCTGGAAGCCTACGGCGCGGCCTACACCCTGCAGGAAATGCTGACGGTGAAGTCCGATGACGTGCAGGGCCGCAACCAGATGTACAAGAACATCGTCGACGGTGAGCACGAGATGGTCGCGGGCATGCCGGAATCCTTCAACGTGCTCGTGAAGGAAATCCGCTCGCTGGCCATCAACATGGAACTGGAAGACAACTGATCCATGCCGGCGCGGCGGTCAACGCCGCCGCGCCGCTGGCAGTGAACTGAAAGCCCATCGACACAGCATTCCTCCTTCTGGAGAACACCATGAAAGACCTGCTCAACCTCTTCAACCAGCAGCGCCAGACGCTGGACTTCGACGCGATCAAGATCGCGCTGGCTTCGCCGGACCTGATCCGTTCGTGGTCCTTCGGCGAAGTGAAGAAGCCGGAAACCATCAACTACCGTACCTTCAAGCCGGAACGCGACGGCCTGTTCTGTGCCGCCATCTTCGGCCCGGTGAAGGACTACGAGTGCCTGTGCGGCAAGTACAAGCGCATGAAGCACCGCGGCGTGGTCTGCGAAAAGTGCGGTACCGAAGTGACCCTGGCCAAGGTGCGCCGCGAGCGCATGGGCCACATCGACCTGGCCTCGCCGGTCGCGCACATCTGGTTCCTGAAGTCGCTGCCGTCGCGCATCGGCCTGATGCTGGACATGACCCTGCGCGACATCGAGCGCGTGCTGTACTTCGAAGCCTACGTGGTGACCGAGCCGGGCCTGACCGCCCTGGAGCGCCGCCAGCTGCTGACCGAGGAGCAGTACCTGCAGGCCCGCCAGGAGCACGGTGACGACTTCGACGCCGCGATGGGCGCCGAGGCCGTGTACGAACTGCTGCGCACGATCGACCTGCAGTCGGAAATGACCCGCCTGCGCGAGGAAATCGCCGCTACCGGTTCGGAAACCAAGCTCAAGCGCCTCACCAAGCGCATCAAGCTGATCGAAGCCTTCCTGGAATCGGGCAACCGTCCGGAATGGATGGTCATGACCGTGCTGCCGGTGCTGCCGCCGGACCTGCGTCCGCTGGTCCCGCTGGATGGCGGCCGCTTCGCGACCTCCGACCTGAACGACCTGTACCGCCGCGTCATCAACCGCAACAACCGCCTGCGCCGCCTGCTCGAACTGAGCGCGCCGGACATCATCGTGCGCAATGAAAAGCGCATGCTGCAGGAGTCGGTCGATGCGCTGCTGGACAACGGCCGTCGTGGCCGTGCCATCACCGGCACCAACAAGCGCCCGCTGAAGTCGCTGGCCGACATGATCAAGGGCAAGCAGGGTCGCTTCCGCCAGAACCTGCTCGGCAAGCGCGTCGACTACTCGGGCCGTTCGGTCATCGTGGTCGGCCCGTACCTGCGCCTGCACCAGTGCGGCCTGCCGAAGAAGATGGCGCTCGAGCTGTTCAAGCCGTTCGTCTTCGCCAAGCTGCAGCGTCGTGGCCTGGCCACCACCATCAAGGCCGCCAAGAAGCTGGTCGAGCGCGAAGAAGCCGAAGTCTGGGACATCCTGGAAGAGGTCATCCGCGAGCATCCGGTGATGCTGAACCGTGCGCCGACCCTGCACCGACTGGGCATCCAGGCGTTCGAGCCGGTGCTGATCGAAGGCAAGGCCATCCAGCTGCACCCGCTGGTCTGCACCGCGTTCAACGCCGACTTCGACGGTGACCAGATGGCCGTCCACGTGCCGCTCTCGCTGGAAGCCCAGCTGGAAGCGCGTGCGCTGATGATGTCGACCAACAACATCCTGTCGCCGGCCAACGGCGAGCCGATCATCGTGCCGTCGCAGGACGTCGTGCTGGGTCTGTACTACATGACCCGCTCGCTGGAAAACAAGAAGGGCGAGGGCATGGCCTTCGCCAACATCGCCGAAGTGAAGCGTGCCTACGACAACCGCGTGGTGGAACTGCACGCGCGCGTCAAGGTCCGCATCACCGAAGTGGTGACCGACGAAGACGGCAACAAGCAGAACAAGACCTCGATCGTGGACACCACGATCGGTCGCGCCCTGCTGGCTGAAATCCTGCCGGAAGGCCTGCCGTTCGCGCTGGCCAACACCGAGCTGACCAAGAAGAACATCAGCCGCCTGATCAACTCCAGCTACCGCCAGCTGGGCCTGAAGGACACGGTCGTGTTCGCCGACAAGCTGATGTACACCGGCTTCGCGTACGCGACCCGCGCCGGTGTCTCGATCGGCATCGACGACATGCTGATCCCGGACGAGAAGAAGGGCATCCTCACCGAGGCCGAAGCCGAAGTGCTGGAAATCCAGGAGCAGTACCAGTCGGGCCTGGTCACCGCCGGCGAGCGCTACAACAAGGTGGTCGACATCTGGTCGCGCACCAACGAGCGCATCGCCAAGGCGATGATGGACACCATCGGTACCGAGAAGGTGGTCAATGCCAAGGGTGAGACCATCGACCAGAAGTCGATGAACTCGCTGTACATCATGGCCGACTCCGGTGCGCGTGGTTCGCAGGCGCAGATCCGTCAGCTGGCCGGCATGCGTGGCCTGATGGCCCGCCCGGACGGCTCGATCATCGAGACGCCCATCAAGGCGAACTTCCGCGAAGGCCTGAACGTGCAGGAGTACTTCAACTCCACCCACGGTGCCCGTAAGGGTCTGGCCGATACCGCGCTGAAGACCGCGAACTCGGGTTACCTGACCCGTCGTCTGGTCGACGTGGCACAGGACGTGGTGATCACCGAGGTGGATTGCGGTACCACCGAAGGCCTGATCATGACCCCGATCGTGGAAGGCGGCGACGTGGTCGAGCCGCTGAAGGACCGCGTGCTGGGCCGCGTGGTTGCCGAGGACGTGTTCCTGCCGGGCAACGACGAAGATCCGATCGTCACCCGCAACACCCTGCTGGACGAAGCCTGGGTTGCCAAGCTGGAAGATGCCGGCGTGCAGACCATCAAGGTCCGCTCGACCATCTCCTGCGAATCGGCCTTCGGCGTCTGCTCGCGCTGCTACGGCCGCGACCTGGCCCGTGGCCACCTGGTCAACATCGGTGAAGCGGTCGGCGTCATCGCCGCCCAGTCCATCGGTGAGCCGGGTACCCAGCTGACCATGCGTACGTTCCACATCGGTGGTGCGGCGTCGCGAGCTGCTGCGGTCGACAACATCACCGTCAAGACCACCGGCTCGGTCAAGTTCAGCAACCTCAAGTCGGTCGAGCATGCCAACGGCTCGCTGGTGGCAGTGTCGCGCTCGGGCGAAATCTCGGTGCTCGATGCCCACGGCCGTGAGCGTGAACGTTACAAGCTGCCGTACGGTGCAACCATCACGTCCAAGGACGGTGATGCGATCAAGGCTGGCCAGACCGTGGCCAACTGGGATCCGCATAACCACCCGATCGTGTCGGAAGTGGCCGGCTTCATCCGCTTCATCGACTTCGTCGACGGCATCACCGTCATCGAGAAGACCGACGAGCTGACCGGCCTGGCGTCGCGCGAAATCACCGATCCGAAGCGTCGTGGTACCCAGGCCAAGGACCTGCGCCCGATCGTGCGCATCGTCGACGCCAAGGGCAACGACCTGTCGATTCCGGGCACCGACCTGCCGGCGCAGTACCTGCTGCCGCCGCGCTCGATCGTCAACCTGCAGGACGGCGCTGCCGTCGGCGTGGGTGACGTGGTCGCCAAGATCCCGCAGGAAGCGTCGAAGACCCGCGACATCACCGGTGGTCTGCCGCGCGTGGCCGATCTGTTCGAAGCGCGCAAGCCGAAGGATCCGGCGGTGCTGGCCGAGCGTTCGGGCATCATCAGCTTCGGCAAGGACACCAAGGGCAAGCAGCGCCTGATCATCAAGGACACCGATGGTTCGGAGCACGAAGAGCTGATCCCGAAGTACCGCCAGGTCATCGTGTTCGAAGGCGAGCATGTCACCAAGGGTGAAACCATCGTGGACGGCGAGCCGAGCCCGCAGGACATCCTGCGCCTGCTGGGTGTCGAACCGCTGGCCGCCTACCTGGTGAAGGAAATCCAGGACGTGTACCGCCTGCAGGGCGTGAAGATCAACGACAAGCACATCGAGGTGATCACCCGCCAGATGCTGCGCAAGGTCGAGATCACCGACCAGGGCAGCAGCAAGTTCCTGAACGGCGAACAGGTGGAGCGCCAGCGCGTTATCGAGGAGAATGCCCGCCTTGCAGCCCGCAATGAGCTGCCGGCGCACTTCGCTCCGGTCCTGCTGGGTATCACCAAGGCCTCGCTGGCGACCGAATCGTTCATCTCGGCCGCGTCGTTCCAGGAAACCACCCGCGTGCTGACCGAAGCGGCCGTCCGCGGCACCTCGGACAACCTGCGTGGCCTGAAGGAAAACGTCATCGTGGGTCGCCTGATTCCGGCCGGTACCGGCCTGGCGTACCACAGCAACCGCCGTCGCGGCGCTTCCGGCCTCACCGAGTCGGAAATGCAGACCCTTGCCGGCACCCCGGCCGCGGTCGAGGCACCGGTGGTTGAAGCCGAAGCTGAACAGGCCTCGGAAGACTGAAACACGGGTCCGGCCTCAGGGCCGGACCACCCGGGCGGGTAGAGTCGACTGTCAGTCGACTGCTATCTAGAGTCGACTGACAGTCGACTCTACCGGTGCAGGGCAGGGTGGACCGCTTGCGGTTCACCCCGCCAACCTGAACGGGGTACATGGAGGCCCCCCAGTAACGTTCCGGGATCAGGAACGGGCTTGACAGGAGGCGTTTGACTGCTTTCCTGGCAGGTTGCTACAATCGTCTGTCTCAGCAGGCCAGAATTTTGGCCTGCTTTAACATTTCCGCATCTCTGGCCGGATTTTCCGGCCACCAATCAGAAGAACCTACTGATGGCGACGATCAACCAGCTGGTCCGCAAGCCGCGGCAAGCGACCACCTACAAGAGTGCCTCGCCGGCGCTCGACAAGTGCCCGCAGCGCCGTGGCGTCTGCACCCGTGTCTACACCACCACCCCGAAGAAGCCGAACTCGGCTCTGCGCAAGGTTGCCAAGGTCCGCCTGACCAACCAGGAAGAAGTGATTTCCTACATCGGTGGTGAAGGCCACAACCTGCAGGAGCACTCCGTGGTCCTGATCCGCGGCGGTCGCGTCAAGGACCTGCCGGGTGTGCGTTACCACACCGTTCGTGGCTCGCTCGACGCCGCCGGCGTTGCCAAGCGTCGCCAGGCCCGTTCCAAGTACGGCGCCAAGCGTCCGAAGGCATAAGGAGAGAGCACTATGTCGCGTAAGGGTAATACTCCGCAGCGTTCCGTCCTGCCCGATCCGAAGCACGGAAGCGAAACCATCGCCCGCTTCATCAACATGGTCATGCAGAGCGGCAAGAAGTCCGTCGCCGAAAAGATCGTGTACGGCGCCATGGACGTGATCACCGAGAAGAACAGCAGCGCCAACGCCATTGAACTGGTGCAGAAGGCTCTGGACAACGTCGCTCCGGCGGTCGAAGTCAAGTCGCGCCGCGTCGGTGGTGCCACCTACCAGGTGCCGGTCGAAGTGCGTTCGTCGCGCAAGATGGCCCTGGCCATGCGCTGGCTGATCGACTCCGCGCGCAAGCGTGGTGAGAACACCATGCCGAAGAAGCTGGCTGCTGAACTGATCGACGCCTCGGAAAATCGTGGCGGCGCCATCAAGAAGCGCGAAGAAACCCACCGCATGGCCGAAGCCAACAAGGCATTCGCCCACTACCGCTGGTGAGTTTGACGGCCTTGTAAAACAGGCAGGGCAGCACCACTTCGGTGCGTGCTGCCTCGCGGTCCCAGAAGGACTGCGCCAATCCGAAGGCCGCCGAAAGGCGGCGTTCGGCCATCCGAAATCCAAGAAATCTGAGAGGCTCCCGTGGCCCGTTCCACTCCCATCGAGCGTTACCGTAACTTCGGCATCATGGCTCACATCGATGCCGGCAAGACCACCACGTCCGAGCGCATCCTGTTCTACACCGGCAAGAGCCACAAGATCGGTGAAGTGCATGACGGCGCCGCCACCATGGACTGGATGGAGCAGGAGCAGGAGCGTGGCATCACGATCCAGTCCGCTGCCACCACCGCGTTCTGGAAGGGCATGGACAAGTCCCTGCCGGAGCACCGCTTCAACATCATCGACACCCCCGGGCACGTCGACTTCACCATCGAAGTGGAGCGCTCGCTGCGCGTGCTCGACGGTGCCGTCTTCGTCCTGTGCGCCGTCGGTGGCGTGCAGCCGCAGTCGGAAACCGTGTGGCGCCAGGCCAACAAGTACCACGTGCCGCGCATCGCGTTCGTCAACAAGATGGACCGCACCGGTGCCAACTTCCAGAAGGTCGTCGGCCAGCTGAAGGCCAAGCTGGGCGCGGTTGCCGTGCCGATGCAGCTGCCGATCGGCGCTGAAGACAACTTCAAGGGCGTCGTCGACCTGCTGAAGATGAAGGCCATCCACTGGGATGAGGCTTCGCAGGGCATGAAGTTCGAGTACAGCGACATCCCGGCCGATCTGCAGGCGGCTGCGGAAGAGGCTCGCCAGTTCATGGTCGAGACCGCTGCCGAAGCCAGCGAAGAGCTGATGGAAAAGTACCTGGGCGGCGAAGAGCTGGCCGAGGCCGAAATCATCAACGCGCTGCGTACCCGCACCCTGGCCACCGAGATCGTGCCGATGTACTGCGGCTCGGCCTTCAAGAACAAGGGTGTGCAGGCCATGCTGGACGGCGTGATCCAGCTGCTGCCGTCGCCGGTCGACGTGCCGGACGTGAAGGGCGTGGACGTTGACGACGACACCGTCGAAATGACCCGCAAGTCGGACGACAAGGCTCCGTTCTCGTCGCTGGCCTTCAAGATCATCACCGACCCGTTCGTCGGCGCGCTGACCTTCTTCCGTGTCTACTCGGGCACCCTGAACGGTGGCGACACCGTGCTGAACTCGGTGAAGGGCAAGAAGGAGCGCATCGGCCGCATCCTGCAGATGCACTCGAACAACCGCGAGGAAATCAAGGAAGTTCTGGCCGGTGACATCGCCGCTGCCGTGGGCCTGAAGGACACCACCACCGGTGACACCCTGTGCGCCGTGGACGCCCCGATCATCCTGGAGCGCATGACGTTCCCGGAGCCGGTGATCTCGATGGCCGTCGAGCCGAAGACCAAGTCGGACCAGGAAAAGATGGGTCTGGCCCTGGGCCGTCTGGCGCAGGAAGATCCGTCGTTCCGCGTCAAGACCGACGAAGAATCCGGCCAGACCATCATCTCGGGCATGGGCGAGCTGCACCTGGACATCATCGTCGACCGCCTGAAGCGCGAGTTCAACGTTGAAGCCAACGTCGGCGCGCCGCAGGTGGCCTACCGCGAAACCATCACCCTGGCCGACGTCAAGTCGGACTACAAGCACGCCAAGCAGTCCGGTGGTAAGGGTCAGTACGGTCACGTCGTGATCGAACTGTCGCCGATCACCGCTGCCGACCGTGCCGATCCGAAGCTGGCTCCGGCCATCAAGGACGACTTCCTGTTCATCAACGACATCACCGGCGGCGTGATCCCGAAGGAATTCATTCCGTCGGTTGAAAAGGGTTTGCGCGAAACCATCACCAGCGGTCCGCTGGCTGGCTTCCCGGTCGTGGACGTCAAGGTGAAGCTGGTGTTCGGTTCGTACCACGACGTCGACTCCTCGGAAATGGCGTTCAAGCTGGCTTCGTCGATGGCCTTCAAGCAGGGCTTCGCCAAGGCCAAGCCGGTGCTGCTGGAGCCGATCATGAAGGTCGAGATCGTGACCCCGGAGGATTACCAGGGTGACGTGATGGGCGACGTCAGCCGTCGTCGCGGCGTGCTGCAGGGTTCCGACACCACCGGTGACGGTTCGGCCAGCATCATCAACGCGATGATCCCGCTGGGTGAAATGTTCGGCTACGCCACTGCGCTGCGTTCGCAGACCCAGGGCCGCGCCACCTTCACCATGGAATTCGATCACTACGAGCCGGCTCCGACCAACATCGCCGAAGCCGTCATGAAGAAGGGCTGAGCCTCGCTCAGCCTCTCTTGAAACCACTTACGAACAATCAAGGTATAGAACAATGGCAAAGGGTAAGTTCGAGCGCACCAAGCCGCACGTCAACGTCGGCACCATCGGTCACGTCGATCACGGCAAGACCACGCTGACCGCCGCACTGACCAAGATCGGTGCCGAGCGCTTCGGTGGCGAGTTCAAGGATTACTCCTCGATCGACGCCGCTCCGGAAGAAAAGGCGCGTGGTATCACGATCTCGACCGCGCACGTCGAATACGAATCCCCGGTCCGTCACTACGCCCACGTCGATTGCCCGGGCCATGCTGACTACGTCAAGAACATGATCACCGGTGCCGCCCAGATGGACGGCGCGATCCTGGTG
>NZ_JCAFTW010000023.1:0-26050 GCF_059370655.1 Stenotrophomonas sp. YJH_SMC_133 | reverse complement strand
GACCGGGTCGTAGCCGTAGCCCAGCGACAGACCGCCCGCAGCCGGGTCGTGCACCGCCTGCGGGCGATAGTCCAAGTCCAGCGGACGCTGCAGCTGCCGCCCATTGCCATAGGCCCAGCCGGTGGCCGGGCCGAAGGCCGCATAGGTCACGTTGTTCACCACGATCTGGCGCGCCTGGCCGGGGCGGGTGAGGCCGATCTGGCTGATGCGGCCCTGGGTATCGCGCACGTAGTCGGCCACGCTGCCGTCGGGGTAGGTCAACGCGGTCAAGCGACCCGACTTGCTGTAGGCATAGCGCAGGGTGGTGGCCACACCATTGACGGTCTGCACCTTGCGGGTGACCTGGCCGAAACGGTCATGGCAGTACTGGGTGCTGCCATTGGCGTGCAGCACCTGCCCCAGGTGGCCCTTGGCGAAGCGCTCGTCGGCGGCACAGGCGGCCGGCGCCACGTCATAGCTGTAGCCCACGTCTAGATTGGGGTCCGGATAGGCGATGCCGATCAGGCGGTTGAGCGCATCGTAGTGATAGGTGGCGGTGACGCCGCGCGCATCGGTGGCGGTCTTGCGGTTGCCGGCGGCGTCCACGGTGAAGCTGCTGGCGCCACTGTCCGGGCTGACCTGCCCGGTCAGATCACCGAAACCGTTGTAGGCGTAGGTGGTATGCAGGCCCTTCGGGTCGGTGACCCGGGTGACCTGGTCCAGCGCGTTGTACTGGCTGCGGATCTCCGCCGCCACGCCGCCGACATCCTGCAGGGTCTGCGCCAGGCGGTTGAGCGGGTCGTACTGCTGGCTGGTCACGCGCTGCAGTGCGTCGGTGATCGTCTGCGGGTTGCCGTTGGCATCGTAGGCAAAGCCGGTGGCGTGGTTGCCCGCATCCTTCAGCGCGGTCAGCTGGCCAAGCGTGTTGAACGTCCGCGCCAGGGTGCGACGCAGCGTGCCGCCAGTATCCAGCGTGTCTTCCTTGAGGCGGTTGCCGGCATTGTCCAGCGTGTAGTGGATGGTGTTGCCAGCGCTGTCGGCGATATCCGTCAGCCGCTGCGCGGCGTCGTAGACGTAGGTGACGCTGCTGCCGTCGGGCTCGGTGACCTGCTGCACTTGGCCGGTCGGCCAGTAGCTGATCTGGGTAGCCCGGTCCTCGGCTGTGGTGGCACCGCGCACGGTGATCGAGGTCGGCCAGCCGCGGGGATGGTAGGTGTAATCAGTTACCACGCCGTTGGCGTCCTTGACCGACAACGGCCGCCCGAACGCGTCGTAGGCCAAGGTCTCGACCGTCTGGCCCAGCGCATTGGTCACGCTGCGCAGGTCGCCCTTGCGATAGCTGCAGGCACCATTGGCCGCGCATCCCGCGTCATCCGCGGTGTAGTAGGCATAGGTGGAGACATCCGCCACATCACTACGCGGGCCATCCACGCTACGCAGCAGTCCCATCAGCGGGCACTCCGGGCCCTCTGCCTCACAGTAGGTCTGCGTGGTGACGCGGGTGTCACCGGTCACCATGTCGCGCACGGCGATGGTGGTCGGCTGGAGGCGTGCATTGCGCACGATGCGGATCTCACGGTTACCGACGGTCTGCTGCACCAGCCGATTGCTGTCCATGGCCACGCGCATTTCGCTGACGCGCTGGTCCGGAGTACCGGCCGCTTCGGTGGTGGTGGTCACGCTGATGGCGCCTGTGGCAGCATCGCTGGCCTCGGAATAGGCATACTGGGTGACAACGCCTCGGCGATCGGTCACCGACTGCAGCCGGCGCCGGAAATCGGTGCCCTCGGGCAGATAGGTGCGACTGATGCTGCCGTTGCTCTCGGTGACGCCGTTGACCTTGCGCGGAAGGCCGCTGGCGCCGCTGGCGGTCAATGCGTAGGTGCTCTGCTTGCCCAGTGCGTCGGTGACGATCGTGGTGCCTGCCAGGGTGTACTCCAGGCGCACGCCATCAATGCCCACGTCGGCCTGACTGCAATCGCCGGAATGGCGGCTGCAGGTGACCCGCCCCTTGGCGTCGTAGCCGTACCAGCTGTAACGCTGGTTGCCCTCGGCGGTAATGCCGGTCAGGTAGCCCGGGAAGCGGGCGTCCTCATAGTGATACGTGCGGCTGGCACCGTCTGCGTAGGTCGCACTGATCAATTCCCCGGCCGGGGAATAGGCGTAGCTCACCACGGGCTGGCCGGCGATCACCAGGGCCGAGATCAGCGAATCGTCACCCGGCGCGAGATACTGGACGTCCACGCGCCGGCCGGTTGAATGGGTGATGCTGAGCAGGCGGCCATGGCTGTCGCGTGCATAGGTTAGCGAGGTTCCGTCTTCGAAATCGCGGCGCTGCATAAGGCCGCCGGCATCGAACTGAATGCGCTCCTGAGCCCGCGACAACAACCATAGGCTCCCCTGTTGAGCCACGCGGTCCCCACTGCCATCCATTGCCTCATACACCGCTCCCACCTTCTTGAAGGCGAGCTGGCCACCCTCAGCGTCAATCAAACCCACCTGGACTTCCGAACTCGGCGGATAGCCCGTGTCATCAATGCCGAGCGTCAGGTGAATATTGTGCGAGTGCGTCCAACCTTGGCCCATGGCTCCGCCGCTGGTGCTGGTCAAGGAATGATACTGGCGATCGAAGCGGACCCACCCGAAATCAAGGTCCGCTTCCGGCTGAGACTTGTCGCCGGTGGTAGGGTCGCATGGATTACCGACTTTGCACTCCTGCGGCGGCAGCGGAGAAGTCCAGTAGGCCAGCAGCATTGCCATGTTTGGGTCGTCCTGCTGGATCAGGGCGCACATGCCCAGGTTATCGTCCCACATCATCATGGGGCGATTCATGCATTTTGCGGTTCTACTCCGAGATGCATTTTGCCAGAAGACCGTCTGCCTGCAGGAATTAATGCCCTCGAAATAAGTGTTCTTAGCGAATTTGTAGCGCTTGCTTTCGTTGATGACGCTACCGTCATCTCCCACTCCAAGCCCGCCAACCTCCTCCCAGGCCTCTTCAGTCATGACGGTGGCAGCGCACCGCGGATCGCTCGCATTCTTCGACAGGAACATGCTGCGGACGGCATCCTCCGTGGCGTACTTCTGATGGTTCTGCTCATACACCCAATCCGTGGTGACGATCTTCTCGGGCTTGACGCGATAGTCATAGATCGTCTTGTTAGGAAGGGCCCTCTGGCGCTTGACCTCCCAAACGAAAGGCTTATCGACCTCATACTCGGCGAAGAAGGCCCGTATGTCTTTCTGGACAGCCGCCTCTGTGGAACGGGGCTCTCCCATCGAGAAGTAGCTTTCCCATTTCTTCTCGATCTCCTGCGCCTGCACGCTGGACGTCGAGCACGCCAGCACGAACAGCGCCAGACTGATGAGCGAAGTGCCAGAGTTTGCCTTCAACATCCCTGTTCTCCTTCCTGGACGGACACAGCGCCGGCGGGAACGAGAACGTGGGGCAGCAGCCTCTTCACGTCATGCTTCGGATCGTCCCTGGTCCGGAATGCGGCGTGGCCGCATGGGGACGTTATCTCCGATGTGGTTTACACATTCAAGTCAAAAACTGTGGAATGAGTCGAATTTCAGAACTTTCTGATGCAGGGGGGGCGTGTCGGAAATGCAGCCAAGCGTGGGCTCGGCTCAACAAGGCGAATGCCCCAGAAACAGAAACGCCGGGCATCGCCCGGCGTTTCCGTCACCGCATGGAAGGGGTAAATCTCAGTACTTCCCATCAAACGCAAAGATCGGCTTGCGCTGCTTCCACGCGCCGGCAGTAAAGTCCGGGAACTCCAGCGTCTGGAAACTGTTGGCAATCGACTGCTCGCTCAACGGAGTGATCGCGCTCCAGGTCACTGCGTCGTAGATGTCGATCGGCATCGGCGCCTTGGCCTTCAGCGCTTCAACAAAGGCATGGATGACGAACCAGTCCATGCCACCGTGGCCGGCGCTGGCGGCGGTGTCGGCGTTCTGCTTCCACAGCGGGTGCTCGTACTCGTCCTGGTACTTCTTGAACTCTTCCCACTGGTGCGGCGGGCTGCGGCCTTCGATGTGGATCGAATGGTTCACGTCCATCCACAGGCCCTTGGTGCCCTGCACGCGGAAGCCCATCGAGTACGGGCGCGGCAGCGAAGTGTCGTGCTGCAGCAGGATGGTCTCACCGTTCTCGCAGGCCAGCGTGGTGGTGACGATGTCGCCCAGCTTGAACTTCACCTTGGTGCTGGGGTGGGTGGTGCCACCACTCTTGGCAACGGTGTACTCGTGCAGGCCACGCGCCTTGGTCGCGAAGGCATTGATATGGGTGAAGCGGTTGCCACGGTTGATGCCGGTATACATCGCGCACGGGCCGATGCCGTGGCTGGGGTACAGCTCGCCGTTGCGCTGCACCGAATGCTCGGTGCGCCAGCGTGCTTCGCTCCAGCCCTTGGGGCCGAATTCCACGCCGCTGTCGTAGGGCTGGTTCGGGTCGCCGGAATTGAATTTCACGCCGCGCAGGTCGTGCTGATAGCCGGCCTGCAGATGCACCAGTTCGCCGAACAGGCCCTGGCGCACCATCTGCAGCGCGGCCATCACGTCGCGGCGGTAGCAGACGTTCTCCAGCAGCATGTAAGGGGTACCGGTGCTCAGCTGGGTCTTCAGCACGTCCCAGTGGTCCTGCAGGGTGATGCCGGCCACCACTTCGCAGCCCACGGCCACGCCGGCCTGCATGGCGGCGATCGCCATCGGTGCGTGGTACTCCCACGGCGTGGCGATGATCACGCCATCAATGCCCTTCTGTTCCAGCAGGCGCTTCCAGGCATTGGTGTCGCGATCCTGTCCGTAGGTCTTCGGTGCCGGCTTGCCGGCCTTGGCCACCATGTCCATGGCGCGACCGAGCATTATCGGTTCGATGTCGCACAGCGCGACCACCTCGACATCGTCGCGGCGCACCAGCTCCTTCAGCAGCACAAGGCCACGCATGCCGGTACCGATCATGGCCAGGCGCACCTTGCGCCCGCGTGCCCACGCCGGGGTCTGCGGCAGCAGGCTGCTGGCGGCGACAGCGGCACTGGCCGCGATGAATTCCCTACGCTTCATGGCAAACATCTCTCCTCTTGGCAGCGAGCCGGCCGTAGCCGGCCCGCCGGGTCACGCAAACGGAATTACTTGAAACGGTAGCCGATGGTCACACTGTAACCACGACCGAAGATGGTGGCGTAGTCACTGGAGTCACCCAGGAAGCTGTTCGGATCGTAGAACGGCAGGCGGTTGAACAGGTTCTTGACGGTGAAGCTCAGGTTCCACGCGTCATCCGGGCGCCAGGTGACGCTCATGTTGGCAGTCCACCACGACGGCGCACCATCGCACTTGCTCTTCTGCAGGGCCAGGTAGCCACCGGTGCAGGTTTCCTTGTTGTTGCTCACCTCATCAACCTGGTCGGTGGCCCACTTGGTGCCGCCCACGTAGTTGACGAACATGCTGGTGGTGACCTGCTTGTAGGTCCAGTCGGCATTGAGCGTGGCACGCAGGCGCGGGTTGTTGTAGTAGCCGACCACGTCGCCGTAGTACCAGCCGTTCTCCGCGTCCATGTAGAAGCGGTTGCGGTTGGCGATGGTGGCGGCCAGGCCGATATTCAGGTTGCCCCAGTCGCCCAGCGAGAAGCGGCTGCGCGCATCGATGTCGAAGCCGTCGATCAGGGTCTTGCCACGGTTCTTGTACTGGCCCACGACGCTGGCCACGTTGCCGGCCGAATAGCCCGGCAGCACCGACGGGCAGCTCACGCCACTGGCCGGGTCGGCACACATGGCCGCCAGCTGCGCCAGGTTGGCGCGGTCGCTGTCGGTGATCGGCGAGCGCGACATCGAGATGATGTCTTCCATGCGGCGATAGTCCGGCGCGACGATTTCGTTGTTGCGGTAGATGAACCAGTAGTCGGCCGACACCGACAGCCAGCTCGCCGGCTCGTAGACGAAGCCGAGGGTGGCGATCTTCGCCTTCTCCGGCTTCAGGTCCTTGTTCGGCTGGGTCATGCGGGCCACGGTGCGGCTGCAGTCGACGTTCAGCATGTTCTTGCCGAGGTCGACATCACCCGGCCGCTGCGACTTCAGCAACAGGTTGGCGATGGCGTTGGTCTCGTTGCAGCGCAGCTCGTCGCGGAAGCCGCCCAGCTGGGCGAACACGCCGCCATTGCCGGACTCGGCCAGGCTCGGTGCACGGAAGCCGGTGGAGTAGGTACCGCGCAGCATCAGCTGGTCGAACGCCTGGTACTTGAAGCCGATCTTCGGTGCCACGTTGGCGCTGAAGTTCGGGTACTTGTCCACGCGCACCGCCGCATCCAGTTCCAGCTTGTCGGTGATCGGCGCCACGGTTTCGGCGAACAGCGCGTAGGTGTTGCGCTTGCCGTCGAACCAGGAACCGCCCTGCTGGGTGATCAGACCGTTGGCGGCGTCGGCGTTGCCCGGAGTGTAGAAGGTTTCGCGGCTGGCGTTGAAGCCGAATGCCGCACGCATCTCGCCGGCCGGCAGCTGGAACAGCGGGCCTTCGATCTTGCCGTCGAGGGTGTGCAGGCGGGTCCACGACTGGATGTCGAAGGTCGGGAACGCTTCACGGATCAGCGCGGCGTTGGCTTCGCTGATCTCGCCGAACTTGTACGCCGGATGGTCGGAGATGATCACGCGGCCGGTGCCCGGATCGATCGTGTACGGGCCGAAGGCCTTCTCGAAGCCCTTGGTGTTGACGTTGATCGTCTGGTAGGTGGTGGAGTGGGTGCCGGCGCTGGCGAACGCGGTTTCCCAGTTCCAGTCGCCCCGGTTGCCACGCGCACCGGCCAGCACGCGGTAGCTCTTGTCGGTATTGCGCTGGCCGAAATAGTTCGGGCCGGCATCCTGCAGCAGGTAATTCAGGCCGACCACACCGCCCATCATCGCCTTCATCTGCGGGCTGGCGTGGTTGTACTCGTTGTTCGGGCCCAGGAACGGGTACAGGAACTGGTTGACGGTGTTGCCGGTATTGCGCGAGAACCAGCTGGTCGGGTTGCCGGTGGTGGTGCCGTAGGTGCGCGGCGTGCCGCCGTTGGCGCGCAGGTCGATGTCGGTGTAGGTCGCCTCGGCGAAGATCTCGGTGCTGTCACCGACCAGGAAGGTGCCGTTGAGGTAGGCGGTGTTGCGCTCGGACTTGGCACCGGCGTCGATCTCGTTGTTCATCCAGGTTTCCCAGACGCAACGCGGACCGGCCGCTTCACTGGTCAGCACGTTCCTGCAACCCGGTGCAGCTTCCTGCACGCGGCGGCCGGTGACCGGATCGAAGGCGAAGTAAGTGCCCGGATTGAATTCACCCGGCTTGCTGCCCACGCCCAGGCGCAGGTTGTTGAGGTAGTTCGGATTGTTGACGTAGTACTGGTCGGGCCGCTTGTCGTAGAAATCGCTCAGCGGGATCGCGTCGCGGCGGTACATGTTCACCGCGCCGTAGATGTTGAAGCGGTTCTCGGCCAGGTCACCGAAGCCGGCGGTGATGCTGGCCTGGCGTTCGCCGTAGGAGTCGATGCGCGAAGAGGTGTCGTTGGTGAAGCTGACCTCGGCCCCCTGGAAGTTGCGCTTGGTGATCACGTTGATCACGCCGGCCACCGCGTCGGTGCCGTACACCGCCGAGGCGCCGTCGGTCAGCACTTCCATGCGCTCGATGGCCGCGGCCGGAATCGCATCGATGTTGACGAACTGGGTCTGGAAGCCGGCCGGTGCACCGTAGTACGACAGGCGGCGACCGTTCAGCAGCACCAGCGTGCCCTGGGCACCGAGGCCACGCAGATTGGCCTGCGAGGCACCATCGGAACCGGTGAACAGCGAACGCGCGTCCTGCTGCGCCGGGCGGGCGGCCGGCAGGTTGTCGAGCACCTGCAGCAGCGTGCGCGCACCCATGTTCTGGATGTCCTGCTTGCTGATCACCTGCACCGGCGAGGCGGTTTCCACGTCGGTGCGGCGGATGTTGGAACCGGTGACCTCGATGCGGGCCAGGTCGGTGGCCTTGTCCTTGCTCTCCTGGGCGAAGGCAGGAACGGCGACCGACAGCAGCACGCCGGCGATGGCCAGCGACAGCGGAGCGATCGAACGACAGGGGGGGCGGTGGTGGCGGGCGGGCAACATCGGGGTTCTCTCCTGGCAGGGGTGCAGCGCAATAAGTGAGCGCGTGGGCGTTCGGCGGGCAAAACGCTCCCGGGCCACGGCCACGAGGGCCGTAGTCGGAATGGGCGGGGGGAGGAGCGGTGTTACGAGGGGGTCATGGGGCGACGATGCTGGCGGAGTCGCCCTCCTGGCCGATCAGTACGGCATTGGCCCAGTTGGCGCAGACCTGGGCGGGTTGACTGCCCTGCGCACCCAGCGTGCGCAGGCTCAGGGTGGAAAGGCCTCGGATGTCCAGCTCCGGCTTGACCACGCCGGGTGCCTTCACCAGGCCGCTGTCATACAACAGGCGGTTGTCACCCCAGACCTGGAACTGCAGGCCACCGGCGGTGCGGCAGGCGTCGTCGATGCCGAGGTCGGCACGCAGCAGGTGCCAGCCGCCCTGCAGGCGCAGGTCGATGCGGCTGTTGGCGCCGACGCCCAGGCCACGGCGGAACTGCAGGCCGTTCATGCGCATGCCGGCGTCGCCACGGAAGGACTGGTCGGTGCGCACCTGGCTGGCCAGCGCGGCCGGCACCGGCAGCTCGGAGAGATAGCGCTGCCGGGCCGGTCGCTCCGGTTCCTGGTGTTCGAGGATGTGGAAGGTGGACAAGGCGATCGGGCCGACGTCGCGTGGCTGCAGTGCATCGAATGCGCGGGCGCTGCCCTGTGCGGCGGTGACCATCGGGTCGGTGCTGCTGGCGCCGTCGCCTTCGGGGTTCTGCACGCTCAGCACGCGGAAGCGCAGCAGGCGCCCGGCATGGGCCGGGAACGCGATGCGCTGCACGCCCTCCTTCAACTGCAGGCGGCCACGTGCGATCGGCTCGCCCCACTCGCCATTGCTATCGCCCAGGTACACCTCGTAGTCGCGCACCTGGCCGTGCTTCCAGTTCTTGTCGTTGCGCGGCGCGATGTCGATGCCGTCGATCATCCTGCGCTCGCCGAAGCCGATCACCCACTCATGCGCACCGGTGCGCACGGCCTGGTTGCGCACACTGCGGAACCAGGTGGCCGGATCGTCGTCGAAGGCATTTTCCAGCGCATGGCCAGGCTCTTCGGCCGGGCGGTTGACCACCAGCAGGCTGTCGGCCGGCAGTTCGCGGCCCAGCACCGGCGCAGCCGGATAGGCATCGTCGGCGGCCGCAGCGGCCACCGCGAAGTCCAGCTGCAGTTGCAGCGGCTGGCGGATGTCCTGGGTAGCGGTACGCACGTGCAGCGTGCCACGGCGCTCCTTGGCATCGAAGTACCAGCCTTCAGCCGCACCGTTGAACGCCGCCGCATCGGCCAGCGCCGGCAACGCGCGGCCACCGGCCTGCACCGCACGCGGCGCCTGGCGGCTGAGCACGCGCAGGCCATAACGGCGCTGCGCCAGCTGGCCATTGTACTGCCCCTGCACCGGATCGATCTGCACCTGCACCGGGCCACTGCCCTGCACCGGCGCCTGCACTCGGATCTGCTGCGTGCTCGACTCACCCTGCTGGTAGCGGCGCGTGTTGCCATCGTCTTCGTACAGCGTGTACTGCGACTCGCCCTGCGGGTACAGGTCGAACGTCACTTCATCCAGCGGCTTCTCGCCGTCGAACAGCATCGACGGGTACATCGGCAGGATCGCACCGGCACGCACGAACACCGGCAACGTGGCCAGGTCCACCTGCCGGTCGAGCTGGCGGCCGTCGGCGCCGGCCTGCACGCGGCGGCCATCCCAGTAGTCGATCCAGCCGCCGGCCGGCAGGTGGATGTCGCGGCGCCAGCCACGGCTGGCGGCCTGGCTGCGGTACACCGGCGCCACCAGCAGGTCGCGGCCAAGCAGGAACTGGTACTTGTAGGTTTCATCCTGCGCATGCGGGTCGCGCGGGTTGTCCCACATCAGGCCGCGCACCGGCGGTGCACCGGTCTGCGCGGCCTCGTGCACCAGCCCGTACATGTACGGGGTCAGGCGCATCTTCAACTTCAGGTAATCGCGGTTGATGCTGCGATAGGGCTCGTCGTACCACCACGGGTGCTTGCGTGCGTTCGACGACCAGCCGCTCATGCCCATCAGCACCGGGGTGAAGGCTTTCCACTGCAGGTCGCGGGTGAAGGTTTCGGCGCTGCCGCCGAAGATCGCATCCACATCGCCACTGGCGTAGGCCATGCCGGACAGGCCCGAACCGACCAGGGTTGGCACGTGCCAGCGGATGTAATCCCAGCTGCTGCTCTGGTCGCCGGTCCACGCTACGGCGTAGCGCTGGATGCCGGCCCAGCCCATCACCGTCCACAGGAACGGGCGCGAATCGGAATTGTCGAGGATGCCGTTGAACGCCTGACGGTTGGCGTCCATCGCGAACTGGTAGCCCTTGCCGGTCCAGGCCACGTCCAGCTTCTGCACGCGGCTGCCGGCCTTGCCCACTTCCCAGGCGATCTTGTCGACGCCGTTCTCGGTCCACAGGCCGGTGCGGAAGCCGTACTTGGCCAAGCCCTGCACGGTTTCCGGCAGCTTCTTGTACCCGCAGCCGTAGCCATCGTTGGGCAGGATCCAGCCACCGGGCATGTCGTGGGCGCGGTACTGCTTGGCCACCGAGTCGATCACATCCGGCGTGGTGCCGGTCGGGCCGTCACTCCAGCCTTCGGGCACGGTGCCGGGCTTCTTGGCATTGTCACCGTCGTTGTAGCAATCGGCATCGCCGTAGGACAGCGCCCAGCGCGCGACCATGTTCGGGCGGCCGGTCAGCTGGGTGTAGCGCTCGATCAGTTTCGGCAGGTCGGCGCCGACGAAGTAATAGGCATCGAAGCGGTCTTCGCGGTGCAGCAGCGTGGCCTGGTCGGCCTCGCGCAGATCGTAGCTGCCATCGCTCCAGGTGTTGCGCAGCATGCCCCAGCCACGGCTGCTCAGCAGCATCGGTGCAGGGCTGGGGCGGTCGCCCTCTTCCCAGCCGCCGGAGTAGGACACGTCCAGCTCGCGGCCCTTGAACTGGTAACGGCCGTTCTGCTGGCCGCCACCGAAATAGCCTTCATCAGCCTGCGAGGACAGCACCTGCACACTCTGCGTGGCATCCAGGTCCAGCGGCTGCAGTTCCTGCCACAGCGCGGTGGGCTGGCCGTTGTCCAGGCGTTCCAGGCGCATGCGCAGCGGCTGCCGCTGTACATGCAGGATCAGTGCATCGGTGCGCACGCGGATTTCCTGTGCGTCTTCTTCCAGCTGCGCCTTCACGTTCGCCTTGGGCTGCGGCAGCACGATCGGTGCGGCCTTGTCGCCGGCACCGGTCAGCGTGCCGTTGCGGCCGGCCTGCACGCGGATGATGTCGGTGGCCGGCAGTTCGATGCGGATGCGCGCGCCCTTGTCGGTCTGCAGGTCCCAGCCCTGCACGCCGTCGCCGCTGGCGCTGGCGGCAACCGAACGCAGGTTGCCGACCGGCTCGGCCTGGGCCGGCATGGACGCCAGCATCAATGCCGGCAACAGGGCCAGCATCAGCGGCGAGCGACGAACGCAGTTTTCCACGCGGACTCCCAACCCGTTCACCGGGCGTTTCGAAAGCGATTGGGCCGACTCTAGGGCAGCGATTCGAAAGATGTCAACAAATTGAAAGGAAAAAGGAAGATATATTCCATTGAAACGAAAGTTGTTGCGCCGCAATACTTTGTGTAATCGCTTGCAGACGCCTGTTAATCATTGTGCGATACGGCATTTGGCGAATTCTTGCGTTTTCCGACGTGCTCTGGGCAGAGCGAAGTCGGCGTCACATTTTCTTTCTTTTTACTTTCGCTATTTGACATTTCGAAAGAAAACACAGATGGTGCGCTGGCCCAACTGGAACCTCCGAATGGACGTCACCCTGCTTTCCGATGTGTCCGCCTGGCAGCGCCTTGGCGGAGCCGATACCGCTACCGAAATCGCCCAGCAGCCTGCGCTGTGGGAAGCCCTCGCACAGGACCTGTCGCGTGCCCGCGACCGCCTGCAGGCCTTCCTCGGCGACAGCCTCAACGATCCCAACCAGCGCGTGCTGTTCACCGGCGCCGGCAGCTCCGGCTTCATCGCCGAAATGGTGGCCGACGCGATCAACGCGCAGTGGCCAGCCGATGTGCGCGTGGTGCACACCACCAGCCTGCTGACCCACCCGGCGCTGTACCTGCAGCGCGACCGCCCGACCCTGCTGGTCTCGTTCGGCCGCAGCGGTTCCAGCCCGGAAAGCGTGGCGGCGGTTGACCGCGTGCGCAGCGACGTGGATGACGCGCGCTTCCTCGACATCACCTGCAACGCCGATGGCGAACTGGCCCGCCGTGGGGCCGGCCGTGCCGATACCTGCACCCTGCTGATGCCGTCGGCCAGCTGCGACCGCGCCTTCGCCATGACCAGCAGCCTGACCTGCATGCTGCTGGCCGCGCTGACCGTGTTCGATCGTTCGCCGTGGGATGCGCGCGTGGCGCGCCTGAAGCAGATCGCCGCGCTGGCCCGCGAAGGCCAGGCGCAGTGGGACGCACCGGTGGCGGCGCTGGCGCAGCGCCCGTTCAACCGCATCATCTACCTCGGCAGCGGCCCGCTGGAAGCGCTGGCACGCGAGTGCGCGCTAAAGGTGCTGGAACTGACCGCTGGCCGCGTGCTGGCGCTGGCCAACACCCCGCTGGGCTTCCGTCATGGGCCGAAGTCGACGCTGGATGGCAACACCCTGGTGGTGGTGCTGCGCAGCGTGCAGCCGCTGGCGCGCCGCTACGAACAGGACCTGCTGGAAGAACTGCGCCGCGACGGCGTGGCCGGCCAGGTGCTGGCGATCGGCCCGCATTCGGACATCGGCGCCGATGACGAATACACCCTCACCGTGCCGGCACTGGACGACCCGTGGCTGGCGCCGGTGTGGCTGGGCTTCGCGCAGCTGTTCGCGCTGCAGCGCTCGGCCGCGCTTGGCCTGACCCCGGACAACCCGTTCCCGGATGGCACCGTCAACCGCGTCGTCAAGGGCGTCACCATCCACCATGGCTGAGCTGATCGCCCACGCCTGCTACGGCATCGACATCGGCGGCACCAAGATCGAGCTGGTGGCGTGCGATGCGGCGATGCAGGTCACCTGGCGCCGCCGCGTGGCCACCCCACAGGGTGACTACGACGGCTTCCTGCAGGCGGTGATGGCGCTGGTGGCCGAGGCGGACGCCGCCCTCGGCCGCAGCGATGCGGCCATCGGCATCGCCCTGCCCGGCGTGCGTGACCGCCGCAGCGGCCGCCAGCTCAGCGCGAACGTGCCTGCACTGACCGGCCAATGCGTGGCGCAGGATCTGCAGGCGCGCCTGCAGCGTCCGCTGCACTTCGGCAACGATCTGCAGTGCTTTGCCCTGTCTGAAGCGCACGGCGGCGCGGCCGACGGTTACCCCAGCATGTTCGGCGCCATCCTCGGCACTGGTGCCGGCGGTGGCTTCTGCCTGCAGGGCCGGCTGCTGTCCGGCTTCAACGGCCTGGCCGGCGAATGGGGCCACTGGAGCGTGCCCGGCCATCTGCTGCAGCGCCACGGCCTGCCGCTGCTGGACTGCGGCTGCGGCCTGCAGGGCTGCGTGGAGCGCTATGTGTCCGGCAGCGGTGTGGCGATGATCGAACGCCATCTCGGTGGCAGCGCCACCGACGCCAGCGCAGTGATCGCCCTGGCCGAAGCCGGCGATGCACGTGCGCGCAAGGCGTTGGACATCCACCGCGATCTGCTTGGCCACAGCCTGGCCGCGCTGGTGCTGGCGCTGGACCCGCACGTGATCGTGCTCGGCGGTGGTCTCTCGCAGTACGCGCCGCTGTACCAGCAGCTGCCGTCGGCCATCGCTGCCCATCTGTTCAACGGCGTGCAGGTACCGCCGATCGTGCCGCCGCGCTTCGGCGATGCCGGTGGCGCACGTGGTGCCGCCCTGCTCGCCTGCCAACCCTCGTTTTCCTGATGTCCGGAGCCTGACCATGTCCCCGTTGCAGACCCTGCTTGCCTCCCACCGCGCCGGTGCCAACGTCGGCCTGTACAGCGTCTGCTGCAGCAACGAGCAGGTGCTGCGCGCGGCCATGCACGTGGCGCTGGCACACGGCACCGTGCTGCTGGTCGAGGCCACCTCCAACCAGGTCGATCAGTTCGGCGGCTATACCGGCATGACCCCGCCGCAGTACCGCGACTACGTCGGTACCCTGGCCGATGAGGAAGGCTTCCCGCGCGAGCGGCTGATCCTCGGCGGTGACCATCTTGGCCCGAATGCCTGGCAGAAGCGCCCGGCTGCCGAAGCGATGACCCACGCGCGCGTGCTGATCGAAGCCTACGTCGCCGCCGGTTTCCACAAGATCCATCTCGACTGCAGCATGTCCTGCGCCGATGACCCGGTGCCGCTGCCCGATGCCATCGTTGCCGCACGCTCGGCCGAGCTGGCCGAGATCGCCGAACGCACCGCCGCCGAACACGGCCTGCCGCCGCCGGTCTACGTGATCGGTACCGAGGTGCCGATTCCCGGTGGAGAAGCCTCGCTTGCCGAGGGACTGCAGGTGACCACGCCGGCCGCCGCCGCGCAGACCCTGGCCATCCACCAGCAGGCGTTCGACACGCCGCAGCTGCGTGATGCGTGGCAGCGCGTGATCGCGATGGTGGTGCAGCCGGGCGTCGACTTCGACCACAGCAGCGTGCACGAGTACGACCCGGCCGCCGCCAGCACGCTGGCCGACTTCCTGGAACAGCAGCCACGCATCGTGTTCGAGGCGCACTCCACCGACTACCAGCGCGAAAGCGGCCTGCACGCGCTGGTGCGCGACCACTTCGCCATCCTCAAGGTCGGCCCGGCGGCGACCTTCGCCTACCGCGAAGCGCTGTTCGCGCTGGCCGCGATCGAGGCCGAACTGCTGCCGGCCGCACAATGCTCGCGCCTGCCGCAGGTACTGGACGAGGTGATGGTGGCGCAGCCGAAGTACTGGCAGTCCTACTACCAGGGCGATGAGGCAGCGCTGCGCCTGCTGCGCAGTTACTCCTTCAGCGACCGCTGCCGCTACTACTGGGGCGAGCCGGCGCTGGTACAGGCGGTGCAGACCCTGTTCGCCAACCTGGAACAGCACGCGCCGCCGCTGGTGCTGCTCAGCCAGTACCTGCCGGAACAGTACCGCGCCGTGCGCGAAGGCGCCCTGGCCAACACCCCCACCGCACTGGTGCAGCACCGTATCGGCCTGTGTCTGGGCGAGTACGCCCGTGCCTGCAGCGCTAACCAGGCCGGAACCCGCACTCACCACGCAGGTTCGGCTGCCGCCGTTGCTGCGAACGGCTAATCTCTACCTTTCCCCGCGACACCGAGAATGGCCATGCGCAACACCCGCTCCCGCCGGCAACAGATCCTGCAGCTGCTGATCGAGCACGGCTCGGTGCAGGTGGCCGATCTGGTCGAGCGCTTCGGCGTGTCGGCGGTGACCATCCGTGCCGACCTGACCCATTTCGAATCGCAGGGCCTGGCCAACCGTACCCACGGTGGCGCCACGCTGGTGCGCACGCCGCCGCAGGAACAGGACATCCACGAAAAGGACGCACTGAACCTGCCGCTGAAGGAATCGATCGGCGCGTGTGCCGCGCGCCTGGTACGGCCTGGTGACAACATCATCATCGACTCCGGCTCGACCACGATGACCCTGGCCCGCCACCTGCGCACGCAGCGCGACGTGACGGTGATGACCAACGGGCTGAACATCGCCTGGGAACTGGCCAACGCGGCCGGCATCAACGTGCTGCTGACCGGCGGCCTGTTGCGCCAGCAGTCGCTGTCGCTGCAGGGCAGCCAGGCCGAAGCCAGCCTCAACTCCTACAGCTTCGACACGCTGTTCCTGGGCGTGGATGGCCTGGACCTGCAGTTCGGGTTGACCACCCATGACGAAGCCGAAGCCCGCCTCAACCATCGCATGGTCGAGCGTGCACGCCGTATCGTGGTGCTGACCGACGCCTCCAAGTTCGGGCGCGTCAGCCTGCACCGCATCGCCCTGCTGGATCAGATCCACACCATCATCACCGATGCCGGCATCGACGACGCAACCCGCGAGGGACTGCAGCGGCTGGGCATCGAGGTGATCATCGCCGAGCCCACCGCATGAGCGACACCCGTTCCCTGCATGGCCGCATCCTCACCCCGCTGGGTTGGCGGCGTGGCCACGTCCACTTCGATTCGCACGTGCGCCAGCTGCAGGTGGACGACCACAGCGGCGCTGACGATCTGCAGCTGCCGGTGATCCTGCCCGGCTTCATCGACCTGCATGTGCACGGCGCTGCAGGGGTGGACCTGATGCAGGGCGGCGACGTGGCGCGCACCATCGCCCGCACCCATCTGCGCTTCGGTACCACCACGCTGCTGGCGACCACCATGACCGCCGGCCTGGATGAGATCGAGCACGCGCTGCACGGCGTGGCCGCCACCATGGCCGCACCCGATGCAGACGCCGCCAGCATCGTCGGCGTACATCTGGAAGGGCCGTTCATCAGCCCGCAGCGGCTGGGCGCGCAGCCCAACCGCACCATCGAGGCGACGCTGGCGCTGGTACAGCAGCTGCACGCGCTGGCGCCGATCCGTGTGATGACGCTGGCGCCGGAGATCGGCGAGCACACCGCGCTGGTTCCCGCGCTTTCGGCAATGGGCATCCGCGTGCAGCTCGGCCACAGCGCCGGTACCTACGAAGAAGGTGTTGCTGCGCTGCAGGCCGGTGCCTCCGGCTTCACCCATCTGTTCAACGGCATGACCGGCGTCGATCACTATCGCCCGGGCATCGCGGCGGCGGCACTCGCGCATGCGCAGTACGCCGAGATCATTCCCGATCTGCAGCACATCCATCCCGGCGTGATCCGCCTGGCCGCGCGCGCGATCCCGCGCCTGTACGCAGTGACCGACGCGACTGCCGCCACCGGCATGCCCGACGGCGAGTACGCACTGGGCGAGCAGCGCGTGCACAAGTGCGGCGGCTGCGTGCGCCTGGCCACGGGTTCGCTGGCCGGCAGCGCGCTGACCATGGACCAGGCGCTGCGCAACCTGGTGCAGGTGGGCCTGGAGCTGGCCGATGCCTCGCAACGTGTCTCCACCTTCCCGGCCGACTATCTGGGCCTGGGCGATCGCGGCCGCATCGCGCCCGACGCCCGCGCCGACCTGGTGGTGCTGGACGCCGAACTGCGCCTGCAGCAGGTGGTGGTGGGTGGGCGCGTGGTCGATTTGAACGCAACACCAGCCTGACGCACCGTGCCTTCGTAGAGTCGAGCCATGCTCGACTGCTCTGCCGCGCCATGCGCGGTCAGTCGAGCACGGCTCGACTCTACAGAAAGCAATCCGCACCGAAACACCTCCTGGGATATGCCGATGACTGCACGCACCGCTCCGCGCTGGCCCGTACGCTACCTGCTCTTCATCGGCGGCCTGGGTGGCCTGCTGTACGGCATCGACATCGGCATCATCGCCGGCGCCCTGCCCTATCTCGAAGCAACTGCCAGCCACGCCTGGCAGCTCAGCAGCCAGCAGCTCGGCTTCGTGGTGGCAGCGGTGCTGCTGGGCAGCGTGCTGTCCTCGCTGTTCGCCGGCATGGTTGCCGACCTGATCGGCCGTCGCGGCGCGATGCTGCTGGCCGGCCTGTTGTTCACTGCCTCGATTCCGATCATGGCACTGGCTTCCGGCTACACGCCGCTGCTGCTGGGGCGCCTGCTGCAGGGCATCAGTGGCGGTTTGATCGGCGTAGTGATTCCGCTGTACCTAGCCGAAGTGCTCAGCCCCGAGCGACGTGGGCGCGGCGCGGCGATGTTCCAGCTGCTGCTGACCGTTGGCCTGGTGCTGGCAGCCCTGATCGGCCTGTACCACGCCCACGCCGTGGATGCCGCCGCCGAAGCCGTGCGTTCGCTGCCGGTCGCGCAGCAGGCGCAGGAACTGTTCACGGTGAAGGACCACGCCTGGCGCACCATCTTCTGGACCTGCCTGGCGCCAGGCCTGCTGTTCTGCGCCGGCATCTTCTGGCTGTCCGAATCGCCACGCTGGCTGGTACGCCGCGGTCGCATCGATGAAGCCCGCCGCAGCCTCCAGCGCGTCCTGGCCGCCGCAGACGTCGAGCCCACGCTGGCCCAGATCCAGGCGCCGGAATCGAGCAGCAGCGATGGCAAGCGTGACCCGCTGCTCAGCCGCCGCTACGTGGTGCCGTTCCTGCTCGCCTGCGTGGTGCTGGCCTGCACCCAGGCCACCGGCATCAACTCGGTGCTGGCCTACGCGGTGAACATCCTCAACCAGGCCGGCCTGTCCGGTTCAGTGGCCAACGGCGCCGACGTGGCGATCAAGCTGCTCAATGCGGTGATGACCGTGGTCGCGTTGCTGCTGGTCGACCGCAAGGGCCGCAAGTTCCTGCTGATGCTCGGCAGTGGTGGCATCTGCGTGGCCCTGCTGGCCGCGGCCGCGCTGTTCTTCCAGGCCGAGCGTGGCCGCGCCGATGTGCAACCGCAGCTGCAGGCGGCGGTCAGCGGCGATGGCCTGCAACTGGTTCTGGATGATGCGCAGTGGCAGCGCCTGGGCGCGGGGATCGACCGTGAAGGGCGGCCGATGCAGCTGACCGTCTCCTATGCCTACGGTGATTTCACCAACGTGCGCGCCCTGCGCAGCGACAACCTGACCGATCGCGAGCTGCGCATCGAGCGCGCCGGCACTGTGCAGCCCGACAGTGTGATTGGTGCGTTCTTCCGCAAGCTGCATCTGAACCCGTTCGCCGACCCGGCCAGTGCCGCGCAGGCGCCGCTGCGCATCGAACAGGCGCGCATCGGCCCGGTGCCGCCACCGGCACACGGCTGGGCCGTGGCCGCCTGCATACTGGTGTTCGTCGCGTTCTTCGCGGTCGGCCCCGGCGTGTGCGTGTGGCTGGCACTGTCGGAGCTGATGCCGAACCGCATCCGTTCCAATGGCATGAGCATCGCGCTGCTGATCAACCAGTTCGTGTCGACCACCATCGCCGCCATCTTCCTGCCCACGGTGGGCCACTACGGCTACGCCAGCATGTTCGTGTTCTGGGCGGCGTGCACCTTCGTGTTCTTCCTGGTAGCCGCGTTCTGGCTGCCGGAGACCAAGGGCAAGTCACTGGAGGAGATCGAGGCACGGTTCGCGGGAAAGCGGGGCTGACAGCGCCTGCACCTGGCGTCGGCCATGCCCCATGACATGCCAACGGGGTATGGCCCGCCGATGACGGTATGGCACGCCGATGGGTGCGGCACGCAGACCGGGTAGAGTCGACTGTTAGTCGACTGCTCTTCGCTCCAACACCAGGAACGCCGCGCTGCGCGCGTGAGTCCACTAACAGTCGACTCTACCGCTGCCATCACTTCCCGGTGATATGCCTGGCCAACGCCTGCGCCTCAGGTCGCTGGGCTGTGGCACGCCGATGGGTACGGTACGCAGACCGGGTAGAGTCGACTGTTAGTCGACTGATCTTCGCTCCAACACCAAGAACGCCGCGCTACGCGCGTGAGTCGACTAACAGTCGACTCTACCGCTGCCATCACTTCCCGGTGATATGCCTGGCCAACGCCTGCGCCTCGGCAACGCTCGGCAGCCCGCTCAACATCATCGATTCACCGAACGGGCCTTTCACCGTCGCCACCATCAGCACGCGACCATCCACGCTGATCGCCGCTCGTTGCCCCACCAGCGCCGCCGTGCCATCGTGGATGCGTTGGCGTGCTTCTGGCCGATACCGGATCTGCAGGCCGGGCTCCTGGCCCGCGTCCAGCACATAGCGCACATCGGCGATATCTGCACTGTCGGCAATCGGCGGCTCGCGCAGCGCCAGGGTCTCGCCCTGCCACTGCGCTTGCGTGCCCTTGCCATCCGCATCGACCGCGCTCAGGCGCACGTCCACACCGGGGCGCGGTGCATGGCGCTCGACTGTCTGCACTGCGGGCGTGGCGCCCAGCATGCAGCCGGCCAGGGTCGAGGCCACGCCCACCAACAGCGGAAGCGCCGTTCTCACTTCAGCTTCCGCAGCTTGAATGCCACCAGCACCTGCAGCAGGCCGTACAGCAGGCTGCCGATACCGATCCACAGCGTGGTGACCGCCACGCCGGCATACGGGTTGGCCGCAAACAACAGGCCCAGCACCACGGCCAGCACGCCGCTGAGGATCAGCAACCATTCGCCCTGGATCTGCTTGCGCACGCGGATCGCGAACACGATGCGATAGATGCCGGCCACCAGCAGCCACGCCGCCAAGAACAGCACCAGCACGCTGGCGGTGGCCAGCGGATTGATCACCGCCAGGATACCGAAGCCCAGCGAGGCGAGGGCGTACAGCGCCAGCCAGCCGCGGGACGCGCCGCTGCCGCCATTGATCAATGCGAACAGGCTGATGACGCCCTCGATGATGGCCATCACGCCCAGCGTCCAGGCCAATGCCATGGCCGCCGACAAGGGCCAGCCGATGGCGATGATGCCGAAGCCGAGAGCGACCAGGCCATACAGCAGGAGGATCCACCAGCTACGGCCGATTGCCGACAACAGGGGAGACAAGGGGGAATTCATGGCCACTCCTTCGATCCGGAACCGGGTTCATCGTAGCCCGTTGTGATGAAGAGGGAGATGACGGTGGTTCTGGACGGGTTCGTCTTGGATCGACGCCCCAATGGACATGAGCGTCAAGCACCGCGACTGTTAGATCAAGGCCTGCTTCGACTCTCATTTGGACTCCGCAACCACCCGGCCGGGGGCAGTATGAGTACCGGTGGTGGTGCTGTCATTTTCTTCGCACTGCCCAGGCCGGCCAAGTTCTGCGATGCAAGTCTGCTGTGCGGGTTGTCCCGGGTGTGTCCTGCACCACCACATTCACCGCATGACCCCGGGGATGGATTGATAAGGCCCTCCGAATCAGCGATATGCACGGCCCACATTCCAATATCAAGACAAGCCGGGACGCCATCCAACCAGTACGCCAAGGTCGCTTCAGGTGAAGCGCCGGCTTATCTGCTACTTGAACTAATCAAACGTAGCCGCCTGCTTCTTCCAGGCCAGCAAACATGTGCATCATGCCGTCCTCAATGCTGGAAGTATCCCTCCTCAGCACAACACCCCTTGCACGATCACAAAAAACGAACGTCAGCCTTGCACCGACCCTATCTCCGTCCGTCTTAAGAATGAAGTATGAACAATCTCCCTTGACGCGCGCATTCATGACGTCGAAAAATCAGATAGATATCGCCTATCAATGGGCACACCAACTCGCTCCGAGAAATCGATAGCCAATGAATTCTTATCTTTCACTCGCGCTCCCTTGACAGCCCTTACCACTTATTTAATTAACTTTAGTTCACCGAACCAAACTCTGCCAACAACACTCCACTCCATGGGTCGTCAACAGCGCTCTGGTGGTGCCAGACTTGGCTGGTAACAGAGCTGAAGGCATCCACGCCTGGCGACAAAGCTCAGATGTTGGCCCCCACTCCAGCGCTCGCTGCCGCACAAAAACGTGCCGTCAGCCTGGGGCTGCTTGCTGGCGTAGTCGTCGGTGTCCTGCTCGCTGATGATGGACAGGTTGCCGCCGATGCTGGCCGCCACCTTGTCACCACTCAGCTGGGCACCCCGCAGCGTGGTGTCCTTGCCACTGATCACGGTCAGGTTGCGGTCGGCGTCCACCACGGTTTCGACGTGCGTGGTGCCGTTGCCGCTGCCCTTGCCCTTGGCGGTGCTGGCCGACACGTACCAACCGGTCTGCGCGCCGATGCTGAAGCCGATCTCACCGCTGCCGCTCTTGTTCTTCGACGACTGCGTGTGGTCTTCCGCTTCGCTGCGCAGGGTGATGTTGTCCCGCGCGGCCAGCGTCACGTTGTCACCCTTCACCTGGCTGCCGATGATGTTCAGGTCACCGGCGGTGGCCACGATGCTGACGTCGCCCTGGCGGCGGATGGTGCTGCCCACCGCCGACTGGTCGTGGCTGGTCTGGCTGGCACTGGAACTGGAGGCGCCAATGCCGATAGGACGGACTAGCCCTCAACCGAAAGCACTAGCTCCGCCATTACGCCAAATTTTTCACTTCAGCGTCTGCCACCTTGGTTTTCAAGAATTCCTCATCGAGTCAAAGGATCCTGGGAATTTTAGACTAATGGCATGAACAAAAATCACTAAGAATATCTAAACTGTGTAGTTACAGTCTTATCGGAATTAATCACAATATCAAACTCCCTCCAATCCCCTCCCGTATGCTCCTTCATTACATCATGGAGATCACAAACCAAATCAGCACAACCCTTATCACCATAATCATTCAAAAATGCAGATACGGAAACGCCACCGATCGTGTAAAAAAATGAGGAATCAATGCCAAGAGATCCATCCTCCTCTGGAAGATAGCGAAATCTACACACAGCATCCGTGTAACCATTCTCAGCACTTGCATCCATCGCCCTATATAGAGAATCAATTATCTCGACCTGTCTTTCAACGCAACTCACAGACCACCGCCACGTTTATTCTTGGAAGTTCTCGAGGATATTTTGCCATCAGCATTGCATATAACATATAAAAGTTTCCAGCCTCGCATTGCCCTGCGATTCCTTGCAAAATAATCTATCAGCCGCCGCTGATCATGCACAGAATCATGGAAATCTTGCACACAGAGCCATCCTTTAGACCCTTCGAGCCCTATCCCTAGTTAAAACTCTCGGCGTGCATATACAAAACCACTAAGTGATGGCAAGCCCCTCAGAGGGCCTGAAACATACAGGCATTCAACGTCGATTCTTGAAATACCAACCTCCGAACTTGCTGCATCAACATTTGTCGCCACGACCTTTACGCTTTCCCAATCAAGATCAGTCGGGTCACGCTCAAGATAATAACGAATCAAAACCCTCCCCTTCTCGTCGTACCCTACAGCTATGGCTCGGATCTCCTGATATATCTCACCGAGGAGCGCCACCCTGAAGCACACCACTAGCCAATCCGGCAACCTATTCAAAAACATACCGCTTACTTCCTCGCATCCGGAACAATATGAGCACCATTTTTACTATAGTGTATCTGCCCCCTTGTTACGGCCTGTCCGGTTGTTCCATCAACGCCTATCGGCCGACCAAATTCCACAATTGGGTTCCCTCGTGAACCATTCCCGACGACAGGGCACTTTCCACTATGAACCCCAGCTAGGAGCTCAGACGGGTCCACGTCACTATTGAACATGTCGCGCAGCAGCGCGCGGCCGTTGCCGCCGTCGGCCCAGAACGCCCTGCCTTCCTCGGTCTCCGCCTTCTGGCTCAGGTAGCCGCCCAAGTCACCCACGCCCTTGAACAGCAGCTGCCCGCCCAGCTGCATCACCTCGGCGCGCTCCTGCATCTTGCGCAGGTCAACGGCCGACAGTGCACTGTCGGTATCAAACCCGGTCGCGGTCCGATCAAGACCGGCCAGGGCGCTTTCATTGCCATCGCGCACCACCACCGTGCCAGCGGCGATATCCGAGTGGGTGGTGGTGCTGTCGTTCTTCTTGGTACCGCCCAGCAGGCTCAGTCCTGCGCCGGCCATGCTGCCCAGCGGGTTGCTGATGCCACCGCCACTGGTCTTGGCGCGGGATTCGTTCTCGATGTCGACAACGCTCAGGCTGCCGGTATCCAGGCGGTTCTTCGAGGCATCGGCAGTACTGCCGATCACGCCGCCTTCCAGGTGCGCGTTGCCGCCCACGGTGATGTTGAAGCCGCCGCTGCAGCAACTACGCCACTAAGGTGCCACCGACCTGCGTCTGCTTGCTGGCGTAGTCGTCGGTGTCCTGCTCACTGATGATGGACAGGTTGCCGCAGATGCTGAAGCCGATCTCGCCGCTGCCGCTCTTGTTCTTCGACGACCGACTGCTGGTTCCGCGCAGCTGTATTCGCTCAGGGCCACCAGAATCATCTGAACTGATGAAGTGCCATCCGGTTTCACATACCTGCCGTATGTGCCAGCAGCAATCAACCCACCTCGAACATCCATCTGTCTTTTACGCGGACTCCCGATAACGAGGATCTTCCCGCATGATTCTTAGAACTTCGGACCAATTCCATATGATTCCTGGGATATGACTCTCGGGAACGATCTTCGCTCGCTCCGAGGAAGGAAACTCTTCCATAGCCCGCCTGCACCGCGAATAGAACAAATTAAAGCAGCTCTCATCGACGTAGTCGAGAACAATGAAATTCTGTCCCTGCTCATCCAGCGGGGCATAGATATCGCTTAGGCAGCACTGTTCGTCGGGCCGAAAGAGCATCCTTGTCGACTCTACAATGCAATCGAACACCCCACCCGAAGTGGACCAGCCAGCACCTGGCGGCCCGTTCCCGTCGCCAATAGAAATGTACATCGCCATAATTTACCTCAAAATAATAATTTTACCCTGCTGCTCCGGAGTGAGCATTTTTATCCAAGAGTTTACCAAAGCCTGATTTTCAGGAGCAAGATTCCTGTAATCCAGAGGAACCATATCCGCCTTGTTTACATGATCTATCAGCTGCCGCTGATTCTGCGCTGAATTATTGGAGAAGAATTTATTTATTTGAGTAGACTTTGTACCGTCTGTCCACATGAAATCCACGGTCTTCCCCGCATAGGGCCCACTGACAAATACGAAGTCGGGATTTTTACTGCCCTGCACCGGGTCTGTCCTCTTCAGAGTCCCTCCCAAGGAATTCTCTAACTGGACGGCCGCCTGACCTTCATGCACTGCAATTTTCCCCTTATCCGGATCCAAACCAAGCTCCAAAATTCTACCTCGATTATTGGAGCGGACAGGATTTATCGAGTTTAGACCTGTTTCAACATCTTTGAACAAATGTGTCAGCTCACGCCCAGCAGTCAGAGCCCTATTTGCAGCCTGGCCTGCCGTTTCTGTCGATGAGTTCTGCACAGACTTCAGGATCTGCTCGGATTGCAGCCCCCCCTTCTTTGCAGCATTCCCTGCGATCTCAGCACCTGCCGCGCTGCTCGACAATCGAAGCGTGTCTTCCGCAGTGGTAGCAGCCTTTGCCGCCACCAGGGCCGGCAGCACAGGTGCAAGCGAATGACCACCCACGTAGTCACCCATCACCGCATCGGCGGCTCCGCTGATGGCCTTGGTGCAACTGTACGGATTGAGGATGCACCAGCCACCGAACTCAACAGCCGCCGCCGCACCGATGCCAAGAGCAGCTGCGCCAGCCTGGACCATGGCAACGCCCTTCTGAGAGCGCGAGGCGTCGCCGTAGTAGCGCAGTGGCTCCTGGAACTCAAAGCGCCAGTCCTTGGTTGATCCGGCGGCGTAAGCAGTTCCCGAGATGGCAGTGTAGACGTCTTTGAAATAGCCGGTTTCGCGCCCAAGCTCTTCGCTGAACTTAGAGAAGTTGTCCCGATCGCTGCTGTCGAACGCGGTACCCCAGTCGTACTTGTTCTGGTTCTTGCGCAGGAAATCAATTGCGTCAGTGTTGTTTTCTACTCCACTCAGGTCGGACTGTATTTTCGAGTCAACGTACGCAGCCGCTTCCACAAGAAGGATGCGATAGGCCTCTTCCTTCGAGATCTTCTGCTCGCGGGCGAATTCCTCTGCATGGAAGCGGATCCACTTCACCTCATCCGGATGCAGCTGCCGATTGAACCGATCCCCGGTCACGGCAATGTTGGCGCCCGTGCTTCCACCCAGAGCCCCGCCCACCATCGCGCTGCCAACTTCCATCAGCGACTGGTAGTCCTCCCAGCTCAGGTTGCCCTTGTTGCTCTCGAGGAATTCCGAGATCGCGATCTTGGCCTTCTCCGCACCAGCAGCACTCACCGCGCCGTTCAGCGCATCCGCACCACCCAATGCGGCCATCGCCGCACCGGCCATGCCGTGCAGCAGTGCGCGGCCGTTGCCGCCGTCGGCCCAGAACGCCTTGCCTTCTTCGGTCTCCGCCTTCTGGCTCAGGTAGCCGCCCAGGTCGCCGACACCCTTGAACAGCAGCTGCCCACCCAGCTGCATCACCTCGGCACGCTCCTGCATCTTGCGCAGGTCAACGGCCGACAGTGCG
>NZ_JCAFTW010000022.1:0-29149 GCF_059370655.1 Stenotrophomonas sp. YJH_SMC_133 | reverse complement strand
GCGAATAAGAAGTGCTCGACTATGGACGGTCAAACGGGCATTTTTATGGTGGTTCATCCGGGCTCTTTGGGGTCTGGAGAGGTGTGGTAACCACCATTTTCCAAAGATGTCCCGGATGAACAACGTACAGAGAGATCACAGCTAGCCAGCCACCATATCCATCCTCTTGGGGGGCTCTGCTACCATCCCCCGGCCCTTGTTTCCGCGAGTACGTTCGATGCCTGACGCGCCATCCCGATCGGCCCCTGCCGAGCGCATTGGCGTCGCGCTGTGCACCTACAACGGTGCGCGCTACCTGCAGGCGCAGCTGGACAGCATCCTCGACCAGGATCTTCCGGTGAACGAAGTCATGATCGGCGATGACGGTTCCAGCGACCAGACGCTGCAGCTGCTGCAGGCCTTCGTGCCGCGTGCAAAGGCGCTGGGCATCCGTGTCGAGATCGTCCAGCACGCGCGCAATCTCGGCTATGTGCGCAATTTCGCCGATGCACTGATGCGTTGCCAGGCCGACATCCTGTTCCTGTGCGACCAGGATGATGTCTGGCATCCGGGGCGTGTCCGCCGCTACGTGGAGCGCTTCCACGCCGATCAGGGCCTGTTGCTGCTGCACAGCGATGCATGGCTGGTGGACGCGCAGGGCGCGCTGCTTGGCCAGCGGCTGCTGGAGGTACTGGTGGTCCATCCGGCCGAGGTCGAGCTGGAACGCTCGGGCCTTGCGATCGACGCGATCCTGCTGCGCAACTTCATCACCGGTGCCACCTGCGCGCTGCGCCGCGGGCTGCTTGCCGGATCGCTGCCGGTCCCGCCGGGCTGGAGCCACGACGAATGGCTGGCGGTCCACGCATCGCTGCGTGGAGGATTGGACATGCTGGCCGAACCGACCATCGACTACCGGCAGCATGGCAACAACCAGATCGGTGCCAGTCGCCGCGGTTTCCTGCAACGCCTGCGCCATCTCGATCTGTTCGATTCACAGGCGCGCCAGCGCACGGCCGGGCGCCTGCTGGCCCTGGCCGATCTGCTGGGGCAGCGCGGCGTGGTGGTGGCGCCGGAGCGCTTCCAGGGACTTCACGCGCTCGCCTGGCGCATGGCCTGGTCGCGCCTGCAGCTGTATCGCCGTGTGGATGTGCCGGCAGGCTGGATCGCCCATGATGCGCCGCGGTTGATCGCACGCCTGGCCAACGTCTGCCTGGCGGGGGGCGGCTGGAAAGGGGGCTGGGCAGCGCTTGCGGGCGCGTGGGCCGGGTGGCGGGCGCCGCGCGCTGCTTGAACTGCAGTGAAACCGCGGGCCATCGCCTGCCAGCCACCGCGGCGCCTGCGTTAGACTCGCCAGACCCTACCTGCCTGCATGCCCGTGCCCCGACGCTACGATTCCGACGACATCGACGATTTCGACGACGACCAGCAGGACGACAGCCCGCTGTGGCGGCGTCGCCTGATCACCTGGAGCATGGCTGCGGTCGCGTTGGGATTGGGCTTCCTGATCCCTTATACGCTGTACCTGAACCAACAGGTGACCCAGCGCTTCGGTGAACTGCGTTGGCAGATCCCGACCCGGGTATATGCGCGGCCGCTGGTGCTCACGCCCGGCAAGGCGATGGACGCGGCGACCCTGAAGACCGAACTCGCCGCATCTGCCTACCGCGATGACGGGCAGGGCAAGGAGCCGGCGACCTATGCGGTGAATGGCGGGCGCTTTGTCATTTCCAGCCGTGGCTACAACGATGTGGATGGCCGCGTCGCACCGCGTCGGCTGGAACTGTCGCTGGCAGACGGTGCGGTTGCGTCGCTGCGTGATGCCGACAACCGCAAGGCGCTGAAGGCTGCGCGCCTGGACCCGGCACGTATTGCCACCCTGTACGGGCAGAAGCAGGAAGAACGCCGCCTGATCCGCATGGACGAGGCGCCGGACCTGCTGGTAACCGGCCTGCAGGCGGTGGAGGACAAGGACTTCAACCGTCACCACGGCATCGATCTGTCCGGCATCGCGCGCGCGGTGTGGGTGACGGTCCGTTCCGGTGGCCAGAGTCGCCAGGGGGCGTCCACGCTGACCCAGCAGCTGGCCCGCAGCGGCCTGCTCGGGATCGGCAAGGAACAGACGGTCACCCGCAAATTCAACGAAGTGCTGTACGCGCTGATCATGGAGGCGCGCTACGACAAGCGCACCATCTTCGAGGCCTATCTCAACCAGGTGTACCTGGGGCAGCGCGGCAGCCAGGCCATCCACGGCATGTCTTCCGGCGCCGAGTTCTGGTTCGGCCGTGACCTGCAATCGCTGGAAACTGAGCAGATCGCGCTGCTGATCGGCCTGGTCAAGGGCCCGTCCTACTACGATCCGCGGCGCAACCCGGAACGCGCGCTGGATCGCCGTAATTTCGTGCTGGGCAAGCTGCATGAGGCGACGCTGATCGACGATGCCGAGTACCAGCGTGCGTTGAAGGCGCCGCTGGGCGTGCCCAAAACGCCGGGCCTGGTGGCGGCCAACCGCTTCCCGGCCTATGTGGACCTGGTCCGTCGCCAGCTCGGCCATGACTATCCGGAATCGGCGCTGCAGGGCGCCGGCCTGAGCGTGATGACCGGCATGTCGCCGTCTGCGCAAGCCTATGCCGAAGGCGCGGTGACCCGCACCATCAAGTCGCTGGAAAGCAAGCGCCGTCCCGAACTGCAGGCCGGCATGGTGCTGACCGACGTGCACAACGGTGACGTGTTGGCGGTGATCGGCAGCCGTGAGGTGTCCGAGGTGGGGTTCAATCGAGCGATCGAAGCACAGCGCCCGGTCGGCTCGCTGTTGAAGCCGTTCGTGTACCTGCTGGCGCTGGCGCAGCCGGACCGCTACTCGCTGGCCAGCTGGGTCGACGATTCGCCGGTGACGGTGCAGCTCGGCCGTGGCCGCAACTGGAGCCCGGGCAACGCGGACAACCGCAGCCACGGCACCGTGCGCCTGATCGACGCGCTGGCGCATTCCTACAACCAGGCCACGGTGCGCGTGGGCATGCAGGTCGGCCCCGAGCGTGTGACCCAGCTGATCCACGTGCTGGCCGGCATCAAGGCCGAAGCGAATCCGGCGGTGATCCTCGGTTCGACCGACCAGAGCCCTTACGCGATGGCACAGCTGTACCAGTTCCTCGCGTCCGGTGGCGAAATCCAGCCATTGCATGCGGTGCGTGGCGTGCTCGATCCGCAGGGCAAGCTGCTCAAGCGTTACGACAAGACCCCGGCACCGGCCCAGGAAGGCGATTCGATTGCCGCCAACCTGATCAGTGTCGGCCTGCAGCAGGTGGTTGCCAGCGGCACCGCGCAGCGGCTCAACGCCGATGGCCTCAGCCGCCTGCAGCCGGCCGGCAAGACCGGTACCACCAACGATGGTCGTGACAGCTGGTATGCCGGTTACACCGGGGATCACCTGGCGGTGATCTGGATCGGCAACGACCAGAACGAGCAGGCTGGCCTGTACGGTGCCACCGGCGCGATGCGGGTCTGGTCGGGCATCTTCCAGCGTCTTCCCAGTGCGCCGCTGCGGGTCAGCAACAAGGGCCTGGACTGGCAGCCGGTGGCCGCCAGCGGCCTCAACACGACCGACGAGGGCTGCCCGGGAGCGCGCCGCTTCCCGTTCGTGGTCGGCTATGCGCCGGCCTATGCGCCCTGTGCACCGGCGGTGTCGCCGGACGGGCAGGGCGAGGCCGAAGGCGAGGGTGGCGGCTGGCGCAGCTGGTTCGGCCTGGACCGCAAGCCGGAAGCGCCTGCCGAACCTGCCGCGACGCCCGCCGCCGCCACTCCTCCCCCGAGCCGATGATGCCGATGAACATGCGATCCCTGCTGCAGCCCCTGGCCCTGACCGGCCTCAGCCTGGCCCTGGCCGCCTGCGTGAGCAGTGCGCCGCCGGTGGTCAAACCGGTCGATACCACCACGCCGGCGCAGCGCCTGGCCGCAGTTGACGCAGCCGCTGGCCCGGATGACAAGGAGCTGTCGGTGCAGCCGTTGCGTGATTCGCAGGTGGAAGATCTGCGGGTGACCGCGCAGGCACAACGCCAGGCCAACGATCTGGCCGGTGCCGCCAGCAGCCTGGACCACGCGCTGGAAATCGTCGCCGGTGACCCGGCGGTGCTGCAGGAGCGCGCCGAGCTGGCGCTGCTGCAGGGGCAGTGGGCACAGGCGGAGGCGTTTGCGCGCAAGGCGGTCGACCTGGGCTCGAAGACAGGGCCGCTGTGCCGCCGGCATTGGGCGACGATCGAGCAGTCGCGCCTGGCGCGGGGCGAGAAGGAGAATGCGGTGTCGGCGCATGCGCAGATTGAGGGCTGCACGGTGCCGGGGATCAAGCGGTACTGAGTTTCCAGCCAACGGCGCAGCCCCTCGTGGCTGGCTGCTTGGCCGCGTAAAGCAAAAGCCGCGCTTGGCCGGGTGGGGTGGGTTCGCGGGGGACGCCGTAAACCCGTCCTTGGGGGCTTGGCCGCGGCATCCATGCCGCGGACACCCCCGCGAACCCGCCCCGCCCGACCTCTGACAGTTTCCGTGTGCTGCCAGCCACGGAAGAGAAAAAGAAAATCAAAAGCGGGTCGCGCGCTGCGCGCACTCGTTGTGGGGTCGGATCCGTTTTTCGCAGGAACACGGCTCCGACCCCTTCTTGTTTCCGTTCCACCCACCGCTTCTGAAAGGGCAGTCGAGCAAGCTCGACTTTGCGAAGCACGTCCCTCCGTCACCGGGAAACTGTCGAAGGCGGGGACTGTGGGTTTGCGGGGTGTCCGCGGCATGGATGCCGCGGCCAAGCCCCCAGGGACGGGTTTACGGCGTCCCCGCAAACCCACAGTCCCCCGCCAGTCCCCAGTACAACCCAGAGCCATGAACACCGCTGTTGCTGTTGCTGGTGCTCCGGCTTGAAACGGGTGCCGGGCAGCGCCCGGCCGGGTATCCTTTCCCTCTGATGTCCGACCTTGTCCATGCCAGCCGCGAAGCCCTCAGCGACGGCGGCGCGCTCGCCTCGCACCTGGATGCCTTCGTCCCGCGTCCGGCACAGCTGCACCTGACCGAAGCCATCGCCGATGCGCTGCAGCAGCGTGACCTGCTGCTGGCCGAGGCCGGTACCGGCACTGGCAAGACCTTTGCCTATCTGGTGCCGGTGCTGCTGTCCGGGCTGCGTACCATCATTTCCACCGGAACCCGCGCGCTGCAGGACCAGCTCTACCACCGCGATCTGCCACGGGTGCGTCAGGCGCTGGGTGTCGGCCTGCGCAGTGCGCTGCTGAAGGGGCGCGCGAACTACCTGTGCCGCTATCGCCTGCAGCAGGCGCGTGGCGAGCCGCGTTTTTCCAGCCCCGAACAGGCGGCGCAGTTCCAGCGCATCCTGGCCTGGTCCGGTCGTTCGGAGTTCGGTGACATCGCCGAACTGGAAGGCCTGGCCGATGATTCGCCGCTGCTGCCGATGGTCACTTCCACTGTCGACAACTGCCTGGGTACCGACTGCCCGTTCTGGGATGACTGCTTCGTGGTGCGCGCGCGGCAGCGTGCGCAGGCCGCCGACGTGGTGGTGGTCAACCATCATCTGCTGCTGGCCGATCTGGCCCTGAAGCAGGATGGCTTCGGTGAATTGCTGCCGGGGGCGCAGGCCTTCGTCATCGACGAGGCACACCAGCTGCCCGAATTGGCCGCGCAGTTCTTCGGCGAAGGTTTCGGCATGCGCCCGTGGCAGGAACTGGGCCGCGACTGCCTGGCCGAAGCGCGTGGCGTCGGCGGCGCGCAGTCGGCGCTGCAGGAACCGGTCGACCAGTTGCAGCAGGCGCTGCTGGCCCTGCGTTCGGCGATGGAGGGACTGCCGCCGCGTGGCACGCAATGGCGCGCGTTGGCGATGCCGCAGGTGCGCGATGGATTCGATACGGTGATGGCGGGGTTGGTGACGCTGGAGCAGGCACTGCAGCCGCTGCGCGAAGCCGCGGCGGGCCTGGATGCCTGCCATGCGCGGGCGCGCGAGGCGGTCTCGCGGCTCAGCCGCTGGCTGGGCGATGACGAACCTGCCCTCGATTTCGATACCGACCCGGCGGAAACCGCCACTGCCGCTGATGTGCTCTGGTACGAGCTCACGCCACGTGGTTTTCGCTGCCAGCGCACGCCGATGGATGTGTCCGGCCCGTTGCGTGAGCATCGCGAACGCAGTCGCGCGGCATGGATCTTCACCTCGGCGACGCTGACCGTGGGCGGTGGCTTCGACCACATCGCCACCCGCCTGGGCCTGGACGACCCGCATACGCTGGTCCAGCCAAGCCCGTTCAATTGGCCGGAGCAGGCGCTGTGCTACCTGCCCGAAGGCCTGCCTGATCCGGCTGCGCGGGGCTTCGGTACTGCGTTGATCCAGACCCTGCGGCCCGTGTTGCAGGCGTCGCAGGGTAGGGCATTCCTGTTGTTTGCCTCGCACCGTGCATTGCGCGAGGCCGCCGAGGCACTGCGTGATGGGCCATGGCCGTTGTTCGTGCAGGGCGAGGCGCCGCGCGCGACGCTGCTGCAGCGCTTCCGCGAATCGGGCAATGGCGTGCTGCTGGGCTCGGCCAGTTTCCGCGAGGGCGTGGACGTGGTGGGCGAGGCGCTGAGCGTGGTGATGATCGACAAGCTGCCGTTCGCGGCACCGGACGATCCGGTGTACGAGGCACGGCTGGAGGCGATCCGCAGCGAGGGTGGCAATCCGTTCCGCGATGAGCAGCTGCCGCAGGCGGTGATTGCGCTGAAACAGGGCGTCGGTCGCCTGATCCGCAGTGAGAGCGACCGTGGTGTGTTGGTATTGTGCGACCCGCGCCTGCTCAACCGTGGCTATGGCCGGGTCTTCCTCGATTCACTGCCGCCATTCCGCCGTACCCGCAGCCTGGCCGATGTGCAGGCCTTCTTTACGCCACAATGGGCGCCCGTGGCCGATGATGCGGCTGCCCCGGCCGCCGTTGCGACCGGCCCCGAGCCGGCGCCCGGTGCCACGTTCCCCCTGTTCTGACCCGATCCGATGAAACTGCTCGCCTTTGAAACCGCCACCGAAGCCTGTTCCGTTGCCCTGCATGTCGATGGGCAGGTGCTGGAACGCTTCGAGATCGCCCCGCGCCGGCATGCCGAACTGAGCCTGCCGTGGGCGGAGGCGCTGCTGGCCGAAGCCGGCATCAGCCGCCGCCAGCTGGACGGTATCGCGCTCAGCCGCGGCCCGGGTGCGTTCACCGGCGTTCGCCTGGCGATCGCCATCGCGCAAGGCATTGCGCTGGCACTGGATCGGCCGTTGCTGCCGGTCTCGACACTGCAGGTGCTGGCGCTGCGGGCACCGGCGGACGAAACGCAGATCCTGTCGGCGATCGATGCACGGATGGGCGAGCTGTACGTCGCGCGCTTCGAACGTGTAGACGGCCTGCCGGTGGCACGTGATGCCGAGCGCGTGTGCGCACCCGCTGCGGTCGCGCTGCCGGAAGGGATGTCGGCCTACGGTGTCGGCACCGGTTTCGGTGCAGCCGAGGGGGCACTGGTGACCCAGCTGGGCACCGGCCTGCGCGGCTTTGATGCGACGGCGCTGCCGCGGGCGTCGGATGTATTGGCACTGGCGCTGCCGGCGTTCGCTCGCGGCGAAGCCATTGCACCGGAGAAGGTCGAGCCGGCGTACCTGCGTGACAATGTGGCGCTGACCCTGGTCGAGCAGCAGGCCGCGCGCGAGGCGAAGGCGAAGGCCAACGGCTGAGCCCCTCGTGGCGGGGTTGGTTGATCGCATAAACCAAAAGCCGCGCTTGGCCGGGCGGGGTGGGTTCGCGGGGGACGCCGTAAACCCGTCCATGGGGGCTTGGCCGCGGCATCCATGCCGCGGACACCCCCGCGAACCCACCCCGCCCGACCTCTGACAGTTTCCGTGTGCGTCCGCCACGGAAAATCAAAAAAGAAAATCAAAGTCAAAAGCGGATCGCTTCGCTCGCATCCACGCGTAGCGTGGATGTGTGTCGACCAAGGTCGACACCTACCAATAGCAAAAATGCGCCGCGATCTGTCAGAGGTGGGGCGGTGTGGGCTTGCAGGACCGTTGGCGCCATGGGCCCGAGGCATGCCTCGGGCGGGTTGGGCAGGACGCCCAACCCCGGTCTTGCCGTGTGCGCAGGACAGCGCACACGAGCAAGGCGCCAGCGAGCCCCCAGGGACGGGTTTACGGCGTGTCCTGCAAGCCCACACCGCCCCGCCAAACCCACATCCCAACCGCCGCTGTTGCTGTTGCCGTTGCTCTAGCCTTCCAGCGGGTCCCGGGCCGCAGGCCCGGGCACCAAAACCCTATCGGTCGTCGTGCAGGGTGCCGCCCGGCAGGAACACCCACGTACGGGTAACCTGCAGGATGTCGATTTCGTCTTCAGTCTTCGGCAATGGCGGGAACGGCTGGGCCAGCTGCACCACCCGCAGTGCGGCCTCATCCAGCAATGGCGTCCCGCTCGAACGCAGGATCCGGCTGCTCTCCACGCTGCCGTCGCGGCGCACGCCCACGCTGATCACTACCTGGCCGCCGAGGCGGCGCTGCCGCGCCTCATCCGGGTAATTCAGGTTGCCTACCTTCTCGGCACGGTCGACCCAGGCGCGCAGGTAATTGGCATAAGCATACTCACGCGTGCTGGCCGACACGAACTTGCGGTTCGGGCGCTTGGCGTACTGCGCCGAGCGCAGATGTACTTCGGCAGCCAGCCGCGCCATCTCCACGTCGCGCTGTTCGCGTGCGCTCAAGGGCGCATCCGGTTCGGGCTGATCCGGCGTGGGGCGGGACTGCGCCTGCGCCACCACCTCTTCGCCATTGCGGCTGCTGACCACCCGTGCCTGTGGCGGCGGAACCGGAGCGGCCGATTGCTGCTGCTGTGGAACCGGGCTGATTCCGGACTGGGCCTGCGGCACGATGCCGGCCTGGTTGTCGCGCGGACGCTGTGCGCGGTCGTGCTCGCCACCGCCTTCCTGATTGGCCGCGGCCAGGAAATCGGCCTGCTTCGGGGTCAGCGCGGTGCGGGTCTGGCTGAAGATGACTTCCAGTGTCGGCACCAGCGGCGCATCGCCCTTCACGGCGAAGCCCACGCCCAGGATCAGCAGGGCGTGGACCAGCACCGACAGCGCGATGGTCGCCCCCAGCCGTTGCGCTTCGCGCGGCGGCGGGGGCAGGACGGCAGGTGCGGCAGACATCAGCGCAGGCCGGCCTCGAGTGCGTCGAACAGGGTGCCAGCGATGTTCAGGCCGTACTGCGCGTCCAGTTCGCGCACGCAGGTCGGGCTGGTCACGTTGACCTCGGTCAGGTAATCGCCGATCACGTCCAGGCCGACGAAGCGCATGCCGCGGCGCTTCATCTCCGGGCCGACCTGGGCGGCGATCCAGCGGTCGCGCTCGCTCAGCGGGCGGCCTTCGCCGCGGCCGCCGGCGGCCAGGTTGCCGCGGAATTCATCGCCCTGCGGGATGCGCGCCAGGCAGTAGTCCACCGGTTCGCCATCGACCAGCAGGATGCGCTTGTCGCCGGCGGTGATGTCGGGAATGAACTTCTGGGCCAGCGCCAGCTTGCGGCCGCCGTCGGTCAGGGTTTCCAGGATCACGTTCAGATTCGGATCGCCCTGGCCGCTGCGGAAGATCGAGCGGCCGCCCATGCCGTCCAGCGGCTTCAGCACGGCCTGGCCGTGCTCCAGCGCAAAGGCCTTCAAGACCTTCGCGTCGCGGCTGACCAGGGTCGGCGGACAGCACTGCGGGAACAGCAGCGCGGCCAGCTTCTCGTTGTAGTCGCGCAGGCCCTGCGGGTTGTTGACCACGCAGGCGCCAGCCGCTGCGGCCACGTCCAGCACCTGGGTGTCGTAGATGTATTCGGCGTCGACCGGCGGGTCCTTGCGCATCAGCACGATCTGGCCGGGGCCGAACTCGGTGCGGCTGAACGCGCCCAGCTCATACCAGCCGGCCGGGTCGTCGCGCACCCGCAGCGGCGCGGTCTGGGCCACCGCTACGCCACCCTCCAGGGCCAGGCCGCCCGGGCGCACGTAGTGCAGGGCATGGCCGCGGCGCTGGGCTTCCAGCAGCATGGCGAAGGTGGTGTCCTTGGCGATCTTGATGTGGGCGATGGGATCCATCACCACGATGACGTTCAACGGCATGGGCGCACCTGTCAGGCAAGGCGTTGATGGTAGCGGCAACGCCGCTCGCGCGCCTCCCCGCCGTCCTGCAACGCAGCGTCCGCCCGGCGGTCGCGCACGCATTGCGAAACCCGTCACGTTCAGGAGGGTGCCATGCCCCGCGCCATGGGGCGGCCTTGAAGCGGGCGCGGAAAGTGCGATATAGATACGCTTTCGTAGCGGCCCCCGCCAGAGATCGGGCCGTGCGCTTGGGGATAGGCAATGACTGAAAACACGACTGCGGGCGGGGAACTCGCAGGACTCCGGGTGATGGTCATCGATGATTCGAAGACCATCCGCAGGACTGCGGAAACGCTGCTCAAGCGCGAAGGCTGCGAGGTGGTCACCGCCACCGACGGCTTCGAAGCGCTTGCGAAGATCGCAGACCAGCAGCCGCAGATCATCTTCGTCGACATCATGATGCCGCGCCTGGACGGGTACCAGACCTGTGCGCTGATCAAGGGCAACCAGCTGTTCAAGGCGACCCCGGTCATCATGCTCTCGTCCAAGGATGGCCTGTTCGACAAGGCGCGGGGACGCATCGTCGGCTCGGAGCAGTACCTGACGAAGCCTTTCACGCGTGAAGAACTGCTGGGTGCCATCCGCACATACGTCAACGCCTGACCAGGGGGGAAAGGCACAATGGCTCGTATCGTTCTGATCGAGGATTCACCGACCGACCGCGCGGTGTTCACCCAGTGGCTGCGCCGTGCCGGCCACGAGGTGCTGGAGGCGGACAATGCCGAGGATGGACTGCAGCTGGTCCGCGACCAGGTGCCGCAGCTGGTGCTGATGGACGTGGTACTGCCCGGCATGAGCGGCTTCCAGGCCACCCGCGCGATGGCCCGTGATGCGGCGATCAAGCACATCCCGGTGATCATCGTCAGCACCAAGGCGATGGAAACCGACAAGGCCTGGGGCCTGCGCCAGGGCGCGGCCGATTACATCGTCAAGCCGCCGCGCGAGGATGAACTGATCGCGCGGATCAACGAACTGGTGGCCTGATGCGCTCGCCCTTCGACATTCTCGAAGCCTACGAACGGCGCAGCCTGGCCCACGCGGTGCAGCTGCCCGAGCGGCAGTTCGCCCAGGACCTCTGGCGTGGCGTGGGTTACCGCGTCGGCCAGCGCCGGCTGGTGTCCGATTTCCGCGAAGTGGTGGAAATCGTGCCGATGCCGCCGGTGACCCCGGTGCCGTGCGCGCAGCCGTGGCTGCTGGGCGTGGGCAATCTGCGCGGCAACCTGTTCCCGGTGGTCGACCTGAAGTACTTCCTGGAAGGCACGCGTACCGTGCAGCAGGAAGGCCAGCGCGTGCTGATCATGCGCCAGGCCGGCGGCGACGTCGCGCTGACCATCGATGAACTGTTCGGCCAGCGCAGCTTTGAACTGGACCAGCAGATCGCGGCCGGCACGCTGGCCGAAGGGCGCTACGGCCACTTCGTCGATCGCGCCTTCCACGCCGACGGCCACGACTGGGGCGTGTTCTCCCTCTCGCTGCTGTCGCGTACCCCTGAATTCCGGCAAGCCGCGGCCTGAGGCCGGGCATCGCCCCCTGCATTGAAGATCGAGGTTGAACGATGAGTACTGCTTCGGACGCCACCAAGACCGGCAAGCTGCGGCTGGGCGGCAGCAACCTCTGGCTGTTCCTGCTGCTGGCATCGATGATCCTGTTCGGCGTCAACACCGGCGTCGCCACCTGGCAGGGCAGTCGCCTGGCCGATGCCGGTTCCAAGGCGGCCGACCTGCAGGTGCTGTCGCAGCAGCTGGCCAACCAGGGCCGTGACGCGGTGGGCGGCAACGCGCAGGCGTTCACCGCTTTCAAGGCGACCCGCAACGCGATCGAACAGAACGTGTCGACACTGCAGGGGCGCTACGGCAAGGAGCCGGGCGTGTCCGGTGCCATCGCCACCCTGGGCGAGACCTGGGCGCCGCTGGGCAAGCAGGCCGGGCAGCTGGTCGCCAGTGAACCGGCGGTGCTGGCGCTGGCTGGCAATGCCAACAACTTCACCGGTGCGGTGCCGGGCCTGCAGGCCCAGCTGAACGAGCTGGTGCGTGCGATGTCGGCCTCCGGCGCGCCGTCGTCGCAGGTGTACAGCGCCCTGCAGCAGGTGGTGGTGGCCGGCTCCATGGCCCGTCGCGTGACCGAAATGCGCGCCGGTGGCAGCGCCGCAGCGACGTCCGGCGATGCACTGGCACGCGACATCACCGTGTTCTCGCAGGTGCTCGACGGCCTGCGCAACGGCAACGAGGAACTGGGCATCACCGCCGTGCGCGGTGCCGCCGCCGTCGCCGCACTGGAGCAGTCGCAGCAGAAGTGGGAAGCGATGAAGCAGGACGCTGACGCGATCCTGGCCAGCTCGCGCCAGCTGTTCGCGGCGCAGTCCGCCGCCACCGCGCTGGGCCAGGGTTCGGCCCACATGCTGGATGACAGCCGCAAGCTGTTCGACGCGTTCTCCTCGTTCGGCTCGGTGTCTGACACCCGCCTGTTCCCGAACTTCTGGATCGGTGTGGTGTCCGGTGCGCTGTCGCTGATCGCGATCATCGGTTTCGTTTCCACCAACGTGCGCAGCCGCTCGCGCGAGCAGGAACTGCGCTACCAGACCCAGGTGGAATTCAACAGCCGCAACCAGCAGGCGATCATGCGGCTGCTGGACGAAATCTCCTCGCTGGGTGAGGGCGACCTGACGGTGAAGGCCTCGGTGACCGAGGACATGACCGGCGCCATCGCCGACGCGATCAACTACGCCGTCGACGAGCTGCGACACCTGGTGACCACCATCAACGACACCTCGGCCAAGGTCGCGCTGTCCACCCAGGAAACCCAGGCCACCGCCATGCAGCTGGCGGAAGCGGCGGGCCACCAGGCCAACCAGATCACCTCGGCCTCGGACCGCATCGGCGAGATCGCGGCGAGCATCGAACAGGTGTCGCGCAACTCGGCCGAGTCGGCCGACGTGGCACAACGCTCGGTGGTGATCGCCGCCGAAGGTGCCGGCGTGGTGCGCGAGACCATCCAGGGCATGGACCAGATCCGTGACCAGATCCAGGAGACCTCCAAGCGCATCAAGCGCCTGGGTGAGTCGTCGCAGGAAATCGGCTCGATCGTGGAACTGATCAACGACATTTCCGAACAGACCAACATCCTGGCGTTGAACGCGGCAGTGCAGGCGGCGTCGGCAGGTGAAGCAGGCCGCGGTTTCGCGGTCGTGGCCGACGAAGTGCAGCGCCTGGCAGAACGTACCTCCGGCGCGACCCGACGCATCGAGAACCTGGTGCAGGCCATTCAGGCCGATACCAACGAAGCGGTCACCTCGATGGAACAGACCACCGCCGAAGTGGTGTCCGGTGCACGCCTGGCCGAGGACGCCGGCACCGCGCTGACCGAGATCGAGCGCGTGTCCAATGCACTGAACACCCTCATCAAGAACATCTCCATCGCCGCCCAGCAGCAGTCGGCTGCGGCCTCGGACATCACCCGCACCATGGGCGTGATCCGGCAGATCACCGGCCAGACCTCGCAGGGTGCCGGGCAGACCGCCGAATCGATCGGCCACCTCGCGCAGCTGGCGGCCGACCTGCGTCGTTCGGTCGCCGACTTCAAGCTGCCGGCGTGACGCGGGCAGGGCGGCGAGCAAGGAACCAGTCGATGAAGCATTTCCATTCCCCACGCCAGAACTCGCGCGGCTTCCGCGCGGCGGCGAACGGAGCGCGTCCATGAGCAGTCTGCGCGATGCGATGAGCCACGCAGCGCTGGGCTGGGTCAAGCCCGAGCTGGACGAGACCCTGCGCCAGGTGCGCAACGAAGTCGAGTACTACGCGGAAGACCCGACCGACGCCAGCCGCATGCGCATCTGCGCCGGCTACCTGCACCAGGTACAGGGCACCCTGCGCATGGTCGAGCTGTACGCCCCGGCCATGGTGGCCGAGGAGCTGGAACAGCTGGCCAATGCCATCGGCGCCGGTGGCGTGGCCGATCGGGATGAAGCCTGCGCGACCCTGATGCGTGGCAGCGTGCTGCTGCCCGATTACCTGGAGCGCCTGCAGAACGGTCACCGTGACATCCCGATCGTGCTGATGCCGCTGCTCAACGAGATCCGTGCCGCACGTGGCGAAGAGGGCGTGCATGACAGCGTGCTGCTGGCATTCGCACCGGACAGCGTCACCGCCACCGAGGCCGAGCTGGACCATGCCCGTGGCAGCCTGAGCGGGCGCAACCGCGAGCTGCTCGATACCGTGGGCAGTGCAGTGAAGGAAGAATTGCTGCGCATCAAGGATGCGCTGGACCTGCACCTGCGTACCGGCGGTGCGCCGGAGCAGCTGCAGACCCAGGCCAACGAGCTCGGTGCGGTCGCCGATACGCTGGGCATGATGGGCCTGGGCGTGGCCCGCGGCGTGGTCGTGCAGCAACGTGATGCCCTGCGTGGCGTGGTCGAGGGCCGCCAGCAGATCGACGAAAACCTGCTGCTGGATATCGCCGGGGCGCTGCTCTACGTGGATGCGTCGCTGGATGACCAGGTCGCCCACCTGGGCGCCGGCGGCAGTGGCCAGGACGATCCGAGCGCAGTGGAGAACCGGCGCACGGTAGAGGTGCTGGCGCACGAGGCCATCGCCAACTTCGCCGCCGCGCGCGAGCACTTCGTCGCGTTCATTGAAACCAGCTGGAACCATGCCGAGCTGCACGACGTGCCGCGCCTGCTGGGCGATGTGTCCGGTGCGCTGCGCATGCTCGACCTGGGTACCGCCGCCGATTACCTGCGCGGCGTGCAGCAGTACATCGAAGCCGAGCTGATCGGTCGCCAGCGCGTGCCGAGTGGCCGCCAGCTGGACACGCTGGCCGACGCCATGGCCAGCCTGGAGTACTACCTGGAAGCCCTGCGCGACCGTCGTCCGGGTCGCGAGGACATCCTCGACATCACCCGCAGCAGCCTTGAGGCGCTGCGCTACTGGCCGTTGCCGGACCACGATGCGGCTGAGCCGGCAGCGTCCGTGCCGCAGTCGATCGAGCGTGAGCCGGTTGTGCTGCAGGGCGAGGCACTGCAGCCAGAGCACATCGAGATCCCGGTACAGTCGGCCGCGCCGGCACCCGGTGAGGTGCCGGTACCGCTGCCGGACTTCACCTTCGATCCGCCACCGCCCAGGCCTTCGCCGGCAGCGGCGGACAACAGCTTGATGTTCGGTGGGCTGGGATCCGTCGCCTCCGCGCCACTATCGCTGCGTGACGAGTCGGATGCACCGCTGGTCTTTGCCGCCTCCAGTGCACCTGCACCCGAGGTCCCGCAATGGGATCTGGCACCGTTCCATCCTGAGGCCGATCCGCTCGCTCCAGCGGACGACGAGCGCAGTCCGACGTTTGCCAGCTTCGATCCGGTCAGTTTCGAACAGCTTGATGCAGGGCAGGGCGCCGCCACCCAGTGGACGCTGTCGGAGGCGGCTCTGCCAGTGCAGTCCGATGCGACAAGCGGCCTGGACGTAGAGGACGCCGCCGACGCCTCGCTGTCCATCGAGACCGGCGCGCATGCCGCACCGGGGCTCGACCCGGTGGCCGCCGAACATGACGCGGTTTCTGCAAGTGACGACGTCGTGTTCCGTTTCGATGCCGATGCGCTGGACAATGCCGACGACGTGTTGTCGCTGCATGCGATGGAGGCATTGTCGCTGGAGGACGCTGCCGGGCTGCATCCGTCGCTGGAGAGCGTCGATGCCACTGCCCCTGCGGTGGTGGAAGAGAGCCCGGCTGCCGCAGAGCCGGACATCACCCCCGTGGATGTGCCGGTGGAAGCGCCCGCACCGCTTGCCGATGTGCCGGCAGCGGCGGTGTCGATGATCGACATCGACACCATCGCACCGATTGATTTCAGCGAAGCCGACGCGCAGTTCTTTGCCGAGCTGAGCGCTGCCGCCGCGGACTTCAATCCGCAGGCGACCCCGACGCCGGCCGATGCGGAAGCGCCGGTCGCCGTGGGCAGCGCGGAAGATGCAGACGCCGGCTTCGAGGCCGGCTTCGACGACGATGCCGAGAACATCGACGAGGACATCCGCGAGGTGTTCCTGGAAGAGTTCGACGACGAACTGGCCAACCTCGGAACGTTGCTGCCGGCATGGCGCATGCAGCCGGACAACATGGACCGTCTGCGTCCCATCCGCCGCATCTTCCATACGCTCAAGGGCAGTGGCCGACTGGTCGGTGCACGCACCCTGGGCGAATTTGCGTGGAAGATCGAGGGCATGCTCAACCGCGTGCTCGACGGCAGCCGCCCGGCGACGCCAGCCGTGCTGGCCATGGTCGACAACGCGCATGCCGCGCTGCCGCAGCTGAACGCCGCGTTGCGTCATGGCCAGCGGATCAGCGTGGACCTGCAGGCGATGCAGGCCATTGCCGATCGCGTCGGCGCGGGTGAGGAAACCTATTACGTACCGCTGCCGGTTGCGGCCGCTCCCGCCGCACCGGTGGTCGAAGCCGATGGCGAGGACGAGATCAGCCGCATCCTCGAAGCCGAAGCAATGGCGTCGGTGCAGGCTGAAGCCGATGCGGACCCGGCGCCCGAAGCATTGGGCACGCCGGCCAACATCGACAGCGTGCTGCGCGAGATCCTGGAAGCCGAAGTGGAAGTCCACCAGGCGACCCTGCAGGACTGGCTGCGCTTGGCACAGCAGGCGCCGCAGCCGGTCAGCGACGCGCTGTTGCGCGCGGTGCACACCATGAACGGCGCCTTCGCGATGACCGAAGTGCCGGAAATCACTGCCGTTACCGGCGGTGCCGAGTCCTACATCAAGCGCGCGCTGGCTGCAGACGTGGTGCCGGGCGACGAGGGCGTGGCCGCGCTGGATGCGACCGCGCAGGCGATCACCGCGACCATGGAAGCGCTGCAGGCCGAGCAGCCGCGCATCACGCCACAGGAAGCGCTGGTACAGCGCCTGCAGGCGCTGGCCGGTGAACTGCCGGAAGCGCGCTGGCCGATGGTCGGGCTGGAGGACGAGGATGAAGAGGGCATCGCGCTGGCGCCCGATGTCGGGCGGGCATCCGAAGCCGAAGCGCCGCTGGCCGGGCTAGACACGCTGGACGAAACCAGCATGGCGTCCGCTTTCGATGTGGCGCCCGATCTCATTGCCGAGCCGCAGCCGCTTGCCGAAGATGCGCTGGAACCGGTTCCAGCTGCAACCGACCCGCAGACGCTGGACATCGCGGCCGACAGCGGCCTGGACGTGGGCGAGCTGACCGCCAGCGACGATCTTTCGCGTTACTTCGACGCCGGCTGGCCGTCGGTGCCGGGCGAAGGTGAACCTGCCGTGGCGGACACCGGCGCGATTGAATCGATCCAGCCGGTCGAGAGTGCGCCTGTTGTCGAAGTGGCCGAAGCAGATGCCGTGCCCACGATCGCGACGGTCGACGACGCTGATCTGACCATGGCCGACGATCTGTCGCCCTACCTCGACGCCAGTGCGCTGCCGGTGGATGACCGCGACGCGGAAGAGTGGCCGGTGCCTGCGGAAGTTGACGCGATCGACCTGAATACGCCGTTGTCCTTTGATTCGGGCAGTGGCGATGACAGCGTCATTGACGCCGCTGCTGCACTGCCACTCGACAGCGGGCTGTCGAGCCTGCAGGATGAAATGGCTGCGCCGGGTTTTGCAGAACCGGTCACGCTGGCAGCCGCGCTCGAGGCCGGCCTGCACGTGATCGAAGAAGAGCAGACCCTGGACGACGACGGGCAATGGCCCGTGCTCGGCCTCCAGGCCAGCGAACTCGCGCCGGGCGAGGCGGAAGCCTTTGCCGAGGATGCGGACGTCGGCGGGGAGGCGGCGGTCGGCGAAGGAGAGAGCGCCGATCAGCCGTCCCCGGCGACGGTGAACGAGGCGAGCGCTGCCGAAGCACTGCAGGCCACCGCCGAGCCGGTGCGGTTCTTCGAACTGGAAGAAGCGCCGGGGCAGGGCACGGCCAACACCGATGCCGAACCTGCCGAGGCCGACGCCGGGGAGCGGGCGCCGCTCCACGATGAAGCCTCCACCCTGGAAGACACCGCGGATGGCGCCGATGCGCTCGACTTCAGCGTGTACGACCGCGAACTGGTCGACATCTTCGTCGAGGAAGGCAAGGACCTGCTCGACCACTGCGATGGCCTGATCAGCGAGCTTCGCAATGCGCCGCAGGATCGCGAGGTGCTGGCCGGCCTGCAGCGTGACCTGCATACCCTGAAGGGTGGCGCACGCATGGCCGGCATCAATGCCATCGGCGACCTTGGCCACAGCATCGAATCCCTGCTGGAAGCCGTGGCGGCCGGCCGCACCGAGATCGAACGCCGCGACGTGCAGCTGCTGGAGCGCGGCTTCGACCGCCTGCACCAGCTGCTGACGCGGACCGGTGCCCACCGTGTGGTGGCGCCTGCACAGGACCTGGTGGAGGCCTTCGAGGTCCGCACCACCACCGATATCGCGGCGGCCGCTGCGGCCGCGCGTGCGGCCAGCGAGGCCGAGGCCGTGCCGGCACAGGCTGTGGGCCCGCTGACGACGCCGGCCGATGCCCCGCTGTCGGCACCACTGCCGGCCGAAGGCGTGGCCGACGAAGATCCGCTGGCGCGTCCGCAGCAGGAGCAGGTGCGGGTGCGCGCCGACCTGCTCGACCGCCTGGTCAACCATGCCGGTGAAGTGGCGATCTATCGCTCGCGTCTGGAACAGCAGCTGGGTGCCTTCCGTGGTGCCATGGCCGAACTGGAGCGCACCAATGCGCGACTGCGCGACCAGCTGCGCCGGCTTGACCTGGAAACCGAGGCGCAGATCGTCGCCCGCTACCAGCGCGAGCAGGACCAGGCGGACCAGAAGTTCGATCCGCTGGAACTGGACCGTTTCTCCACCCTGCAGCAGCTCAGCCGTGCGCTGAACGAGTCCGCCGCCGACCTTGGCGGCCTGCAGGGCGTCCTGGACGATCTGTCGCGCCAGTACGACTCCCTGCTGCAGCAGCAGTCGCGCGTCAGCTCGGAATTGCAGGATGGCCTGATGCGCGCGCGCATGGTGCCGTTCGACGGTCTGGTGCCGCGCCTGCGCCGCGTGGTCCGCCAGTCCGGCATGGATACCGGCAAGCAGGTCCACCTGACCCTGGAAGGTACCCACGGCGAACTGGACCGCAACGTCCTCGACCGCATGGTCGCGCCGCTGGAACACATGCTGCGCAACTCCGTGGCGCATGGTCTGGAAGCGCCGGAACAGCGCCGCGCCGCTGGCAAGCCGGAGGAGGGCGAGATCGCCATCCGGCTGCACCGCGAAGGCTCGGAAATCGTGCTGGAAGTGGCCGACGACGGCGCCGGCCTGGACCGCGAGGCGATCCGCCGCCGCGCCATCGACCGTGGCCTGCTGGCTGCCGATGCGCAGCCGAACGAGCAGGAACTGGACAACCTGATCTTCGCCTCTGGTTTCACCACCGCCGACCAGGTCAGCCAGCTGGCCGGCCGTGGCGTGGGCATGGACGTGGTACGCAACGAAGTGCGCCAGCTCGGCGGTTCGGTCGATATCCAGTCAGTGCGTGGCCAGGGCGTGCGCTTCACCCTGCGCCTGCCGCAGACGCTGGCGGTCACCCAGGCGGTGTTCGTGCAGATCGGCGAAACCACCTTTGCGGTGCCGGTCGCATCGGTCAGTGGCATCGGCCGCCTGTCGCGCGAGCGTTTCGAAGCGGCCGACAGCAGCTATCGCTACAGCGGCGAGGACTATCCGCTGTACGACCTCGGCAGCCTGGTCGGGCAGGCCCCGGCGCGTGCCGATGGCCAGGACCAGGTACCGCTGCTGCTGGTCCGTGCTGGTGACCTGCGTGCCGCCGTGGCGATCGACCAGGTGCTGGGCAACCGCGAAATCGTGGTCAAGCCGGTCGGCCTGCAGATCGCGTCGGTGCCGGGCATCTACGGTGCAACCATCACCGGCGATGGCCGCGTGGTGGTGATCCTGGACGTAGCGCCGCTGGTGCGCCGCTTCCTCGCCAACCCGACGCTGCCGGTGCTGGCCAACGCACCGCGCCAGGAGCGACAGGTGCCGCTGGTGATGGTGGTGGACGATTCGCTGACCATGCGCAAGGTCACCGGCCGCATCCTCGAACGCCACAACTTCGAGGTCAGCGTCGCCCGCGACGGCGTGGAAGCACTGGAGCGCCTGGAAGAACGCGTGCCCGACCTGATGCTGCTGGACATCGAGATGCCGCGCATGGATGGTTACGAGCTGGCCACCGCGATGCGCGCCGACCCGCGCTACAAGGACGTGCCGATCGTGATGATCACCTCGCGCAGCGGCGACAAGCACCGCCAGCGCGCCTTCGAGATCGGCGTGCAGCGCTACCTGGGCAAGCCGTACCAGGAGCTGGACCTGATGCGTAACGTGTACGACCTGCTGGGGATCGCCCGTGTCCGTGAGTGAAGCCCAGGCGGCCCCGGCCGTCGCCCTGCTGGCCCGTCCTGGCGCGGCGCGCGAGCGCCTGCGCGAGGCGTTGTCGCATGCCGATGTGCAGCTGGTGCTGGAAGACGACCCCAATGGCCTGGAGCCGCAGCTGCTGCAGGACGCGCGTCCACAGTTCGTGGTGATCGCGCTGGAAGCGGCCATCGAGGATGCTCTGGAGCGGCTTGAAGCGGTGCTGTCCGCACCAGGCCTGACCCTGGTCTTCGACGAAGCCGAGCTGGCGGCGCGCCGTGATGGCTGGGAGGCACAGCGCTGGGGCCGCCACCTGGCCGCCAAGCTGCACGGCCACCAGCAGGTGCTGCCGCCGGGTGCGGAAGACGAACCCGCCCTGCAGCTGGAACCGGGTCACCCGGCACCACCGCCGGCACCACGGGAAGAAGCGCTCCAGCCGCATCTGGACCAGGCATTGAGCTGGGCCGACGAGGTGCCGGCGGACAGCCTGTATGCGCCACCGGCGCACCTGCACGAACCGATCGCGCTGGAGCAGGCACTGGCCGCGCTGCAGCCGGTGGTGCCGGAGCCGCTGGAGACAGTGCCGATGCAGCCGGTTGCCACACCGGCAACGCCGCCGGTGTCCTTCGACCACACCGCGTGGTCGCTGGTCGAGGACGTAGCAGACGCGCCCGCAGCCACCGGGTACAGCGCCGCGATGGAAGCCCCGCTGCCGTCCTTCGATACCGATCACCTCAGCCTGGTGGACCTGGACACTGCGGCGCCTGCGGGCGCACGTGCCGGCTCGCTGCTGGTGCTGGCCGGCATTGGTGGCCCGGATGCGCTGCGCCGCCTGCTCGGTGCGCTGCCGTCGTCGCTGAGCGTGCCGGTGCTGGTGCACATGCGCCTGGACGGTGGCCGCTACGGCAACCTGGTCAAGCAGATGGCACGCGTGTCGCCGTTGCCGGTGCAGCTGGCCGAAGCCGGCCAGCGTGCAACACCCGGTGAAGTGCATGTGCTGGCCGATGACATCGGCGTGCAGGCCGCCAGCGACGGCCTGCATTTCGTCAGCGACGCGCAAGGCATTTCGATTGCCGGGCTGCCGGCCGACCACACTGCGCTGGTCCTGCTCAGCGGCGCCGACCTTGCGCATGTGGGTCCGGCGCTGGATCTGGCCGCCGCCGGTGCCTGGGTGGCCGGGCAGGTCGGCGAGGGCTGCTATGACCCTGCCGCAGCCACGGCGGTGGTCGCCGCTGGCATGGTGGCGGGTGAGCCACAGGAACTGGCGCAGGCCATCGCCGCGCGCTGGGGCGTGGAAGATGATAACGGAGAGGCACCATGAGCTATGCCAGCAATGACGAAATCCGCGGCGTCCTGATCCAGGCCGGCAACGAGCGCGTGCTGCTGCCCAATGCCACCGTGGCCGAAATGATGTCGCGGGTGCCGGTGCAGCCGGTTTCCGACGCCCCGCGCTGGCTGGTCGGCGAAATCGGCTGGCACGGCTGGCAGGTGCCGCTGGTGTCGTTCGCGCGCCTTTCCGGCCTGGGCGAGGAAGCCGTGGGCGGCCACAACAAGGTCGTCGTGCTGAAGGCCCTCAGCGGCAACGCGCAGCGCCCGTACTACGCGCTGCTGACGCAGAATTTCCCGCAGTTGATCTCGGTGCCGCGCGATGGCCTGCTGGCCGATGCTTCCGAGGAAACCCTGCCGCAGATCGTGCACATGCGCGTGCTGCTGGGTGAGCAGAGCGCGCTGCTGCCGAACCTGGATGCGCTGGAAGCCGCGCTGGATTCGCTGGCGGCCTGATCGGCAATCCGCCGGTCGGGTTCCCGGTAGTGCCGGCCGCTGGCCGGCAACCTCGTGATCCCTTGGATGCCGGCCAGCGGCCGGCACTACCACCAATCAACCTCACCCCAGGTCGCCCAACCGCGCCTGCAATGCCGCGATCGCGGCCAGGCCGGCCGTCTCCGTGCGCAGGATGCGCGGGCCGAGCTGCAGGCCCTGGAATCCTGCCGCTGCCAGCTGATCCCGGTCGCGCGGCGACCAGCCGCCTTCCGGGCCGATCGCGATCACGATGCCGCCCGTCGGCGCCGCGTCGAGCGTCGACAGTCGATGGGCACCGTGCGGGTCCAGCGTCAGCCGCAGCGTATCGGCCGGCAGCGTCGCCGCCGCCTGCGCCAGTGACACCGGCGATCCAACCTGCGGAATGCGCGCGCGCCCGGACTGGCCGCAGGCCGAGGTCACCACGTTGTTCCAGTGCGCTACGCGCTTCTCCGCGCGCGCGGCATCCAGCTTCACTTCGGTGCGCTCGGCATTCACCGGAACGATGGCGCTCACGCCCAGCTCGGTGGCCTTCTGCAGGATCAGGTCCATCTTCTCGCCTCGGGCAATGCCCTGCAGCAGAGTGATCGCCAGCGGCGATTCGTTGTCCACCGCCTGCACCGCATCGATGCGCACCTGCACCTCGCGCTTGCCGGCGGCGGTCAGCGTGGCGCTGTAGTCGTGGCCATCGCCGTTGAACAGCACGCAGGTATCACCCTCGCGCAGGCGCATCACCCGCACCAGATGGTTGGCCGTCTCTTCCGGCAGGGTCACGGTCTGGCCGCTGTGCAGCGCCAGGTCGATGGGGCAGCGGGTCACGCGCATGCAATCGCCTCGTCAATCGCCGCCAGCGTGGTATGTGCCAGCAGCTCCAGTTGTTCGTCATCCACGCAGTAGGGTGGCATCCAGTACAGCACGTCGCCCAGCGGACGCAGCACCACGCCACGTTTCAGCGCAGCCTTGTAGGCGTGCAGGCCCAGTCGCAGCGCCGGATCGAACGGCGTGCGCTTGTTGCCATCCCGCGACAGCTCGAAGGCCACCACCATGCCGGCCTGGCGGACGTCGGCCACGTGCGGATGGTCGCTCAATGGCGCAGCCAGCGCGCCCATCACCGAGGCGATGCCACGGTTGCGGGCGATCACATCGTCGTCGCGGAAGATGTCCAGCGTCGCCAGCGCAGCCGCACAGGCCAGCGGGTTGCCGGTGTAACTGTGCGAATGCAGGAAGGCGCGCTCGCGCGAGTCATCAAGGAAGGCGTCGTACAGCGCCTGCGTGGCCAGCACCGCGGCCAGCGGCAGGAAGCCGCCGGTCAGGCCCTTGGACAGGCACATCAGGTCCGGCATCACGCCGGCCTGCTCGCAGGCGAACAGGGTGCCGGTGCGGCCGAAGCCGGTGGCGATCTCGTCGGCGATCATGAATGCGCCGTGCGCATCACACAGTTCGCGCACCCGCTGCAGGTACACCGGGTCATGCATGCGCATGCCGCCGGCGCACTGCAGGCGCGGTTCCAGGATCACTGCGCAGATCTCGCCGGCATGCTGGTCAAACAGGGTGGCCAGGCCATCAGCGGCCTGGCGTGCGCGATCAGCCGCACTCTGGCCCGGCTCGGCCAGGTAGGCATCGGGCGAGGGCGCGAACAGGCCTTCGGCCAGCAGCGGCGCGTAGACGCGGCGGTACAGCGGAATGTCCGCCATCGCCAGCGCTCCAAGGGTCTCGCCGTGGTAGCCGTTCTCCAGCGCGATGAAGCGCGTGCGCCGTGGCTCGCCGCGGTTCTGGAAATACTGGAAGGCCATCTTCAGCGCGACTTCAACGCCGGCCGAGCCGTTGTCGGCGTAGAACACCTTGGCCAGCGGCTCGCGGCCGGGCTGGCGTGGCGCCAGCGCCAGCAGGCGCTCGGCCAGGGTGATCGCCGGCTCATGGCCGAAGCCAGCCAGCATCACCTGTTCCAGCTGCCCGGCCTGCGCCGCGATGGCGCTGCCGATGCGCGGCTCGGCATGGCCGAACAGATTGGTCCACCAGCTGCTGACGGCGTCCAGGTAGCGGTTGCCGTCGTGGTCGATCAGCCATGCGCCTTCACCACGGGCGATCGGCACCAGCGGCAGGGTATGCGGGTGCTCACGCATCTGCGTGCACGGATGCCACAGCACCTGCAGGTCGCGTTGCCGCCAGTGCTGGGCCAGCGGGGAGGGGGTTGGGTCTGCTAGCATTTCGGGCTCATGAACATGTTGCTGCCTGCACATTCTATCGGCCCCGGCGCTGGCGCCGGCCGCCGCGGAGATTCCGCATGAACGATGACCGTGCCGGCCGGCGCTTGCCGATCATCCATAAGATCACCGATGAGGAGAACGGCCCCTTCCAGCGCCAGCACCTGGACCTGGAGTTCTCCAACGGTGAACGCCGCCGCTTCGAACGCCTGGTCAGCCGTGGCCATGGTGCGGTGGTGGTGGTGCCGATGCTCGACGACGAGACGGTGCTGCTGGTGCGTGAATACGCCGCCGGCATGCACCGCTATGAACTGGGCCTGGTCAAGGGCCGGATCGACGCCGGCGAAACCCCCGGGCAGGCCGCCGACCGCGAGCTGAAGGAAGAGGCCGGGTACGGTGCACGCCGGGTCGACGTGCTGCGCGCGATGACCCTGGCCCCCACCTACATGAGCCACCAGTCGTGGCTGGTGGTGGCACGCGACCTGTATCCGGAAAAGCTGGCCGGCGACGAGCCGGAAGAACTGGAGGTGGTGCCGTGGAAGCTGGCCGAACTGGACCAGCTGATGCTGCGCGAGGACTTCTCCGAGGGACGCTCGCTGGCGGCGCTGTTCATCGCTCGCCAGTGGCTGCAGGGAACGCGATGATCAAACTGACCACGGACCTGCGCGAGACCGCCATCGCCATCGCCCAGGAAGCCGGACAGGCCATCATGCAGGTGTACGCCGATGGCTTCGAGGTGCAGATCAAGGACGACGACAGCCCGGTCACCGCCGCCGACCTGGCCGCCAACCAGGTCATCGAACTGGGCCTGCGCCAGCTGACCCCGGACCTGCCGATCCTGTCGGAGGAATCGGCGCAGGTGCCGTGGGAGCACCGCCGCCACTGGGGCGCGTACTGGCTGGTGGATCCGCTTGACGGCACCCGCGAGTTCGTCAAGCGCAATGGCGAGTTCAGCGTCAACATCGCGCTGATCTACCAGGGCGCACCTGCCTTCGGCGTGGTGTTGGCCCCGGTGACCGGCATCGTCTGGCATGCCATGCGTGGCGAGCTGGCCTATCGCCGGCAGGGCCTGCACGACACCGTGCTGCGCACCCGCACGCCGGCCACCGCCCCGCTGCGCGTCGCCGCCAGCCGCTCGCACCGTTCGCCGGAAACCGAGGCGCTGCTGGCACGCATGGGCCGCATCGAGACCATCGCGCAGGGCTCGTCGCTGAAGTTCTGCCGGATCGCCGAAGGCGGCCTGGACGTCTATCCGCGGCTCGGCCCGACCTCTGAGTGGGATACCGCGGCCGGCCAGTGCGTGCTGCACGCGGCTGGTGGTGCGGTGCTGTCGGCGGCGACCGGCAAGCCATTCCGCTACAACCGCCGCGAAACCCTGTTGAACGGCGATTTCATTGCCCTTGGTGATACCAGCCTGCCGTGGCGCGACTGGTTGTCCGACTGAACCTGGAGGCCGCATGAGCGCGCACGACACCCCCACCACCGGCAGCGCCGCCGCCCACGAGCTGGAGCGCCTGCTGGCGATCATGGCGCGCCTGCGCGACCCGCAGGGCGGCTGCCCGTGGGATCTGGAGCAGAACTTCGCAACCATCGCGCCGTACACCATCGAGGAAGCCTACGAGGTGGCCGATGCGATCGACCGTGGCGATCTCGACGATCTCTGTGACGAGCTGGGCGACCTGCTGCTGCAGGTGGTGTTCCATGCGCGCATGGCCGAAGAGCAGGGGGCCTTTGCCTTCGCCGAGGTCGCACGCGCGATCAGCGACAAGATGCAGCGCCGTCACCCGCACGTGTTCGCCGACGTGAGCGTCGACGATGCCGACGGCGTGACGCGCAACTGGGACGCGATCAAGCGTGCCGAGCGTGCCGCCAAGGGCGAGCAGGACACCTCCGCGCTGGCCGGCATTTCGCGCGGGCTGCCGGAATGGCAGCGGGCGGTGAAGCTGCAGTCGCGTGCGGCCAAGGTCGGCTTCGACTGGCCCGGCCCGTTGCCAGTGCTGGACAAGGCGGCCGAGGAACTGCAGGAACTGCGCGAGGAGTTCGAGCGCGGGGATATCGCCGGCAACAGGGCGCGGCTGCAGGAAGAACTGGGCGACCTGCTGTTCGTCTGCGCCAACCTGGCGCGCCATGCCGACATCGACCTGGGTGCGGCGCTGCGCGGGGCCAACCACAAGTTCGAACGCCGCTTCCGCGCGATGGAAGCGCAGGCCGACGCGCAGGGTGGGGCGCTGGCTGCGATGGACCTGGATGCGCAGGAAGCGCTGTGGCAGCAGGCCAAGGCGGCGGAGAAAGCGTGAAGACGCTGGGCCTGTTCCTGCTGACGGCGCTGGCCGAGATCGTCGGCTGCTACCTGCCCTGGGTATGGCTGCGCAAGGGCGGCAGCGTCTGGTTGTTGTTGCCGGCCGCGGCCAGCCTGGCCCTGTTCGCGTGGCTGTTGACCCTGCACCCGACCGCCAGTGGGCGGGTCTATGCGGCCTACGGTGGCGTGTACATCGGCACCGCGCTGTTCTGGTTGTGGTTGGTCGACGGCATCCGCCCCAGCCGCTGGGACCTGTTCGGTGCAGCCCTGTGCCTGGCCGGCATGGCGGTGATCATGTTCGGGCCGCGCACCTCATCGGTGTAGCGCCGGGCCATGCGTGGCTGCGCCTCCTTCCGACCGCGCTGGCGCGCGCAAGCCGGGCATGACTCGGCGCCACAAGGTCAGCGATGGTGCATGATGGCGACGACCCTGGTTCCCGGAGCACGCGCATGTCCCGCTTCGCCAGCTTCCGCGAGTTCTATCCGTTCTACCTCAGCGAGCATCGCCACCCGGTATCGCGCCGGCTGCACTTCATCGGCAGCTGCGGCGTACTGCTGCTGGTCGCGGCAGCGATCCTGCGTGGGCAGCCGGTGCTGCTGCTGGCTGCCCTGTTCTGCGGTTACAGCTTCGCCTGGGTTGGCCATTTCTTCTTCGAGAAGAACCGCCCGGCCACCTTCCAGCACCCGCTGTACTCGTTCATGGGCGACTGGGTGATGTTCGCCGACATCCTGCGCGGGCGCATGCCCTGGTAGCTCCGCTGTGAATGCGGCCTTCACGCGCTATGCTGGGGCCTGGACGTCATAGATAAGGAAAGCAAGATGTTCCCGACCATGTTCTTTACCGTGGTGCTGGCCTTCGTGGCCGTGGTGATCCTGTTCAAGGCGGTACGGATGGTGCCCCAGGGCTACGAGTGGACCGTCGAGCGCTTCGGGCGCTACACGCACACCATGACCCCCGGCCTGCACTTCCTGATTCCGATCGTGTACGGGGTCGGGCGCAAGGTGAACATGATGGAGCAGGTGCTGGATGTACCCAGCCAGGAAGTGATCACCAAGGACAACGCCGCCGTGCGCGTGGACGGCGTGGTGTTCTTCCAGGTCCTGGATGCGGCCAAGGCCGCCTATGAGGTGGCCAACCTGGAAGTGGCGATGATCGCCCTGGTGCAGACCAACATCCGTACCGTGATCGGTTCGATGGACCTGGATGAATCGCTCAGCCAGCGCGAGGTGATCAATGCCCAGCTGCTGAGCGTGGTCGACCATGCCACCAATCCCTGGGGCGTGAAGGTCAACCGCATCGAGATCCGCGACATCCAGCCGCCGCGCGACCTGCTGGATGCGATGGCGCGGCAGATGAAGGCCGAGCGCGAGAAGCGCGCGCAGATTCTAGAGGCAGAGGGTTCCCGCCAGTCGGAGATCCTGCGTGCCGATGGCGAAAAGCAGGCCACCGTGCTGGAGGCCGAAGGCCGTCGCGAAGCTGCGTTCCGCGATGCCGAGGCGCGCGAACGCCTGGCCGAGGCCGAAGCGATGGCGACCAAGGTGGTGTCGGCGGCGATTGCCGAGGGCGACGTGCAGGCGATCAACTACTTTGTTGCGCAGAAGTACGTGGAAGCGTTCAAGGAGCTGGCCAGTTCGCCGAACCAGAAGCTGGTGCTGATGCCGATGGAGGCCAGTGGCGTGATCGGTTCGATCGCCGGCGTGGCCGAACTGGCGAAGCAGGCGCTGGCCAGCCAGGACAACAAGGCCGCCGGCAAGCGGCCGCCGCCGCTCGGAGGCTGACATGCGCTGGGAAGTCGTCGGTTGGGGCGCGCTGGCGCTGCTGCTGTTTGCCGCCGAGGCGTTGGCGCCCGGGGCGTTCATGCTGTGGATCGGCATTGGCGCGGCGGCGGTGTTCGTACTGGTTGCGGTGTTCAGCGGCATTCCATTGCTGTGGCAGGTCGTTGCCTTCGTCGTGCTGAGCGTTGTCTCGATCCAGTGCTACCGGCGCTGGGGCAAGGCAAGGGCGCGACCCAGCGATGCACCGTTGCTCAACCGCCGCGCCGAACAACTGGTTGGACGGGTGGTGCCGTTGCAGCAGGGTATCGTTGGTGGGCAGGGCCGGGTCAGCATCGACGACGCGTACTGGCAGGTCAGCGGCCCGGAACTGCAGGCCGGCAGCCTGGTGCGGGTGGTGGCGGTGCAGGGCAGCACGCTGGTGGTCGAGTCTGCCGCAGGTAGAGTCGACTGTTAGTTGTGTAAACCCACCACGTTGTTCAGCAGGACTCTGGAAATAGGTGGCTGGCCACCGATCCCCATGTGAGGGCGGTGCCAGTTGTAGTGGTGCAGCCATTGGGTCAGCACGGAATTGCGCTGG
>NZ_JCAFTW010000021.1:0-38396 GCF_059370655.1 Stenotrophomonas sp. YJH_SMC_133 | reverse complement strand
GGCGGACATTGAGCGAATTGACGTTCCACGAGGCGATCTTCATGCGGGCATTCTACCCGGGCCAGCTTTGGTAGACGCCAGCCTTGGTTGGCGCACGGCCCCCGCGTGCCAACCAAGGCTGCCACCCACCGGTAGTGCCGGCCGCTGGCCGGCAACCCCATGAACCGTCGGCAAGACCCCGCAGTTGCCGGCCAGCGGCCGGCACTACCGAAGCAGCAGCTTCAACAACCCCGCAATCTTCGAATACGGCGGCCGCAGCCGGTCGCTGGCCGCCCAGCGCGACTGCCACAGCACCGGCAGCCGCTTGCTCATCGCATCGAACCCGGCGCGGCCGTGGTACGCGCCCATGCCGCTGGCCCCCACCCCACCGAACGGCAGGCCATCGGCGGCGAAGTGCAGCAGCGTGTCATTCACCGTCACCCCGCCGGCCACCACCTGACCGAGGATGCGTTCCACCGTCGCCGTGTCGTGGCTGAAGGGATACAGCGCCAGCGGCCGGTCACGGGACAGCACCTCGGCCAGCGCCGCATCCAGATCCGGGTAGGCCCGCACCGGCAGGATCGGCCCGAAGATCTCCTCGCGCATCAGGTCCAGGTCGTCCGGCGGGTCCAGCACCACGGTCGGCACCAGCAGGCGCTCGCGGTCGGCGCGCGCCTCATCCACCTGCGCCAGCGGAATCACCGGCACGCCGCGTTGCCGCGCCTGTGCCAGATAGCCCTGCAGGCGCCGGTACTGGCCTTCATTGATGATGCGGGTGTAGTCGTCGGCATCGCTGAAGTCGCCATAGCGCTCGCGCACCTGCTGCTGCAGCGCCTGCACGAACTCGCGCTGGCGCGCGGTATCGATCAGCACGTAATCCGGCGCGATGCAGGTCTGCCCGGCGTTGAACCATTTCCCGGTGGCGAGCCGCGCTGCGGCTTTATCCAGCGGGAAATCGCGGCAGACAATCGCCGGCGACTTGCCGCCCAGCTCCAGCGTGACCGGCACCAGATGCTCAGCCGCGGCGGCCATCACCTTGCGGCCAACAGCCGTCGAGCCGGTGAACAGCAGATGGTCCAGCGGCAGCGAGGACACCGCGGAGGCCACGTCCGCCCCACCCTGCACCACCGCCACCCGATCGGGCGGGAACACGCTGGCCAGCAGATCGGCCAGGAACGCGCTGGTGCGCGGCGTGTGTTCCGAAGGCTTCAGCAGTACGTGGTTGCCCGCAGCGATGGCGGTGGCCAAAGGCACCAATGCCAGCGTGACCGGGTAGTTCCAGGGCGAGATCACCCCGACCACGCCCAGCGGCGTCGGCCGCAGCTGCGCACGCGCCGGCCACAGCTTCCAGCCTGCATCGACCCGCTGCGGCTTCGACCAGCGCCGCAGGTGGCGGCGCAGGTGATCGATGGCCGACAGCACGCTCATGCCATCGGCCAGCTTCGATTCCACGTGGGCGCGATGGCCGAAATCCTCGGCGATGGCCTGCGCCATTTCGTCCAGGCGTGGCTTCAGCGCCTCGCGCAGGCGGCGCAGGTCAGCTTCGCGCTGGTCCAGCGGCGGGCGCTGCGACTGCCAGGCGCTGCGCAGGGTGTGCAGGAGGGCGGGGAGGTCTTCCGGCGTAGTGGTGGTCATGGGCCGACTATACGGGGTGCTGCGCAACGCAATGGTAGTGCCGGCCGCTGGCCGGCAACCTCATGAATCTCCGCGGACATAAAGCCGTTGCCGGCCAGCGGCCGGCACTACCGGATTGCGAGCCGAGTGGGCATGCCCCACAAACAGAAAGGCCGCGGTCTGCACCGCGGCCCCTGAAACCCGGTGGGTGCCGACCGTTGGTCGGCACACCGGTTACTTGGTGATATCCACGTCCTTGGTCTCGCGCAGGAACAGGCCACCGATCACCACCGACATCAACGCGATGATGATGGGGTACCACAGGCCGTAGTAGAGGTTGCCGGTACCGGCCACCAGCGCGAACGAGATCGCCGGCAGGAAGCCACCGAACCAGCCGTTGCCGATGTGGTACGGCAGCGACATCGAGGTGTAGCGGATGCGGGTCGGGAACAGTTCGACCAGGTAGGCGGCAATCGGGCCGTAGACCATGGTCACGTACAGCACCAGCAGCCACAGCATGAAGATGGTGCCGGCGATGTTGATGCGGGCGCCGTCGGCCTTGGCCGGGTAGCCGGCGGTGGTCAGGGCGGTCTTCAGTTCCGCACCGAACGCATCGGCCTTGGCCTTGCCCTCTTCCTTGGTCAGGCCGGCGGCCTCATACGAGGTGACGCTGGCGCTGCCCACGTTCACCATCGCCAGCGAACCGGCGGCGGCGGGCTGCACGTCGTACGGCACACCGGCCTTGGTCAGCGCGGCGGTGGCCACGTCGCAGGAGCTGGTGAACTTGCGCAGGCCCACCGGATCGAACTGGAATGAACAGGTGTTCGGATCGGCGACGACCAGCGCCGGCGAGGATGCACGCGCTTCTTCGATGGCCGGGTTGGCGAAGTGGGTCAGGCCCTTGAAGATCGGGATGTAGGTGATGGCCGCCAGCAGGCAGCCGGCCAGGATGATCTTCTTGCGGCCGATGCGGTCGGACAGCCAGCCGAAGAAGATGAAGAACGGCACGCCCAGCGCCAGCGCGGCCGCGATCAGCAGGTAGGAGGTGGTGGCATCGACCTTCAGCATGCTGCTGAGGAAGAACAGCGCGTAGAACTGGCCGCCGTACCAGACCACGGCCTGGCCGGCCGCCGCACCGAGCAGGACCAGCAGCATCAGCTTCAGGTTGCCGCCCTTCAGGCTGTCACGGAACGGCGTCTTGGAGCCCTTGCCTTCCGACTTCATCTGCTGGAACAGCGGCGACTCGCTCAGCTGCAGGCGGATCCACACCGACACGCCCAGCAGCAGGATCGAGACCAGGAACGGAATGCGCCAGCCCCAGGCTTCGAAGGCCTCATTGCCCAGGAAGTAGCGGCAGGCCAGGATGATCAGCAGCGACATGAACAGGCCGAGCGTGGCGGTGCACTGGATGAAGCTGGTGTACAGGCCGCGCTTGTCGTCCGGCGCGTGCTCGGCCACGTAGGTGGCGGCACCGCCGTACTCGCCGCCCATCGCCAGACCCTGGGCCAGGCGCAGGATGATCAGGATCACCGGTGCGGCGAAACCGATCGAGGCGTAGTTGGGCAGCACGCCGACCAGGAAGGTCGAGATGCCCATGATCAGGATGGTGACCAGGAAGGTGTACTTGCGGCCGATGCGGTCGCCGAGGCTGCCGAAGAAGGCCGCGCCGAACGGACGCACGAAGAAGCCGGCGGCAAACGCCAGCAGGGCGAAGATCATGCCCGTGGTTTCATTGACGCCACTGAAGAACTGCTTGGCGATGATGGCCGCGAGCGAGCCGTACAGGAAGAAGTCATACCACTCGAAGACCGTGCCGAGGCTCGAGGCGAAGATGACCTTCTTGTGGCCCTTGGTCAGGGTGCCCGCTTTATGTGCGGTGCTGGGTGTACTGGACATGGGACGCTTCCCCTCCGAAGCAATCGTTGTTGGTGGGTGCCGACCGTTGGTCGGCACCCCATCTCGGTAGATGCCGACCTTGGCCGGCACCCCATCTCGGTAGGTGCCGGCCGCTGGCCGGCACGCTCTTAGAAGCTGTACTTCGTGGTGAACTGCAATCGGGTGATGTCACCCTTGTTGCCGTTCTCCACTTCGCGACGGCCGTACATCAGCTCGGCGCCGATATCGACCTTGGGCAGCGGCGAATAGAAGATGTTGCCGCGGATGCTCTGCACGCTCTTGGTCACCAGCGGGCCCAGGATGCTGTCGTTGTCGTAGTCGCTGCGCGCATAGATCAGGTTGGTGCGCAGCTTCGGTGAGAACGCATGCCGCCAGCCCACGTAGCCGGCCAGCACGCCGGTCGGGTTGAGCTCGTCGCGGGCCACGTCGTAGGCGCTATCGGCGGTGATGCCCAGGCCGATGTAGCGGGCGATGCCTTCGCCGCCGGTCAGCTGGTAGTGCAGCGAATCGCTGTCACCCATCACCCACTTGCCGCCCAGGGTCAGGCCGCCAGCCACCTTGTCGGCCTTGGCGCCGGTGGCCTGGTTGTCGACCTTCAGCTGACGGACGATGCCGCCGACACCGAAGGTGCCCCAGTCACCCTTCCAGCCATAGCGAAGGGTCAGGTCAGGCAGGCTGCCACGGTCGGAGTTGGCGCTGGTGTTGGTCCAGGCGCCGGTGACCGGGTTGCGGGTACCGGTGAGGGTGGTGGTTTCCGGGTTTTCCAGCGCGACGCTGAAGCCACCCTGGGTGTAGCGCACCTGGGCCTGGCGCACGAAGATCACGCCGTCGGTGGGGCCGACGAAGTCGACCGCTTCCGGCAGCGCGGCCGCGTCCATGAAGTTGGACCAGGTCTGGCCGGCCATCCAGTTGTTCCAGTACATGTAGGCGTGGCGCAGGGTCACACCATAGGTATTGGTGGCGGTCTGGTTGCCCAGCGAGTTGCCGAAGAAGTCCATCTCGAAGAACGCACCGGCCTTGTTGCCCGACTCGCTCACGTTGTCGATGCCCAGGTTGAAGCGCGAGAACTTGGCGTGGGCATTGAAGTCGGTGCCCGAACGCTTGCCGCTGCCGCCGGCGCCTTCCACCGGGGTCTGGCCCGGCAGATACAGCGAGCGGCCGGTGGCGTCGTCGGCCAGCTGGCCATCGCTGGTCTGGGTGGCCAGGAAGTCGGCCTTGATGAAGCCGCCGATCTTGACCGTGGTACCCGGCGCGGCGCCCGGGGTGATGGTGGTGACCTGGATCGGCTGCTTGCCGGCCGGCACCGAAGCAACCGGCTTCTGCCCGGCCTGCACCGTGCGCACTTCGGTCACCGCCTGCTGGGTCTGGCTGATCTGGGTCTGTTGTTGTTGCTGCGAAGACAGCAGCAGCTGGACCTGGCGTTCCAGTTCGGCAACGCGTGCTTCCAGCGCTTTCTCTTTGGCGGTCTCAGCGAACGCCATGCCCGGTGCGACCAGGGCGACCAACAGGCAGGCCGCCAAAGGTGTGCGCACGGCTTTCAACGTACGGTGGCTCATGTTGCCCTCTCTCCCAAGTGGCAAGGTGATGCCGCGCGTGGGGCACGGTCGAGCCGAGACTGCGGGGCGATTATGTATAGCGGCTATTCGCCATTGGTCGAACCCGGCCCTGCTGGGCGCTCACTTTCGACCATGGTCTAACCAGAGTGGTGACGCGGCCGGGGGTGGATGGGGCAAACTGAAGGGGATCGGTCGCTGCGATGCTGCGACCGCACATACAAAGTCAACGTGCAAGTGAGGGTGCCATGGCTGATATCTACCCCGTCGATCCGCAATTCGCCGCCAAGGCACGCATCGACAAGACGTCGTACGAACAGCAGTACCAGGCTTCGGTGACCGACCCGGATGGTTTCTGGGGCAAGGCCGCCGAGCGCCTGCAGTGGATGCGCAAGCCGACCAGGATCAAGAACGTCAGCTACGACCTGTCCGACTTCCACATCAAGTGGTTCGAAGATGGCGAGCTCAATGCCAGCGTGAACTGCCTGGATCGCCAGCTGGAAACGCGCGGCGACAAGACCGCCCTGCTGTTCGAGCCCGATGGCCCGGATGCACCGGCCCAGCACGTGACCTACCGCGAGCTGTACGAGCGCACCTGCCGCCTCGGCAATGCGCTGCGCAACCTGGGCGTCAAGAAGGGCGACCGCGTCACCATCTACCTGCCGATGATCGTCGACGCCGCCGTGGCCATGCTGGCCTGCGCGCGCATCGGTGCGATCCACTCGGTGGTGTTCGGTGGCTTCGCGCCGAACTCGATCGCCGACCGCGTCAGCGACTGCCAGAGCAAGCTGATCATCACCGCCGACGAGGGCCTGCGCGGTGGCCGCAGGATTCCGCTGAAGGCCAACGTCGATGCCGCGCTGAAGCTGCCGGGCACCAATACCGTGGAAACCGTGCTGGTGGTGCGCCACACCGGCGGTGCGGTGGACATGCAGGCCCCGCGCGACCGCTGGTTCCACGATGTGGTGGACAGCCAGCCGGCCACCTGCGAACCGGAACGCATGAACGCGGAAGACCCGCTGTTCATCCTCTACACCTCCGGTTCCACCGGCAAGCCGAAGGGCGTGCTGCACACCACCGGCGGTTACCTGCTGTACGCGGCCTACACCCATGAAGCGGTGTTCGACCTGCGCGAGGACGACATCTACTGGTGCACCGCCGACGTCGGCTGGGTCACCGGCCACAGCTACATCGTGTACGGGCCGCTGGCCAACGGCGCGACCTCGCTGATGTTCGAAGGCGTGCCGAACTACCCGGACACGTCGCGCTTCTGGAACGTCATCGACAAGCACAAGGTGACCATCTTCTATACCGCCCCGACCGCCATCCGTGCGCTGATGCGCGAAGGCGAGGAGCCGGTGAAGAAGACCTCGCGCGCCTCGCTGCGCCTGCTCGGCAGCGTCGGCGAGCCGATCAACCCGGAAGCCTGGCGCTGGTACTACGAGGTGGTCGGCGACAGCCGCTGCCCGATCGTCGATACCTGGTGGCAGACCGAGACCGGCGGCATCCTGATCTCGCCGCTGGCCGGCGCGATGGACCTCAAGCCGGGTTCGGCCACCCTGCCCTTCTTCGGCGTGCAGCCGGCGCTGGTCAATGCCGATGGCGAGATCCAGGACGGCCCGACCGAGGGCAACCTGATCATCCGTGATTCCTGGCCGGGCCAGATGCGCACGGTGTACGGCGACCACCAGCGTTTCATCGATACCTATTTCCGCACCTACCCGGGCAGCTACTTCACCGGCGACGGTTGCCGACGCGACGAGGACGGCTATTACTGGATCACCGGCCGCGTCGACGATGTGATCAACGTGTCCGGTCACCGCATCGGCACCGCCGAGGTGGAAAGCGCGCTGGTCTCGCACCCGAAGGTGGCCGAAGCGGCCGTGGTCGGCTTCCCGCACGACGTGAAGGGCCAGGGCATCTACGCCTACGTCACCCTTGTGGCCGAAGAGGCACCGAGCGACGAGTTGCAGAAGGAACTGGTTGCCTGGGTGCGCAAGGAGATCGGCCCGATCGCCACGCCGGACCACCTGCAGTGGGCGCCGGGCCTGCCGAAGACCCGCTCGGGCAAGATCATGCGCCGCATCCTGCGCAAGATCGCCGAGAACGCGCCGGACCAGCTCGGCGACACCTCGACCCTGGCTGATCCGTCGGTGGTGGCGTCACTGGTGGACGAGCGCAAGGTGCGCTGATGTACGACCGGGGTCGGATCCCTTTCCGCAAGGAAAGGGCTCTGACCCCATCTGCTTTCCCCCACGGTTCCCCCCGACCATGACCACCCTCCTGATTGCCGATGACCACCCGCTGTTCCGCGAAGCCCTGCGCGGCGCCGTGCAGCGGGTCATCCCCGGCGTGCAGCTGTTCGAGGCCGACAGCGTGGAAGCGCTGTATGCGCTGGCCGACCAGCACAACGACGCCGACCTGGTCCTGATGGACCTCAACATGCCCGGTGCGCAGGGTTTCAACGCGCTGGTGCACATGCGCTCGCTGCATCCGCACCTGCCGGTGGTGGTGGTATCCGCGCGCGAAGAAGCCACGGTGATGCGCCGCGCGCTCGACCACGGCGCGCTGGGCTTCATTCCGAAGTCTGCGGATTCGGACACCATCGGCCACGCACTGGGCACCATCCTCGATGGCGAGACCTGGGCGCCGCCGGAAGCGCACAACGTGCCGCCCACCGAGCGCGAGGAACGCGAAGTCGGCCAGCGACTGCGCGAGCTCACCCCGCAGCAGTTCCGCGTGCTGCAGATGCTGGGCGCAGGCCGCTTGAACAAGCAGATCGCTTACGACCTCAACGTCTCCGAAGCGACGATCAAGGCCCACGTCACCGCCATCCTGCGCAAGCTGGGCGTGACCAACCGCACCCAGGCCGTGCTGATGGCCGGCAAGCTGGCGATCGACGACGACGCCATCGTGCTGCCGCCGGAAGAAGACTGAGGTAGTGCCGGCCGCTGGCCGGCAATCGCCTTCAGCCCCTGAAATCACCCGAAACCGCTTCGGTAGGTGCCAAGCTTGCTTGGCACGCTCTCGCCGTGGCGCATGCCGGCCAGCGGCCGGCACTACCCGGCACCGTTGCGCTCACGATATAGCCATCGCTATACAAACCAGCCCTGCCTGCGCGTTTCGCTGCAAATGCGCCACGCGCGAATCGCGATGCTAAGCTTCGCGTCCCCTTGGGGAGTAGCCGGATTCCTTCGCAGGAATCGTCCACGTCAACATACTCGGCCGGTGCGCCGTGGCGTGGACAACCATGATGGTTGGCGAGACCAGCGGCCCGCGCGCGCAACGTCAGGTTGGGCGCGAGCGCAGGCCGTGCGTCCGTCCTGGCCCGACCTCAGCCGCTGTCCATGTCCCCCATTTCGATCCTCCTGATCGGCTTTGCCATGTCCACCGATGCCTTTGCCGCCGCGATCGGCAAGGGTGCGGCCATGCGCAGGCCGGTGTTCCGCGATGCCTTGCGTGCCGGCATCATCTTCGGCGTCATCGAGGCGATCACGCCCATCATCGGCTGGCTGCTCGGCCGCGCCGCGCTGCAGTACGTCGAAGCCTTCGACCACTGGATCGCCTTCGGCCTGCTCGGTGCGCTGGGCATCCACATGATCTACAACGGCCTGCGCCCGGACAGTGCTGACGAAGACGAAGACCCCTCGCAGCACCACGGCTTCTGGAAGCTGGCGTTAACCGGTTTCGCCACCAGCATCGACGCGATGGCGGTGGGTATCGGCCTGGCCTTCATGGATGTGCATATCGGCGTGATGGCCGCGGTCATCGGCCTGTGCACGCTGACCATGGTCACCGCCGGCATCATGCTCGGCCGCGTGCTGGGCAGCATGGTCGGCAAGCGTGCCGAGATCATCGGTGGCGTGATCCTGGTGATCATCGGCGCGACGATCCTGTACGAGCACCTGCACGGCGTGGGGTAACGCTTCCGCGATTACGTGGTTGCCGGCCAGCGGCCGGCACTACCTGACGTCACATCCACGCATGGCGTGGATCTACTGCCGGGCCGATGAAGTGGTTGCCGGCCAGCGGCCGGCACTACTGCGCGTCGCGCAGCGCGCCGAGGAAGGCGCGCAGCGAGGCCGGCTTGATCGGCTTGGTCAGCACGCGATAGCCACGTTCGCGTGCCATCCGCTTCAGCTCGTCGCGACCATCGGCGGTCAGCAGCGCACCCGGCAGCGGGTAACCGGCGGCTTCGCGCAGGGCCACCAGGGCGTCCAGGCCATCCATGCGGTCGTGCAGGTGGTAGTCGACCAGCATCACCTGTGGCCGTTCGGCCACTTTCTCCAACGCCTGATCCACCGTCGATGCCGTGATCACCTGCACCTGCCAACGGCCGAGCAGTGCGCGCATGCCGTCGAGGATCTCCTCGTCGTTGTCCACGCACAGCACGCGCAGGCCAGCCAGCGAATCGCTGCGTACCGGTGCGGCCACCGCCTGTACCGGCGTGGCCAGCTCGGTGTAACCCGGCAATGGTGCCACCCGCGGCAGAATGATCGAGAACATCGATCCCTTGCCGACCCGGCTGCGCGCATTGAGGCGATGGTCAAGCAGACGCGAGATGCGCTGGCAGATCGACAGGCCCAGGCCCAGGCCCTGCTCGCCCCAGTCGAACGGCTGCTGGTAGCGGTGGAACTCATCGAAGATCTGCCGCATGTGGTGCTCGGGAATGCCAGGACCGGTATCCCAGACCTGCAGCTCCACTTCATCGCCGCGCTGGCGCACGGCCAGCACGATGCGACCCTGGCGGGTGTAACGCAGCGCGTTGGCCAGGAAGTTCTGCAGCACGCGGCGCAGCAGGCGGCGGTCACTGCGCACCCATGCCGGGCGTGCGAACAGGTCCAGGCGCAGGCCACGGCCGGCGGCGACCGGGGTGTACTGCGCGGCCAGCTCACGCATCAACGCACTCACGTCGAACTCGCCGATCACCGGGTGCAGGCCACCGGCATCCAGCCGAGACACATCCAGCAGGCCATCGAGCAGCTCTTCGGCCGCACGCAACGACGCATCCACACGCTCGGCCAGGTGCTTCTGCTCATCGCTCACGTGATCGCTGTCGCGCAGCGCGGAAGCGAACAGGCGTGCGGCGTTCAGTGGCTGCAGCACGTCATGGCTGATCGCCGCCAGGAAGCGGGTCTTCGACTGCTGCGCGACCTCGGCCTCATGCGAACGCTCGGCCACGCGCTGTTCCAGCGTTTCGTTGGCTTCCAGCAGGGCCTTTTCCGCGTGCTTGTAGTCGGTGATGTCGTTGTAGCTGGTCACGTAACCGCCGCCGGGCAGCGCCTGGCCACGCATCTCGATCACCTTGCCATCGCTGCGGGTGCGCTCGAACACGTGCGGTGACCCCGCGCGCATGTAGCCGATGCGTCGGTTGATCTGCACTTCGATATCACCCTCGCCCAGCTCGCCGCGCTCGGCGTTGTAGCGGATCAGGTCGGCCACAGGGCGACCTACGTAGAGCATGCCGTCGGGGTAGCCGAACATGTCCTGGTAACGACGATTCCATGCGGTCAGGCGCATGTCCGGATCGACCACGCTGACCCCGGCGCTGATGTTCTCCAGCGTGGTCGACAGGATCTCGCGGTTGAAGCGCAGTTCCTGCCCGGCTTCGTCCAGCACCGCCACCACTTCGCCCAGGTCCATGCCCGAGCCACGCAGCAGGCTGGTCAGCAGCAGGCGCGCCGAGGCCGCACCAATCGACGCGGCCAGCAGGCGTTCGGTGAACTGCACCCACGGCCGGTCGGCCGGCGCCGAGGATTGCAGCTCGCGGCCCAGCGACTGTGCCTGCTCGAAGAACGAACGCCGCGCATGGCGCTCGCCGACCACGCGCGAGGCGAGTGCCAGCAGGTCGCCCACGTGCACATGACCGGGCCAGCCACCGGCCACCGACGGGCGCTCGGCATACGGGTCGAGGAACGGCGCGGCGCGCAGCCGCTCGTCCACACCGGGCCGCCAGCGTGCGGACACCAGCATCATCGTCGCCGCATTGACCAGCAGCGACCAGAACGTGCCATGGGTCAGCGGGTCCCAGCCGGTCATGCCGAACAGCTGCTGCGGGCGCAGCCACTCGATGCCGAACGGGCCGTGCTGCACCCAGCCAGCATCGACCCAGCCGGCCATGGTCATCGCCGGCAGCAGCAGTGTGTACAGCCAGGTGGCGAAGCCCAGCAGCATGCCCACCTCGACACCACGCCGGCTCGCGCCGCGCCAGTACAGACCGCCGATCAGCCCGGGCGCGAACTGCGCCACCGCCGCGAACGCCATCAGGCCGTACGAGGCCAGCGTGCTGTCGTTGCTGCTGGTGCGGTAGTAGCTGTAGGCCATCAGCGCCAGCAGCAGGATCGCCAGGCGGCGGATCCACAGCACGCGCGAGGCAACGTCGGCGGCTTCCTGATGGTCGCCACTGCGACGCAGCAGCACCGGCATCACCAGATCGTTGCTGACCATGGTGGCCAGCGCGATGGACGAGACGATGACCATGCCGGTGGCGGCGGAGAAGCCGCCCACATAGGCGATCAGCGCCAGCGCGTTGCGGCCTTCGGCCAGCGGCAGGGCCAGCACCATCGAGTCGTCGGCGACGCTGCCGCCGGTGCCGAACAGGGTCACGCCGGCGGTGGCGATCGGCAGCACCATGCCCGAGATCAGTACCAGGTAGCCACCGAACATCCAGCGCGCGCGGCGTACGTCGCGCACGTCACCGCACTCGACCACGGCCACGTGGAACTGGCGTGGCAGGCAGATGATGGCCAGGAAGCTGAGCAGGGTCTGCGAGATGAAGCCCACCGGCGGCAGGCCGGTGAACAGCGTATGCACCGACTCGACCACCGCGTCGGTGCGGTTGCTCAGCCACAGGTAGGCGAACACGCCCACGGCCAGCATGGCCAGCAGCTTGATCACCGATTCGAAGGCGATCGCCAGCATCATGCCGTGGTGGTGCTCGGTGGCGTCGACCTGGCGGGTGCCGAACAGGGTGGCGAACAGCGCCATCAGCAGCGCCACGTACAGCGCCGGATCGGTGAAGAAGCCGGTCGGGCCGCTGTTGCCGGTCAGCACCTGCAGGCTCATCGCCACCGCTTTGTACTGCAGGGCCAGGTACGGGATGATGCCGATCAGGGCGATGATCGCCACCAGTGCCGCCAACCGCCGCGAGCGGCCGAAGCGCGAGGAGATGAAATCGGCGATGGAGACCACGTTCTGGCTGCGGGCGATCAGCGCCAGGCGTTCGATGATGCGCCAGCCGAACAACAGCAGCAGCAACGGACCGATATAGATCGGCAGGTAGCCGATGCCGTTGCGCACGGCGGTACCCACCGCGCCGTAGAAGGTCCACGACGAGCAGTACACGGCCAGCGCCAGGCTGTAGACCACCGGCCGCAGCCACGGCCGGTCGGGGTACATCGGCCGGCGGTCACCCCACCACGCCACGCCGAATAGCAGCGCGGCATAGGCAACCGAGACCAGCAGCAGGATCCAGCTGGAGACCACGCGTGCGTTTCCGTCGGAACAGGGTTCAGTAGATCACGACCGTTGGTCGTGAGGGTAGGTCATGGCGGTGGGTCACGACCGTTGGCCCGTCTGGTGGGTCACGACCGTTGGTCGTGACGGGGACATCCGTGCCCACTGACAGTGGGCACCTACCGGGAATCAATGGGCACCCACCAGGAAGCGGTGGGCACCTGCCAGGTACCGGCGTTATTGGGCCGGCACGCCCATTTCCTTCAGCAGCTCGGGCGCCGGGTAGACCTTGGCCAGCAGCCAGCGCAGGTAGCGCATGTCCACGTGCACGGCGCGCTTGTAGCGCGGGTCGAACCACCAGCTGGCGCTGACCGATTCCCAGTTGCTGTCGAAGTTCAGGCCGATCAGTTCGCCCTTGGCGTTGAGCACCGGCGAGCCGGAGTTGCCGCCGGTGGTATCCAGGTTGGTCAGGAAGTTGACCGTCTGGGTCTTCAGCGCCGGGTCGGCGGTGCTGCCGAAGTCACCCTTGGCAATCGCCGCCAGCAGCGGCTTGGGTGCATCGAACGGATAAGCGTTGGTGTTCTTCTCGACGATGCCGGCCACGGTGGTCACCGGCGAGTAGGTCACGCCATCGCGCGGGTGCAGCGCCTCGACCTTGCCGTAGCTGATGCGCAGGGTGCGGTTGGCATCCGGGTACACGGCGCGGCCCTGCTTGGCACGCCAGGCGAACAGCGCCTGCATGTAGGCCGGGCGCAGGCGCAGCTGCTCGCCTTCGCGGGTCTTGCTCTCGTTCTCGATGCGCAGCTGCGCGGCCACCAGCGGGCCGGCCACGGCGATCAGCGGATCGGCGGCCAGCGCCTTGCCTTCGCGTGCGGCAGCGAAGCGCGACAGGCGCTGCGCCTCGTCACCCAGCTGGGTGCCCGCATACAGGGTGTCCAGCGCCTTGGCCAGCTGCTGCGGGGTACGGCCGAAGGCCGCGTCGAACTCGGCCACGCGCTGCGCGTCCGGCAGCTGCTGGTAGCGGGTCAGCAGGGTGGTCAGCAGCGCCTTCTCGACCTCCGGTGCGTAACGGCGCTGGACCTGCTTGAGCACGCCTTCGATCATCGCTTGGTCGCGCTGCTGGTAGCCGCTTTCGCGCTGCGCGTCCGGCTTGGCCGATTCGATGCGCAGGCGCTCCAGCAGCAACGCCGAACGCAGCAGCTGGCTCTGCGCGGCCATCTGGTCCAGCAGCAGGTCACGCTCGCCCACCGCCGCGCCCTGCGACAGGTTGGCCAGCAACGCCTTGATGTCGCCCTGGTACTTGCGGTCGGTGGCAGCGAGCATCGCCGTCTCGTCGGCAGCACGCTGGGCCTTGGCGTCGCTGCGCAGCAGGCCTTCCAGCTCGCCGGCGGCGCGCTTGCGGTTGTTCTTCAGCGACTGCAGCTGCGAGGCGTAGCGGGTGCGCGCCTGTGCATCCTTGGCGCTGGCGGCCTCGATGGTGTCGATCATCTGCTGGAACACCGACACGCGGCGCGGCAGCACGGTATCGATCTGGCCAGCGAATTCGGCCGCGGTACGATGGCGGTAGGTGATGCCCGGGTAACCGGCCAGCATCGCGTAGTCGCCTTCCTTCGGGCCTTCCACCGACATCTGCAGGTGTGCCGGCGCCTGGTAGGGCACGTTGTCCTTGCTGTAGGCGGCCGGCTTGCCGTCCTTGCCCACGTAGGCGCGCAGCAGGGTGAAGTCGCCGGTGTGGCGCGGCCACATGAAGTTGTCGATCTCGTCGCCGTAGTTGCCGATCGCACGCGGCGGCGCGTACACCAGGCGCACGTCGCTCAGTTCCAGCTGGGCGATCCGGTAGAAGTCGGTGCCGTAGTACATGTTGGCCACCGAGCAGCGCACGCTGCCGTCCTTCTCGCACTCGGCCACGATCTGCTTGCTGGCCGCATCGACGGCATCGAAGTAGGCGCGGCCGGTCTTGCCACGCGCCTGCGCCAGCACCTGGTCGGTCACCTTGTCGAAGCCGACGGTGACCAGCACGCGGAAGTCCGGGTTGGCCGGGCGCTCGTCGGCACGGTCCCTGGCGATGAAGCCACCAGTGATCAGGTCGTGCTCGGGCGAGCTGTTGTACTGGATCACGCCCATCGCCACGTGGTGGTTGGTCAGCAGCAGGCCGTCGGCGGACACGAACGAACCGGTGCCGCCGCCGGCACGCACCACGGCGCTCAGCGGCGGCGCAGTGACGTTGGCCAGGTCGGCCGGATTGCCCTTGAAACCTGCGGCCTGCAGCGGCTTGGCCAGTTCTGGCAGCTGGGTCGGCATCCACATGCCTTCATCGGCGTGGGCACCGGCGGCGAGGGTCAGGCCCAGGGCCAGGGCGGTGGGAAGGGCTTTGCGTGGTGACATGAGGCAATCCGGTACGACAGAACAGCCCGGGACCATAGCCCGTGGGGCGCTGTCGGGCAACGCCCGATGGTCAGGGGGTCGGGGCCACTCCTACAATCGCGGTTCCCTGCACAACGGACGTCAGCAGATGATTGTTGGAATCGACCTGGGCACGACGCACTCGCTCATCGGTGTGCATTCGTCGGATGGACCGCGCCTGTTCCCCAATGCCCATGGCGAGCTGTTGACCCCGTCGGTAGTCAGTCTCGACGGCGACATCGTGCTGGTGGGTGCTCCCGCTCGCGATCGCCTGATCAGCCATCCTGATCAGAGCGTGGCCCATTTCAAACGCTGGATGGGCAGCAACCGTGAAACCCGGCTGGGCGATCGCGTATTCCGTCCCGAGGAGCTTTCGGCGCTGGTGCTGCGTTCATTGCTGGCCGATGCGGAAGCCGTGCTCGGGCAGAAAGTGGAAGAAGCGGTCATCAGCGTGCCTGCGTATTTTTCCGACGCCCAGCGCAAGGCCACCCGCGCCGCCGGCGAACTGGCTGGCATCCGGGTCGAGCGCCTGATCAACGAACCCACCGCCGCCGCGCTGTCCTATGGCCTGCAGCAGCGCGAGGAGGAAGCTCGGGTGCTGGTACTGGACCTTGGCGGTGGCACCTTCGATGTCTCCATCCTGGAGCTGTTCGAAGGTGTGGTGGAAGTCCATGCCAGCGCCGGCGACAACTTCCTTGGCGGGGAAGACTTCCTGCGGGTGCTCGAGCAGGCGTTGCTGGCCGAACAGGGCCTGCGGGCGGCCATGATCGCCCCGGGCGAACGTGCACAGCTGCTGCGCCGGCTGGAACTGTTCAAGCGCGAACTGAGCCAACAGGGCAGCGGCCACCTGCAGTTCAACCTGGAAGGCCGCGAATTGGACTGGCAGCTGGATGAGGCACGCTACGCGCAGTTGTGCGCCCCCCTGCTACAGCGCATGCGTGCGCCCATCGAACGGGCCATCCGTGATGCCCGCCTGAAGCCGGAGGCGCTGGACGACATCGTGCTGGTGGGCGGTGCCGTCCGCATGCCGATGATCAGCCGGCTGGTGACCCGCATGTTCGGTCGGCTGCCATTGCGGCATGTCAACCCGGACCAGGCCATCGCCATGGGCGCGGCCGTGGCGGCCGGCCTTAAAGCGCGCGACCAGTCACTGCGCGAAACCGTGCTGACCGATGTCTGCCCCTATACGTTGGGCATACAGGTGTGCCGTCGCGATGCATCCGGCCAGGAGCGCGGCGGCTACTTCCATCCGATCATCCAGCGCAACAGCGTGGTGCCGGTCAGCCGCGAGGACGATTTCTGCCCAATCAACGATGCACAGACACAGCTGGTACTGGACATCTACCAGGGCGAAAGCCCCACCGTGGACCGCAACATCAAACTGGGTGAAATCCGCATTCCGTTGAAGGGAAAGGGCCCGGCCCAGGAAAAAAGCGTGACTGCCCGCTTCACCTACGACGTCAACGGATTGCTGCAGGTGGAGGTGACCGAACATGCCAGCGGGACCCGGCATGAGCTGATCCTGGAACAGAACCCCGGCCTGCTGTCACCGGACGAGATCCAGCAGCGGCTCGCGGCACTGCAGTCATTGAAAGTGCATCCGCGCGACGATCAACCGAACCTGGCCGTAGTGGCCCGACTGGGTCGGCTTTACGAAGAGTGCCTCGACCAGCGCGATACCCTGCAGAGATGGCTGTCGCAGTTCCATGCTGCGCTGGAGAGCCAGGACCTGGCCCGTATCGAACGCCACCGCGAGGAATTGACCCACGCCATGGATTCGCTGGAGATCGATGCATGAGGCGGGGGCTGGACGTCCTCGAACTGGACGAGGATGCTGACGAGCGGGCGATCAAGCGAGCCTACGCCAGGCTGTTGCGGGTAACCCGGCCTGACGATGATCCGGTTGCGTTCCAGCACCTGCATGAGGCTTACCAGTCTGCGTTGTCATGGGTGAAACAACGCGATCAGCCCCTCGACATCGATCAGGACAAGCACGCCTTGCCGACGATGCAGGATCCATCGCTGGAACCGGCTTCGCGTGCACATATCGATGCGATACACGCAGCGATCGCGCTGGATCGCCAGCTGGAGCAGGAACGCGGGCCATACGGCCATGACCCTGTCCGGATCGTGCAGACCACACCGATGCCGCCAGCCGACACCGGGTTGGACAAGGTGGTAGAGCCGTCGCAGAGCGATCCGCACGGGCCTGACGCGTTACCAACGGCGCACGCCCTGGCACCGCAGCCCACGCTCGCCCCTGCTGGCGACGGCGAGCGATCGCCACTGCGTTCAGTGGATCAGATGGTCGCGGCCATCCTGATCCGACTGGCTGCAGCTGCCCGGGGCAGCGACGATGACACGACCGTGCCCGCGCTGGAAACCTGGCTGCAGGCTCAACCCGAGCTATGGTCCCTGCATGACAAGCCGCTCATCGCGGCGTCCCTGCTGGAGCAACTGCGCGAGGCGTCCCCGCCTCTGCCGCGGGAGGTGGTCGAGCACGTGGCCAGCAGCTTCGGCTGGGATGATATCGGCAACGGACTCGATGCCGAGGATCTGCAGCGGATCGTGCGTCGCTGCGATCAGGCCTGGATGCTCACGGATGCGGGCCGGCAGCGCCTGGCGTGGCATGTTTCGCGGCTGGACACCTCCATCGTGCGCCCGGATATGCGCCCGGTACTGGACCGGTTGCGCCGCCCGCGCAGCCGCTGGCGCAATCTGCTGGAGTCGCTGCCGTGGTCGCGGCCCGACATCACGGTGCTGACGTTGGCGGCACTGCGTTACTGGCCCGATCGTGAGCTGCCGCCAGGCCTGTCCGCCACGCAGGTGGCGTTCTGGAGTCGCTTCGGCAGCCGTCAGGATCCTCTGCGTTCGCAGGTGGCCGCCCTTCGGGCCTGGTTGGCCGGCCTGCTGTGCGGCACGATCTGCCTGGTCGGCGTGATCAACAGCTGGCCACTGGCCTCCACCGAGGGCGGCATGACCGGCGGTGCGAAGGCCGCGCTCAGCCTCGCGATCGGCACGCTGCTGATTCCATTGGGCTGGTACCTGATCTGCGGATTACGGATGCTGATCAGCTGGCAGGTGAACCCGGTTGCGGCTGGAAGCTGGCGGCAGGTCGCCTCGCTTCCAGTTACTGTCGTTGTCGGTGCCGGCCTTCTGCTGCTGTTCCAGCATGAGTCGTTCCCGGATATGTCTGGGATCCTGTTGGCTCGTGGACTGGTGTTCGCGCTCTGGTTGGTGGCATTCATCGGTACCACCACGCAGCGCCAGCAGCTCGGTATGGCCGACCATGGCGCCCTGGACCGCGTCAGCATGATTCCCGGCCTGATTTTTCCCTGGTTGGGGCTGGTGATCGTGCTGGGCTATTGGGCCCGCACCCAGGTGCTGCGGCGCAGATCGCCGCAATGATGCATCCATGTGCGGCGGGTTATTTCTCCCGCCGCCAGTTGATCGACCCACGGTTTTCCACCGTGCTCGACTCCACTTCCACGTCGAAGCCACGACGCAGCAGGTACTTCAGCGTGATCACCGAACCGGCACCGACCAGCGACACGCCGTAGCCGACGTACAGCTTGGGCGAGATGTACTTGCCGACGCCAATCACCGAGCCGCCCAGCGCGCGCGACTGGCTCACGCCGGCATCGTCCAGGCCCAGCTTGGCGCCCAGCTGCGAGGCCAGCAGGCCGCTGCCAGCCGAGAGCGCCGCCGAGGCCGCGTTGACCTGCTGGGCCTGGTCGCTGCTGGCACCGGTCAGGCTGCGCCCCAGCACCAGGTAGGCCAGTGCCTCGGACTGCGACATCGCCGGCTCGGACCACACGTCCGCGCGCGGCTGCTGCGCACGCCCGGTCACGTCGATGCCGGCGGTGACATCACCGATCCGGCGCTCGGCACGGATGTTGATGCGCGGGTCGGACACCGCGTTGTAGTTCCAGGTGAGGTTGCCACGGGTGATGGTCAGGTCCTGCCCATACGCCTTGTAGCGACCACTCACTTCCAGGCCACCATTGGCGGTCATTTCGCGGCCAGGCTTGGCCCAGACCTGCATCTTGCCGGTCAGTGCGCCCTTCAGGCCGAAGCCGGTCATCTTGACCTTGTCGCCAAGACTGACGGTCAGGTCCATGTCCAGCGGCGAGGTGCGCGACTCTTCCGGGTCGGCCGGGTCCAGCACCACCACGTCCTCGGACACCGAGGTGCCACGATCCAGGCGTTCGAGATCGATGTCGGCCTCGGGCACGTGCACGGTGCCGCGCAGCTCCATCGCCGCCTTGGCCAGGGTGAAGTCGAGGTTGGGGTTGGCGACGATGCGCAGCTCGCTGGTGTTGGACAGCAGCACGTTCTCGCCGTGGATCTTCAGCTGCAGCGGCTGTGCATCACCAAACCACGACAGGCCACCATCCACGTACAGCGTGCCCTGGCCCGAGTTGGCCTGCGCGGTGATCTTTGCCGAACCGTCGGGCTGGGCCACGAAGCTGCCCTTGCCCTGGTCGAAGGTCAGGCCCAGCGCGGGGAATTCGCCCTTGAAGTTGCTCAGCTGGGCGTCACCGCCCAGCGATGGCTGGCCGCGCGTACCGCGCAGGCTGACGTGGCCCTCGATCAGGCCGGTCGGGCGCACGATGTCCGGCGAGAACAGCTCCAGCCAGTAAAGTCGCGACATGTTGAGGTAGAGCTCGCCGTTCAGCGGCGCACTGGCCTCCCAGCCGGTCTGCATCCTGGCATCGACGAAGCCGTTGCCCTGGAAGCCCATGCCCAGGTAGCCCTTGATGCTGGCCGGGGTCATGTCGAGCTTGAGCGAGAACTGGTCATAACGCACCAGCTCGCCGCGGGTGGTATCCCCCACGGTGTTGCGGTTCTCGCCCAGGCGCACGCCGCCTTCCTTCGAGCGCACCTCTACATGGCCTTCCCAGGCATTGCCGCGCGGGCGGATCTGCGCGTCCAGGCTGACATCGCCACGCAGGTAGATGCGGCGGCCGGACTGCGGCGGCAGCCACGGCTGCACCAGCGCCAGCGGCAGCGCATCACTGCGCACCACCAGGCCCTCACGCGGCCAGTTGGCCTGTGCGCACAGCGCGCCGCTGCTGGCAGCGGCCAGGCAGGCTTCGGACAGGGTGTAGGTGCTGCCGTTGATCGCGAACGCCGCCGGTGCACGCAACGACCAGGCATCGCCCTTCACCGGTGCGATACGCAGCGACGCCAGTTCGCCGCGCCACTGCGCGCCCTGCTGGCGGACGCTGCCCTGCAGCTCGATCGCGCCCATCTCGTTGCGGGTCTGCGCGGCCAGGCGCAGGTTGGAGACACTGCCCTGCGCATCCACGTTCAAGCGTTCCAGCAGCATGCCGGCGTTGACCTGCTGGCCCTGCACCGCCAGCGTGCCGCTGTCGCCGCGCCATGGCAGGTGGCCCTTGATGCTCACGCTCTCGGCGCCGTAGCCGTCCCAGTTGAGGTTGTTGCCGACCAGGTCGGCAGTGATGTCCGGCGCATCGCGCGGGCCCTTCACCTGTACCTGTCCGCGCAGGCCGCCATCGGCGCCGGGCAGCAGATCGCTCAGCTGCAGCGGTTCGAAACGCGCGTCGATGTCGAGGCGATCACCCACCTTGCCCGACGCGGTCACCCGGCTGCTGCCCAGCGACAGCTTCAGATCGCCCTGGCCCTGCGCGCCCTGCAGCGCGAACTTGCCCTGTGCGTCGAGATTGCGCTGGCGCAGTATGCCCTTCAGCGACGGCAGGTCGACGGTGGCTTCCAGCGTGCCGGCCGTGCCCGGCGGCGCGTTTGCCGGCGGCGGCAGCTGGCGGCCCTTGGAGGCCAGGTTGCCGGACAGGCGGCCGTTCCAGCCCGGCACGAAATAGCCGGGGTCGAAGTCCTTCAGCGTGGCCTTGGCATCCCAGTCCAGCTGCGGTGCCCACGCCACCTGGCCTTCCACCTGCAGCTGCCCACCCGGCGTCTGCGCCTGCAGCTGGTGGATCGACGCGGCCTGGTCATTGCCGCGTACGTCGAACTGCAGCTGTGCCTTCTGCTTTTCGCGTTCGACATCGGCACGGCCGATCGCGGCCCACGCCTTCAAGGTACCGGCCAGGCCGAAGCGCGCTTCCTTCAGGGTGACCGGCACCGGTGCGCTGCCGGCCGTGTTCGGATCGGGCGCCGGCACGTAGGTCAGGTCATGGGCGACCACCGAGAAATTGAGTTTCTGCTGGTCTTCCTGGCTGAAGTCGGCGGTGCCTTCCAGCCGTGCCTCACCGCCAAGCCCTTTCACCAGCAGGGGCGACACCTTCAGCACCTGGTCCTGCAGCGACACCACCGACGGTGCCAGCTCCAGCTCCTGATCACCCTGCTTCACCTTGCCACGCAGGTTGGCGTTGCCGCCCTTGCCAGCCGCGGTGAAGTCCAGTGCGAGTGGTGCGATCGCCGAGCTGGCCAGTGCCGGCGACAGCAGCGCCAGATCCAGTTCGTCGCTGCGGATGCTGGCGCTCCAGCTCGGATCGGTGCGGCCATCGAACACCAGCATCGCGCGCAGCGGCTTCGGCGCGCGCCCGGCTACGGCCACTTCCATGTGCGCCAGGTCACCGCGTGCCACCAGCCCCACCGTCGCTGCGGTACGGCCACGCGGGGCCGGCAACACTGCGGTGACGGTCACGTCGGTGTCGTAGTCCTTGGCCGGGATGTAGCGGCCCTGGGCGGTGAAATTGCCCATGTCGCTGTCCACGACCAGTTTGTGCGCCTGGAACTCGCCATTGGCGATCTCGATGCCACCCCGCACACGGCTGATGTCGATCACCGGCTCGTTGGCCTGGCTGATGCGGAAGCCGTCGATGGCAATGGCATCGGCCTGGATCGCCAGCGGCATTTCGATCTGCGGCAGCGAATCGGGCCACGACGGCAGCTTGAACGGCTCGTCACTCTTGGCCAGGTTCAGCGTCGCGTTGGTCAGCTCCAGCTTGTCCAGCAGCAGCTTGCGGCCCAGCAGCGGGCGCAGGTCCGGCTCCAGGTGCGCGCGCTCGGCGTGGAAATGGATGTCGTCGTAGCGGAAGTCGACGTTGTACAGGGTCAGCGGACCGGCCACCGGGCCGTCCACCTTGTCCCAGGTGAAGCTGGCGCCCACCGGCAGCCGCGCCACCACCTGTGCCAGCAGCACATCGCGGCCGGCCACGGTCTGCAGCAGCCAGTACACCGCCAGCAACGCCAGCAGCACCAGGCCGATCACGCCCACGCCGGACCACGCCCAGAAGCGGCGGCGGCGGTAGAAACGCACGCGCGGCGGCGGCGTGTTCGGGGTGGGTGCGGGCGTGCTCACAGGTCCGCTCCGATGTTGAGGTAAAGCTGGAACTGCGAATCCGGGTTGTTCAGGCCATGCGCGATATCCACGCGCACCGGGCCCACCGGCGATTTCCAGCGCACGCCGAAGCCGACGCCGGTGTGCAGATCAATGGTGTTGTCGAAGGCGCTGCCGGTATCGACGAACACCGCCGCGCCCCACGGGCCGCCATTGAAGTAGTGCTCGTACTCGGCCGAGCCGATCACCAGGTTCTTGGCGCCCAGCGCGTATTTGTCGGGTTTGGGTGTGCGCGGGCCGACTTCGCGGTAGGCGTAACCGCGGATGCTGCGGTCACCGCCCGCGAAGTAGCGCAGGCTCGGCGGCATCGCCACCAGATCGCTGGTCCAGGTGGTACCCCCCTCGCCGCGCAGGATCAGGCGGTTGCTTTCACCCACCGGGATGTACCAGCGCAGCACGGCGTTGGCCTGCACGAAGCTGGTGTCCGAGCCAGCACCTTCAACGCCGGCGCGCATCGTCGCAGTACCGCTGATGCCCTTGCGCGGGAACATCTCGTCGTCGACGTTGACGTAGTCGGCAACCATCTGCGGGTACACCAGCGTCGAGGTGTTGTAGACGGCATCGGTGAATTCAGTGCCGGAGGCATAGCGCCAACGCTCGCGCAGTGCGTTGATCGAGGCGATCGCGGTCCAGTGCTCGTTGATCTCGCCGCTGCGGCTGGCGATCAGCTTGAAGTTGCGCAGGTCGATGTAATCGGTCTGCTCGTCATACGCACTGGCGGCGAAGGTGTACCAGCCGTCAAGCCAGTTGAAGGCGGGGATGCGGTAGCTGGTCACCAGGCTCTTGCGCTTCTGCGCATAGTCCAGCTGCGTGTTCATCTTGTGGCCGCGGTTGTTCAGGAACCGCCGCTCGATGCCGCCGCGCACACCCGGACCACTCTCGCTGCCGTAGCTCAGACCCGCGGTATAGATGGTGCGCTTGGCGCGGGTCAGCTTCACATCCACCGGCACTTCGCCGTTGGCATCGGCCTGGTCGGGCCGTGGCTGGATGTCGATCACGCTGAAGTAGTCCAGCTTGGTCAGCGACTCGCGCAGCCGGTCCAGCTTGCCCTCGTGGAAGTAGCTGCCCTGTTCCCAGTACACCAGCGGGTCGAACAGCTTGTCGACGAAGTAATCCTGCTCGAAACGCACCGGCCCCATGTTGTAGCGGCGGCCGCTGTCCCAGGTCAGGTCGATGTCGGCTGCGTTGTCGGCGCGGGTGATCTGCACCTGGCGCTGGGTGTAGTCGGCATCGAAGTAGCCACGCTCGGCCAGGCGACGGGTGATGGTGATCTTGCTGGCTTCGTACTGCGTGTGCTCGAAGCGCTGGCCCTTGCGGGGCTTGAATGCGGCCAGGTCGTCCTGCAGGTACTGGTCATACATCGCCGGCCCGGTGATGTCGATGTGCTCACGGCGCACGGTCACCGGGGTGCCCTTGTCGACATGGATCAGCACCCGCACATGCTCGTCCTCGCGCGGCGCCTCGACCTTGATCACCGGGTTGTAGTACCCGAAGGGTTCCAGTGCCTGGCGGGTCTGCCGCTCGGCCTGTGACAGCAGGTACTCCAGGCGCGATTCGCCCTGTTCCTTGCCGATCGTGTCGTACAGCGACAGCGATTCCTGGATGTTCTCGATGATTGCGGCGTCGTCGCCCTTGTCCAATCCCTTGATGTCCACCTTGTCGATGGTGCCGCGCGCGTGGGCCACGGAGGTGGCGGCCAGCGACAGGACCATCAGCGGCAGGGCGTATTTCTTTGGCTGCATGCGGCACAGCATACCGACCGAAGGTGACGATGCGAAATGCATCACGTCATTCGGGATCGGTTGTTAAGTGGCGGTCAAAATACGCGCCTTTGTGGCGATCCTCGTGATCGCAGGCGAGGATGCCGGCATCGTGCGCGATGCCGGCGATGACCCCGATGGACATCCGCCGACGGTGTTCCGGTAGTGCCGGCCGCTGGCCGGCAATCCACAGGTCGATGCGATGCGCGGTGGCAATGCCGGCCAGCGGCCGGCACTACCGATACGGGCATCAGCTCGACAGATGCTCGATCGCTGCCACCTTGCCCAGGCGCTCGCCCAGCATCGTCAGCAGCGCCAGGCGGTTGCCACGCAACGCCGGATCTTCCGCATTGACCATCACGCCATCGAAGAACGCGTCGACCTGCGGGCGCAGGCGGGCCAGGCGCGCCAGCACCGCCACGTAATCCTTCTGATGCAGGCTGGCGCCGGTGTCGTCGATGGCCGCAGTGACCGCTTCAGCCAGCGCGCGCTCGGCGTCTTCCTGCAGCAGCGCCGGGTCGATCTGGGCCGGAATGTCGCCTTCAGCCTTGCGGAGGATGTTGCGGATGCGCTTGTTGGCCGCAGCCAGCGCCTCGGCTTCCGGCAGCGCGGCGAAGGTGCCGATCGCGTCCAGGCGGCGGTCGAAGTCATACAGCGAGACAGGCTTCAGTTCGGCCACCGCATTGAAGTGCGTGGCTGGCACGTTCTTGTCGCCGTAATAACCCTTCAGGCGGTCGAGGATGAAGTCGTACAGCTCGCCGACGTCGGCCTGCACGTTGCGTGCGGCCAGGCCGGCGTTGGCGCTGGCCAGCAGTGCGCGCAGGTCCAGCTCGAAGCCGCTTTCGATGATCGTGCGCGCCAGGCCCAGCGCATTGCGGCGCAGCGCGAACGGGTCCTTGTTGCCGGTCGGCTTCAGGCCTGCGGCGAAGCCGCCGGCCAGGGTGTCCACGCGTTCGGCAATGGCCAGGACCTTGCCCAGCGGCGACAGCGCGATGTCATCACCACCGAAACGTGGCTGGTAGGCCTCGTCGATGGCCAGCGCCACCTCGGCCGATTCGCCACCGGCCACGGCGTAGTGGCGGCCGGCGATGCCCTGCAGCTCCGGGAACTCGTTGACCATGCGCGACTGCAGGTCGTTCTTGGCCAGTTCGGCAGCCCGCCTGGCCTGCGCGGCATCGGCACCGACCTGGGGTGCGATCACTTCGGCCAGTGCAGCCACGCGCGCCACCTTGTCGGCCACGCTGCCCAGCTTGGCCTGGTAGGTCACCGTCTTCAGCCCCTCACCCATCGACACCAGGCCCTGCTTCAGGTCCTCGTCGAAGAAGAACTTGGCATCGGCGAACCGCGGACGGATCACCCGCTCGTAGCCCTTGGCCACTTCCGCCACGTTCTTCGATTCGATGTTGGCGATGCCGATGAACTTCTCGGTCAGCGTGCCTGCCGCATCCAGCACCGGGAAGAACTTCTGGTTGATCTCCATCGTCTCGATCAGCGCTTCCTGCGGCACCGCCAGGAACGCGCGCTCGAAGCTGCACAGCACCGCCGACGGCCATTCGACCAGGTTCACCACCTGCTCCAGGTTGTCGTCGGTGATGCGGGCGCTGCCACCGGCCTTGGCCGCAGCGGCCTCGACCTCGGCGACGATGCGCGCGCGGCGCTCGCTCGGGTCGACCAGCACGAACGCGGCGCGCAGCGCTTCAACGTAGTCCTGCGGCTGCGCCAGCGACACCGCCTGGTCATGGTGGAAGCGATGGCCACGGCTGACGCGGCCGGCCTGCAGGCCGAACAGTTCGGCCTCGACCACGTTGGCGCCGTGCAGCAGCACCAGCCAGTGCGCCGGGCGCGCGAAGCCCCAGGCGTGGTCGCCCCAGCGCATCGGCTTGGGAATCGGCATCGCCGCGATCGCCTCGCGCAGGATCTCCGGCAGCAGGCTGGCGGTGCTCGCGCCCGGGGTCACCGCGCGGTGCACGAAGCGCTCGCCCTTGTTGTCGGTGGTCTTCTCCAGCGCGGTCCAGTCGATCCCGGCCTTGGCGGCGAAGCCCTGCAACGCCTTGGTCGGCTGGCCTTCGGCGTCCAGCGCAATGTTCAGGTACGGGCCCAGCACTTCGCTGTGCTGCTCCGGCTGTTCCAGACCGACGCCCGGCAGCAGCACGGCCAGTCGGCGCGGGGTCGACAGCGGGCGCGCATCGCCCAGTTCCAGCGCGACGCCGCGCTTGCGCAGGCCTTCGACGACACCGTCGAAGAATGCCTGGGCCAGGCCCGGCAGCGCCTTGACCGGCAGCTCCTCGGTGCCCAGTTCGATCAGCAGGGGGGACAGTTGGCTCATCGGTTCGATCCTGTGGTGGGGGCGCAGCGCGCAACGCGTCCGGCGCCCCGGGTAGTTGATGAAAAGCGGGTCGGTGCGGGAGGGCCGTCAGGCCTTCTTCGCACCCGGGAAGCCCAGCTTCTCGCGCTGCTCGTAGTACGCCCTGGCCACCGCCTGGGCCAGCGCGCGCACGCGCAGGATGTAGCGCTGGCGCTCGGTCACGCTGATCGCACGGCGCGCATCCAGCAGGTTGAAGGTGTGGCTGGCCTTCATCACCTGCTCGTAGGCCGGCAGCGGCAGGTTCACTTCCACCAGCTTCTGCGCCTCACGCTCGCAGGCGTCGAAACGGTGGAACATTTCTTCCACGTCGGCGTATTCGAAGTTGTAGGTGCTCTGCTCCACCTCGTTCTGGTGGTAGACGTCACCGTAGGTCACCGGCTGGCCGTCCGGGCCGTAGGTCCAGATCAGGTCGTAGACGTTGTCGCAGTTCTGCAGGTACATGCACAGGCGCTCGAGACCGTAGGTGATCTCGCCCAGCACCGGGCGGCATTCCAGGCCACCGGCCTGCTGGAAGTAGGTGAACTGGGTCACTTCCATGCCATTGAGCCAGACTTCCCAGCCCAGGCCCCACGCGCCCAGCGTCGGCGATTCCCAGTTGTCCTCGACGAAGCGCAGGTCGTGCACCAGCGGGTCGATGCCCAGTGCCTTCAGCGAATCCAGGTACAACTGCTGGATGTTGTCCGGCGCCGGCTTCATCGCCACCTGGTACTGGTAGTAGCGCTGCAGGCGGTTCGGGTTCTCACCGTAACGGCCATCGGTCGGGCGCCGCGACGGCTGCACGTAGGCCGCATTCCAGCCTTCCGGACCGATCGCACGCAGGAAGGTGGCCGGGTGGAAGGTACCGGCGCCCACCTCCAGGTCGAGCGGCTGGATGAGCACGCAGCCCTGCTGGGCCCAGAACTGGTTCAGGGTCTGGATCAGGCCCTGGAAGGTGATCGGAACGGTCGGGGTCGCGGACATGCGTACGAGTCTTGGCCGGCAAGGGGGTGCGCTAGTATAACGGCCGACCTGCGGGGCATTCCGTACCCGGGAGGAGCAGGCAGATGGAACATCGGCTGCCGGCAGGCACGCCCGGCGAGGCGGACGGCGTCCCGCTGCCCTGGGGACGGCTGCATTTCGAGCAGATTGCCGCGGCCCTGACCGCCGATGGCCTGGTGGCCGAGCAGGACCGCGAGCGCATGCGGTTTTCCGCACAGGGCGCGCGCAACGCCAGTGAAGTGCATCCGCTGGTACTGCTGTCCAACCTCAAGCTGGCCGCCACCGGCGGCGGCGAACTGACCCTGGAACGCCTGACCGAGTGGCTGGCGCAGCGCACCGGCAGCCGTTACCTGCGCATCGACCCGACCCGGGTGGACGTCGCTGCGGTGACCGCGCTGGTGTCGCATGCCTACGCCCGCCGCCACCGCTTCCTGCCGCTGGCGGTGGATGCCGAGCGCGTGCTGGTAGCCACCAGCGAGCCGCTGGTGCAGGAATGGCGTCGTGACCTGCAGCACCTGACCCGCCGCCGCATCGAGCTGGCGGTGGTCAACCCGCTGGACCTGCACCGTTACACCATGGAGTTCTACGGGGTGACCCGCTCGGTGCGCGGCGCCCGTGGCGATGTGCGCGGCGAGGCCAGCACCACCCTGCCCAGCTTCGAGCAGCTGGTGGAGCTGGGCCGCACCGGCGACGTCAATGCCGACGACCAGCACATCGTGCACATCGTCGACTGGCTGCTGCAGTACGCCTACGAACAGCGCGCCTCGGACATCCACCTGGAGCCGCGCCGCGAGATGGGGCGCATGCGCTTCCGCATCGACGGCGTGCTGCACAAGGTGTTCGAGGTACCGCCGGCGGTGATGACCGCCGTGGTCAGCCGCATCAAGGTGCTGGGCCGCATGGACCTGGCCGAGCGCCGGCGCCCGCAGGATGGCCGCATCAAGACCCGCTCGCCGGGTGGCCGCGAGGTCGAGATGCGCCTGTCGACCATGCCCACCGCCTTCGGCGAGAAGTGCGTGATGCGCATCTTCGACCCGGATGCCGCGTTCAAGAGCATCGACCAGCTCGGTTTCAGCCCGCAGGAGGCCGCCGGCTGGAATGCGCTGGTCGAGCGCCCGCACGGCATCGTGCTGGTCACCGGCCCGACCGGCTCGGGCAAGACCACCACCCTGTATTCCACGCTGAAGCGGCTGGCCACGCCGGACGTGAACGTGTGCACGGTGGAGGATCCGATCGAGATGATCGCGCCCGAGTTCAACCAGATGCAGGTGCAGGCCAACATCGACCTGGACTTCGCCAGCGGCGTGCGCACCCTGCTGCGGCAGGACCCGGACATCATCATGATCGGCGAGATCCGCGACCTGGAGACCGCACAGATGGCGGTGCAGGCCTCGCTGACCGGCCACCTGGTGCTGTCCACCCTGCATACCAACGACGCGCCCTCGGCGGTCACCCGCCTGCTCGACCTGGGCGTGCCGCATTACCTGCTGGCCAGCACCCTCAACGGCATCCTCGCCCAGCGCCTGGTGCGCACGCTGTGCCCGCACTGCAAGCAGCCGCACAGCCTCGGCGCGGCCGATTGGGCGGTGCTGGCTGATAGCCATGCTGCATATCCAGATGCCGCCACGCCCTGTCGGCCGGTCGGTTGCCTGGAATGCCGGCGCACCGGATTCCTCGGCCGCATCGGCCTGTATGAGTTGCTGCCATTGGGTTCGCGGCTGCGCGGGCAGATCCGCGCCGACATGGACCTGGCCGGTTTCACCCGTGCCGCGCGGGCTGAAGGGCTGCGAACCCTGCGCCAGGCCGGGCTTGAAAAGGTGGCGCAGGGGCTGACTACAATCGAGGAAGTCCTGTCAGTGCTGCCGCCCCCGGATGAACCCAGCCCCGTTCCTGATCCTTGAAACCGGCCGACCGGTGCCGTCATTGCGCCGCTACGGGCGCTTTCCGCACTGGATCCGCGTCGCCGCCGGGCTGGAAGAACACGAGACGGTGGTGGTCGATGTCGAGCACGGTGGCGCCCTGCCCGACCCTCATGCCTTCGCCGGCGTGCTGGTGACCGGCTCGGCCGCCTTCGTCACCGACCATGCCGACTGGAGCGAGCGCAGCGCCGCGTGGCTGCGCCAGACCGCCCACGACGACCTGCCGGTATTCGGCATCTGCTACGGCCATCAGCTGCTGGCACATGCGCTGGGTGGCGAGGTGGCCTACAACCCGGCCGGCCGCGAGTCCGGCACGATCGAACTGGAACTGCAGCCGCAGGCCGCGCAGGACCCGCTGTTCCAGGGCCTGCCGCAGCACTTTGCCGCCCATGCCACCCATCTGCAGACCGTGCTGCGCGCGCCCGATGGTGCCGAGGTGCTGGCCCGTTCACCGCTGGATGGCTGCCATGCCTTCCGCTGGGGCCGCCAGGCCTGGGGCGTGCAGTTCCATCCGGAGTTCGCCACCCACCACATGCGTGGCTACGTGCGTGCCCGCGCCGACTGCATCGGCCGCCACGGCGGCTGCGCCCGCAGCATCGAGCGCGCGGTCAGTGCCGCGCCGCTGGCCCGCCAGCTGTTGCGCCGCTTCGTCCGCCAGGCACGGCTGTCTTCAGCCCAGCCGGTGGCAAAACAGGGATAATCGGCGGCACGGGCAGCCGCCCGGCCCCCTCCTGTCCTTCCCGGATGTCCATGAAAGAGATTCGCAAGCTGCCGGCTTCGGCGGGCGCCCAGTGGTTGCTGGATACGTTCTCCCTGTACCGGCGTGCGCCGCTGCAGCTGGCCCGGATCGGCCTGACCTGGCTGCTGGTGAGCTGGGTGGTCACCTTGTTGTCGACGCTGATTCCTGGCGCTGCCGGCATGGCCGTGCAGCTTATGACGCTGGCCATTTCGCCGATCATGTTCGGCGGCATGCTGTATGCCGTGGGCGAGATCGATGAAGGCCGCCCGGGCCTGGCCTCGCACCTGCTGCAGCCGATCCGCGACCACCGCGTCAGCCACCTGCTGGTGCCGCTGGCGATCCAGGTGCTGGCGGTGCTGCTGCTGGGCGCGCTGCTGTTCCTGATGATCGGCCGCGAGGGCTTCACCGCCTTCAGCGAGGTCATGACCAAGATGGAAGAGATCAGCCGCAGTGGCCAGCAGATCAAGCCGGATGACGCGGCCGCGCTGGTTGCCAACCTGCCGGCCAAGCGCATCGCGCTGTGGATGCTGCTGGTGTTCCTGAGTGCGGTCGCGCTGTCGCTGGCGATGTTCACCCAGCCGGCGCTGGTGGTGTTCGACAAGCAGAGCGGCATGCACGCGCTGCGCCTGAGCCTCCAGGGCTGCATCGAGAACATCGGCGCGATGATCGTGTTCGCCGCGCTCGGCCTGATCGCCGCGTTCTGCATGTACATCCTGTTCGTGATCGTGATCCAGATCGCGATGCTGATCGGCGGCCCGCTGGCCGCCGCCTTCATCGCCCAGCTGGTGCTGACCACGGTGCTGATGCCGCTGTATGTCGGCGCGGTCTACGCCGCGTGGAAGCAGATGTTCGTGCACCGTGGCAGCCGCGCCGCCCCGCCGGTCCCGACCACGCCGACCTCGAGCGACATCTTCCACGCCTGATGAAAAAGGGGACGGAGGGGATTAAGTCGTTTATGCCCAGTGTGTGCAGCTAACGACTTAATCCCCTCCGTCCCCTTTTTTCTTTCAGGCGGCGGGCTTCTTGACTGCCGACGACGGCACCAGCCAGCGTGCGGCGTGGATGCCCAGCTCGTACAGCAGGCACATCGGAATCGCCAGCATCAGCTGCGACACCACGTCCGGCGGGGTCAGCACCGCCGCCAGCACGAAGATGCCGACGATCGCGTAGCCGCGGCCTTCCTTGAACTGCTGCGGCGTCACCCAGCCCAGCAACACCAGGATCACCATCGCCACCGGCAGTTCGAAACTGCCACCAAAGGCGAAGAAGATCGCCAGCACGAAGTCCAGATAGGCATTCGCATCCGGTGTGATTGCGATCACGTCCGGGCTGAAGGTGGTGAGGAAGTGGAACACCGCCGGCAGCACCAGGAAATACGCAAAGGCGCAACCGGTGTAGAACAGCAGCACCGATGACACCAGCAGCGGCACCGCCAGGCGCTTCTCGCGTGCATACAGACCGGGCGCGACGAACGCCCACAGCTGGTACAGCAGCCACGGTACCGCCACGAACAACGCGACGAAGAAGGTCAGCTTCAGCGGTGCGAAGAAGGCACCGGCCGGGTTGGTGGCGATCATCGTCTGCCCGTTCGGCAGCTGCGAGACCAGCGGTTCGGCCAGCGCGTTGTAGAGCTTCTGGGTGAACGGCAACAACGCCAGCAGCACCACGCCCAGGCCCAGCAATGCGCGCACAAGCCGGCCGCGCAGTTCCACCAGGTGCTCTACCAGCGAGCTTTCGCCGAAATCCTGTTCACTCATGGCTGGCGCTCCGTGCTCTGCGCCGGCGGCGGCGTAACAGCTTCAGCGGGCGCGGCCGAAACCGGCTCGGCGGCACCACCGTCCTGCGCTGGTTCAACGGCATCGGGCGCGGCGCTCATGTGCGGCGGCAGATCCGCGGGCGCCGGTGCACGGACGTGCTGCACCAGATCATCGCCCTGCTGCTGCGCCTGCTGGGCTTCGCGACGGATCGCTTCACCGCTGGCGCGCAGCTGGTTCTCGGTGTCCTGCATGCCCTGACGCACATCCTGCATCTGCCGCTTGATGTCCTCGGCCTGCAGTTCGCGCTCCAGTTCCTGTTTCACCGAATCCCATTGATTGCGGGCGCGACGCACCCACAGGCCGGCGAAGCGGGCCGCCTTGGGCAGGCGCTCGGGACCGAGCACCACCAGGGCGACCACTGCAATCACCAGCAGTTCGCTGAAGCCGATATCGAACACCGCAACCGCTCCGGATCAGCGAGCGTTACGGTCGTGCTCGTCCTGCGCGGTGCGCGACGCGTCCTGGGTGCGCGACTCATCGCCCAGCTGCGCGTTCGGCTTGTCCTCGTCGCGCATGCCCTTCTTGAATTCCTTGACCGCCGAACCGAGGTCCTTGGCGCCGCTGGTCAGGCGCTTGGTGCCGAACACCAGCAGGACGATGGCCAGCACGACCAACCAATGCCAGATGCTGAAACTGCCCATAAAGACGCTCGTTACGTTAGTGATCAGGCTGTCGAGCATAGCGCACCGGCTGTCAGCCGGCGCGCGTGACGAAAGTCAGTTTCCGCCCAGCGTTTCCGTACGGATCTCGCCGTCATTCACCGGCTGGAAGCCCTGCTGCTGCGGCGGCGGGGTCTGCGGCACGTTCTGCAGCGGCGCGGTGGTGGCCTCAGCCGGCGCAGCCGGTGCTGCCTGAACAGGCGCCGGAGCAGCTGCCGGGGCGGCAGCCGGGCGCGGCGCGCTGCCGCCGTTGCCGCTGCGGTTGTTGCGCGCCGCGTAGGTGGCCTCTTCCAGGCGATCGCGGAAGGCGACCACATCCATCGACGGCGAACCGGCGGCGCGGCCTTCGAAGATCATCCGCGGCGTGGTGTTGCTGCCGTAGGCGTCCAGATTGGCGGCATCGTCGATCTGCAGCACCGCGCCATCCAGCGCGACGCCGGCAAACAGGCCGCGGGCGCGCGACCAGGACCAGATCTCGGCCTTCAGCTGGCCGTCGGTGGCCGCGGCGGCGTTGCGGCCCACCGGACCGGCGGCGACGCCAGCGTCGGCACCCAGCGTGAACTTGCCGTTGACCAGGTTGTCCAGGCTGCGGTCGTTGCGGAACACCAGCACCACATCGGAGGACTGCACGCCGGCCTGGAAGCCGATGCTGCCGCCGGTGAGCTTCACGAACACCGGGTTGGACCAGGCGCCGTTGGGCATGCGCACCGACATCAGGCCGTGGCCACGACGACCGCCAATGACCAGACCGGCCTTGATCGTGTCGGGAATGACGATGACCGCGCGGCCTTCGTCCAGCAATTTATCCGGAATGCCCTGTTCAGGGATTTCCTGGATTTCAGCCAGCACGCGCACGGCATTGCGCGCACGCTGGTCTTCCTGCGGCCCGGCCATGGCCTGGCTGGACAGCAGGCTGGCGGCGATCAGCAGGGCTTGGATCGGGCGACGCATGGCAGGCTCCAGAAGTCAGTCCATAGGAAGATATAGCAAGTGACTGAAATTAGTAGCGTTGTCATGAATCCCCAATGAGCGTTCCCTGCTCACATTGATGCGCGCTATGCCTGCAATCCGAACCCTGCATCCCGGCGCGACACCGGATCGGCGACAATACCGCCATGCTCGACGCACCCGATACCGCCGTGCTGGCGGTCAACCTAGGCACGCCCGAGACGCCGACGGCCCCCGCCGTACGCCGTTACCTGGCTGAATTCCTGTCCGACCGCCGCGTGGTCGCGATCCCGCCACTGCTGTGGCAGCCGCTGCTGCGCGGACTGATCCTGCCCCTGCGCAGCAGTCGTTCGGCGGCCAAGTACGCCCAGGTCTGGCTGCCCGACGGCTCACCGCTGATGGTGCATACGCGCCAGCTGGCGCAGGCCATGCAGGCCCTGTTGCCGACCCTGACAGTGCGCCATGCGATGCGTTACGGCGAACCGGCGCTGGCCAGCGAGCTCGACCGCCTGGCAGCCGACGGTGCGCGCCGCATCGTGGTGCTGCCGCTGTATCCGCAGTACTCCACCACCACCACTGCCTCGGTTGAAGACCGCGTCGATGCCTGGCAGCGCCGCAATCCTGGCGTGACCGTGAGCCTGGTGCGCGACTATTCGGTCGATCCGGGCTGGGTCGAGGCCGTGGCCGGCTCGATCCGCCGCTACTGGGAACTGCACGGTCGTGGCCAGACGCTGATGTTCTCCTTCCATGGCATCCCGCAGCGCCTGGCCGATGCCGGCGATCCGTATCCGCAGCGCTGCGAGGCCAGCGCACAGGCCATCGCCAAGGCGCTGGAACTGGGCAGGGACGAGTGGCAGATGGGTTACCAGTCGCGTTTCGGCCGCGAGCGCTGGCTGCAGCCGTATGCCGAGCCCAGCCTGTGGGCGCTGGCCGAATCCGGCGTGAAGCAGATCGACGTGGTGTGCCCCGGCTTCGCCACCGACTGCCTGGAGACGCTGGAAGAAGTCGCGCTGGGGTTCACCGAAACACTGGCCGAGCGCGGCGCGACGATGCGCTACATCCCCTGCCTCAACGCCGAACCGGAGCACGCACGCGCGCTTGCGCGGCTGGCCGTGGCCTCGCTGGCATGAGTCTGCAACCGTTTGAACTGGAGGTCGGTGGCGCGCGCGTCGCCGGCCTGCGCAACCACGTCGATGGCCCGCGCGTGCTGGCCCTGCACGGCTGGCTCGACAACGCGGCCAGCTTCGTGCCGCTGGCGCCGCACCTGTCGTCGCTGCAGCTGGTTGCCATCGACCTGCCCGGTCATGGCCACAGCGCGCATCTGCCGGCCGGTGCCAGCTACACCACGGCCGCCGCGATCTGCCACGTGCTCGACGTCGCCGATGCACTGGGCTGGGACCGCTTCAACCTGCTCGGCCATTCGATGGGCGCCGGCATCGCCAGCCTCACCGCCTCGGTCAGCGACCGCGTCGAGCGCCTGGTGGCGATCGAAGCTCTCGGCGGCCTGCGCGGCCCCGAAGAAGAGACCGCCCATCGCCTGCGCGAGCATGTGAACGCCACCCGTGCGTTGGCGCGCAAGCAGCTGCGCGTGTTCCCCGACCTGGCCGCGCCGATCCGCGCACGGATGATGACCAACCAGCTCAGCGAACCGTGCGCACGACTGCTGGTCGAGCGCGGCGTGGAACCGGTCGAAGGCGGGTATCGCTGGTGCAGCGATCCGCGCCTGATGCTGCCCACCGCGATCCGCCTTAGCGAGGGCCAGATCGACAACCTGCTGCAGGCCATCGCCTGCCCGACACAGGTGATCTATGCCACGCCGGCGCAGTCGTATTATCCCGAGCCGATGCGCAGCGATCGCCTGCAGCACCTGCGGGATGGCCGGCTGGCAGTGTTTTCCGGCAACCATCACCTGCACATGGAAGATCCGGAACAGATCGCAGGCGTGATCCTGCACTTCTTCAGCAACGACAACGCCGGCTGAGCGCAGGCGTCCGCGCGCTTCACTCCGCGCGTCTGCGGCCGATACATCAGTTGCGGGCCCCTGCGCCCGCTGCACGCGGGCCCGGTCGGTCCTGCGGCATGTGTCTGGTTCTGCAAGGAAGTCCGCATGCCCGCTCTGCTGCACCGTCACCCACAGGATGTGGCCGCGGTGTCCCGTCTCCGCGCCGCTGATCGCGCCGCATCCCTCGAATTCCCGGCACCCGCCCTCGTCACGCCCTGCTGCGTGCGTTGCGGCGTGCTCGTTGTCGTCTGCTGACCCAGGAGCCTCCGATGTCCATTGCATCCGCCCGTCCCCCCGATACCGCCCGCCTGCCGCATCTGCAGCAGCTCGCGCACCGCGCTGACCGCCGCCTGCTGATCGGCAGCGCGGTACTGGCCCTGGCTGGCCTGGTGCTGGCCCTGCGTGGCCCGCAGGTGCAGGCCGCCGCGTTGGCGGCCGTCGCCGTGCTGCCAGCCGCGTGGTTGGGCGGGGCCCAGGCGGGCCGGGCCATCGCCCGCAACGGTCTGGCGTTGCTGTTGTCGCTGCAGCTGGCCGTGTTGTGCGCGATCATCAGCCTGTCGCCGGCATTGCCGATTGCCCTGCTGCTGGGCGTGCTGCTGGGCCATCGCGATCGCCTTCCGGTGTGGCTGGCCGGTGGCGTCGGTACGCTCGCCCTGCTGGCACCGCTACAGGGCGGTGCCGCGCTGTGGCCGACGCTGCTGCAGGCCGGCATGCTCGCGGGCCTGACCCTGTTCCTCGGCCAGGTCGCACTGCGCCTTCGGCAGCAGACCGAGGCCCTTGGCCACGGCCCGCGTCGGCTTGCCGCGCTCGCACGCGATATCGCCACCGGTGCCGATCTTGGCGCGCATGCCGATACCGGCGCCTATGCGCCGGGTTCACTGGCCCACGCCCTGGCCGACACTGCACGCCACGTGCAGGCCCAGCGTGGGCGCGAAGCCGCGTCACATGCCGAGAACGCGCAGATCCGCCAGGCCCTCGATGCCTCGCGCACCGCGATGATGATCGCCGACAACGACCATGTGATCCGCTACGTGAACCGCTCGGTGGTGGCACTGCTGCGCAACCAGCAGGCGACGTTGCGACAGGCCTTCCCCGATTTCGACGCCGAGCGCCTGGTCGGCAGCAGCATCCATCGTTTCCACGCCAACCCGGACCGCATCCGCGCGATCCTCAACGGCCTGCAGGTAGCGCACAACGGCAAGGTGCAGATCGGCCCGGTGCACTTCGCGCAGGTGGTCACACCGGTGTTCGACGCGCAGGGCGTGCGCCTGGGCTTCGCCGTGGAATGGCATGACCGCACGCATGAGCTCGCGCTGGAGAATGCCGTGGCCGGCATCGTCGCAGCGGCAGCGGCCGGTGACCTCGACCAGCGCCTGCAGGCCACTGAAGGCGCCAGCTTCCTCGATGGCCTGACCGGTGGCATCAACCAGCTGCTCGATACGCTCGGCAGCACCGTCAACGAAGTACGGCAGATGCTCTCGGCACTGGCCAACGGCGATCTGGATCGGCGCATGCACGGCGAGTATCACGGCGCGTTCGCTGCCATCCAGCGCGATGCCAATGCCACGGCCGGGCAGTTGGCACGCATGGTCGGCCGCATCCAGGAATGCGCGGCGTCGATCAGTACCGCCGCCAGCGAGATTGCCGCCGGCAACGGCGCATTGTCCGAGCGCAGCGAGCGCCAGGCAGCGCACCTGCAGGAGACCGCAGCATCGATGGAGGAACTGACCGCCACCGTGCGCCAGAACGCCGCCCATGCGCGTGAGGCCAGTGCGTTGGCCGCCTCCACGCAGAACGCTGCCAGTGACGGCAACACGGCCATGCAGCGGGTGGTGGATACCATGCAGGCCATCGAAGGTGCCTCGAAGCGGATCGGCGACATCACCGGCGTCATCGACGGCATTGCCTTCCAGACCAATATCCTGGCGTTGAACGCAGCGGTGGAGGCGGCACGCGCCGGCGAGCAGGGCCGAGGCTTTGCCGTGGTGGCCAGCGAGGTGCGCGTGCTGGCGCAGCGTTCGGCGGCGGCCGCACAGGAGATCAAGAAGCTGATCGACGAAGCGGGCCGGCAGGTGGGCGAAGGTGCCCAGCTGGTGGCCGATGCCGGCCAGCGCATGCAGGGAATTGTCGGCGGCGTGGAGGATGTCAGCCACCTGATGCGCGAGATTTCTGCAGCGTCGCAGGAGCAGTCGATCGGTATCGAGCAGATCAACCAGACCGTGGTGCAGATGGATCAGGCCACGCAGCAGAACGCGGCGCTGGTGGAAGAAGCCACCGCTGCCGCACGCGAGCTGCAGAACCAGGCCGGCACGTTGACCGAAGCAGTCTCGGTATTCCGCCAGCAGGAACCGCTCGAGGTCTCGCGGGTCGCCTGATCCGGGCCTTCCATTCGAGTTTGATCAGGACGGCGCCCGCAGGGCGCCGTCTTTTTATGCGTGACCTGCCCCTGGTAGCGCCGGCCGCTGGCCGGCAACCGATTGCTGTGTTGGCCTGCTGTTGGTAGCGGCCAACCTTGGTTGGCACCGCTGCTCCTCGCAGGGGGTATCCACGCATGGCGTGGATCTACCGGGCGATGTAATGCCATCGGGTTGCCGGCCAGCGGCCGGCACTACCCGGTGTTTACCGCGCACAAAGTTGCCGGCCGCTGGCCGGCAAACGACCGCTGTGTGCGCCTGCTGTTGGTAGCAGCCAACCTTGGTTGGCGCCGCTGTTCCTCGCAGGGGGATCCACGGATGGCGTGGATCTACCGGGCGATGTAACACCATCGGGTTGCCAGCCAGCGACCGGCAATACCGGCATTTCGGGCGCACAAAGAAAAACCCCGCTGCGTGAGCAGCGGGGTTCTCGGGTGTAAACCCTGGCGATGACCTACTCTCGCATGGCTTGAGCCACACTACCATCGGCGCAGCTGCGTTTCACTTCCGAGTTCGGGATGGGATCGGGTGGTTCCACAGCGCTAATTTCACCAGGGAGGCGGTTGGAGCG
>NZ_JCAFTW010000020.1:0-40937 GCF_059370655.1 Stenotrophomonas sp. YJH_SMC_133 | reverse complement strand
GGGCTGGTCCCTGCCTAAGGCCAGCCAGGGCGCAAGACCAAAGGCTGCCGGCCAGCGGCCGGCACTACCGTGCCCGTCTCATGGAGGGGCCAAGTCCCTCCATCAACACAGTTGCTACATGGACGTATTTACGGCGTCCCCGCAAACCCACAGTGCCCCGCCATCCCTCAGTAAACCCGCTGTTGCTGTTGCTGTTGCCCCAGCTTCGGCCTCTGCGGATGCCGGGCGCAGCCCGGCCGCAAACCCCTTACTTCTTTGCGCGCGGCTGGTTCAGCGGCTCCATCGCGCGGAAGCGCTGGCTGTACTCGTCGGTCAGATTCCGCGCTTCCTGCCCGTTGCGCACGATGCTCGGGGTCAGCAGCACGATCACCTCCGAACGGCGGCTGGTGCGGCTCTTCTGCCCGAACAGCGCGCCGACCACCGGAATCCGGCTCAGGCCGGGAATGCCGCTGCTGCCATCGGTGGCCGAATCGGTGATCAGGCCGGCCAGCATGATGGTGTCGCCGCTCTGCACCGCCGCTTCGGTCGACAGCTTCTTGGTGGAAATCCGCGGGTTGCAGTTGCGCTCGGTCGGATTGCAGTTGTCGGGCACGTTCGAGGCGCTGCTCACTTCCTGCACGATATCGAGGAACACCGTGCCATCGCGGGTTACGCGCGGGCGCACCTTCAGGATCACGCCGGTGTCGATGTACTGCACCGAACTGTAGGTGCCGGTGCCGATACCGGTGTTGACCGTGGTGGTGTTGATCGGCACCTTGTCGCCCACGTTGAGCGTGGCCTCGGCGTTGTTACGCACGAACACCGAGGGGGTCTGCAGCAGGCGTACATCGGTGACCTTGTCCAGCGCGCTCACCACCGCCGCACCATTGTGGCCGGTGAATGCCCAGCCCAGGCCTTCGCCACCGGTTGCGGCACCGGCGAAGCTGCTCCAGGAGCCACCCGCTGCTGCCGGCAGGGTCACGCCGCCCAATGCTCCCGTCAGGGCACGCCCGGCCACGGCATTGTCGAAGAACCAGTTCACGCCGTACTTCAGGTCACCATCCAGCGACACCTCGGCCACCTGGGCTTCGATGTGCACCTGCAGCGGCATCACGTCCAGCTTCTCGATCACCTCGCGGATCGAGCGCCAGGCCTGCGGGCTCGAACGCACCAGCAGGGTATTGGTCTCCTCCACCGCCGAGACGCCCACGCGATCGCCTTCCACTTCCAGGCTGACGCTGACGTTGCCGGACTGGCGCTGCGGCAGGTTCATGCTGCCGTTGCCGGAACCGCTGGAACCGCTGCCCGGGGTCGAACCGAAACTGCTGCTGTTGTTGCTGTCCATGCCGCGCTCGCCGTCGCTGCCCAGCTGCGATGGAATCGCGCCGGGTGCCAGCGATGCCGGGCTGGAGCCGCCGCGGTTGCCGCTGCTGGCGAAGGCTTCACTCAGCCGCTCGGCCAGGTCGCGCGCCTTGATGTAGCGCAGCTCGTAGGAGAACAGGCGGGCGCTGCCACCGGCGGTATCGATACGGTCCAGCCACTGCTGGATCTGGTCCAGGTAACGCACCTGCGGGGTGATCACCAGCACGGCGTTGGCGTTTTCCAGCGGCAGGAAACGGAACATGCCGGCGCTGGGGGTCTTGCTCTCCTCGCCGAACACCTTCTCCAGATCGGCAGCGACCTGCTCGGCCTTGCCCGACTGGATCGGGAACACGCCCACCGACATGCCCGACAGCCAGTCGACGTCGAAGATCTCGACGGTGCGCATGTAGTTTTCCAGCTCGGCGCGGGTACCGCCCAGGGTGATCACGTTGCGGCCGCTGTCGACGTTGACGATCGCATTGGGCCGCGCATAGGGCTCCAGCACCTTCTTCATCTCGGTGGCGGAGATGAACTGCAGCGGGATTACCCGTACCTCGAAGCCACGCGCACTGGCTGCAGGCGCCGTGCTCGGCGCAACCGTACCGGCCAGCGCCTGGTCGGCAGCGACGATGTTGTAGCGGCCACCGCTGTAGACCATGCGGGCGTTGTTCCAGCCCAGCACCATCTCCAGCAGGTTCAACGCCTGCGCCGGCGACACCGGCTTGGGCGTGGCCAGGGTCACCGTGCCCTGCACGCCCGGTGCGATCACGTAGTTCTGGCCCAGCATGTCACCGAGGATGGCCTTGACCACCGCGTGCACCGACTCGCCTTCGAAATTGAAGGTTGCTTCACCGGTGCTGGCGCCATGCAGCGCCGGTGCCGGTGCACGTGCTGCTTCGCGGTTGATCATGGTGCCGGTGCCACGGCGGATCACCGCCTGCGGAGCGCCCTGGGCGTCACGGGCAGCATCTGCTGCGACATCAGCTGCCTGGCCGGCCTCGGCAGTCGGCGACAGATTGCCCTTGCGCTGCACATGCGGCGCGGACACGGTGCTGCAGCCGACCAGCAGCGCGAGGGCAAAGGACCAGGGAAGAAAACGCAGGCTCATGCATTCACTCTATCGGTTGGTGCCATCGCCCGGGGGCGGCGACGGTTGTTGCTGCTGTTGTTGCTGCAGCTGGCGGCGACGGGCCTGGATGCGTTCGCGGATGGCCTGCATCTGCGCTTCGCTGGGGCCATTGGTGTTGGCAGGAGGTACCGCGGCGGCGGCTGATGGCACGCTGCTGGCGGGCTGCGGCTGCGCGGTTGCGGTTGCAGCAGCCGGAGGTGGGGATGGCATCGGCGGTGCGCCCGCCGGCGGTGGCACAACGACCGCACCCGCCGGCGGCGCGCCATTGGCACCCCGCAGTACGGTGGGCGGCTCGCCGCCCTGGCCATTGAACACGGCCAGTTCCAGCACCTGGCTGCCGCTTGGGCCGATCACCGTGGCCTGGCGCGGCGCAAGCCCCACAAGTTGCCAGCCGTCCACCGCTTCGCCGTTGAGGCGCAGCCGCAGCGAACGGTTCTGTTCGGTGGTGAAGGTGGCCATGCCGAAGTCGCCGGTCAGCAGCACGCCGGTCAGGCGCAGCGCGGCGCTGGCGGCCGGCTCGCTGCCACCGAGCAGGTAGGGCTTCGGCCTGCGGTCCTCGGCGAACAGCGGTCGCTCACCGATCGCGCTGTAGCTGTCGGCGCTGGGCATGCGTTCTGCGGCCAACCGCGGCAGCACCGGCAGCGAAGGCACCGCATCGGCATCGCCATCCGCACCTGGCAACTGGCTGCCCAGACCGAAGCCGGTGGCCAGCCAGACCGCCGCAGCCCAACCGGCCAGGGCCAGCAGGAAACCGGTGCGCAGGCTGATCTGCTCAAGTTTCATCAGCGACCTCCTGTCCCTCGACCGGCGCCGCCGGTGCGGGGGCGGGTGGCGCTGAAGGCGGCTGCGGCGCGGACACCGGTTCGGCGGCAGGCGCCGGCGCACTGCCATCGGCAGCAGCCCCCGGCAGCAGGTAACCAGCCAGTTCGAATGACACATCCAGGCCGAGCCCGGATTCATTCGGCGACTGCTGGAAGCGCTGCGCGATCAGGTTGAGGTTGTCGACGAACAGGCGCGGGCTGCCGGTCTCCAGGCTGTGCAGCACCGTGGCCAGTTCGGCCACGCCACAGCGCAGGCGCACCTGCATGGCGACGCGCACGAACTCGGCGTCGCGGCGGTTGTCGGTGAGCGGCGTGCGGTTGCTGATGGTGCAGCTGCGGTTGCCCGGGCTGGCCATCGCCACCGCATCCTGCAGCTTCGCGCCGAGCGCAGCGGCTGCAGCCTCGGCGGTGGCCTCGCGCAGGAAGCCCGGCCGCTGCTGCAGTGCCTCGCGGGTGGCACGCAGGCGCTGTTCGATCTGCGGCTGCTGCTGCAGCTGCGCCTGCACGCGCTGCTCGCGCTCGCGCAGGGCGGCGACATCAGCATCGATTTCGCGCAGCGGCTGGGTGAACCAGGGGTGCACCAGCAGCAGGTAGGCCAGGCCCAGCACTGCCAGCAACAGTGCCAGTGCCAGCCAGCGGTCACGGCGTGCGCTTGGCATCGGCATCGGCCGCCTCCCGGTTCGGGGCTGCCGCCGGCAACGGCTGCAGTTCAGCGGTCATGGTGAAGCGGTCGCGGCCACTGGCGGCGCCGTCAGCCTGCAGTACGCCGGTCAGGTTGACCTTGCGCCACTGCGGCGCATCCTGCAGCAGCTGCACCAGCTGCGAGGCCTCGCGGCTCAGGCCGATCAGCTGCAGGTTGTTGTTCTCGATGGCCAGTTTTTCCAGGTACGTTCCCTCCGGCAGGCGCCGGGTCAGTTCGTTCCAGATCTCCACCGTACCCGCGCGCTGGCCGCGCTGCTTTTCGAGGAACGCGGCACCGTCGATCAGCGCCTGCAGCTGGGCACGTTCGCTGGCCACGCCACGTGCACTGCGCGCGCTGCGCTCCACCTGGGCACGCAGTTCGTCGGCTGCCGCGCGGCGATTGTCCAGCACCTGCAGGCCAGACAGCACCAGCATCACCACCGCCGCCACGGCCAGCAGAAGGTTCCAGCGCCGCATCGGGTCGGCCTGCAGCTGACGCTGCGCGGGCGGCAGCAGGTTCACCTGCAGGATGTTGCCCTGCGCGTCAATGGCATCGACACCGGACAGTGCATCGGCCCATTGGCCCACGTTGCTGCGCCAGGCCTCGAGCTGCCGCAACGGCCAGGCCACCAGTTCGACCTGCAGCTGGCCCTCGCCCGCCGCGCCACGTTCACGCACGTCATAGCTGACCTGGCTGGATTCAAAAGGCGTCTGCCGGTCGATCTCGAAACCGACCACCGCACGCAGGCGGTCAGCCGCCGCCGCCGGCAGGCGCAGCTGCCGGCGCAGCACATCGCTTGCCGGCAGCAGCCACACCCGCGGCAAGCTGCGCAGGCGGGCTTCCAGCACGCGATCCAGTTCGGCCGGGGACAGCGGCCACGGCAGCCGTACGACCGGTTCGCGGCGCTCCCCCGCCTCACGCCAGACCTGAAGGTGGTCGCCTTCGCGCTGCAGCAGCAGGCGCGCCTGTGCCCAGCCCAGTGCCCACTGCCAACGTGCCGGCACCCAGGCCAGCAGCGATTGCCGCCACCAGCGCAGGAAACGGCCGGCGCCAGGGCCGATCCGGCCCTGTACCTGCCGCACACTGTCCTGCCATGCCGTCATCTTGCTGTCATTCCCTGCTCCCAGCGAAGCACTGTGTAGGACCGCCCGGGAACCCCGCCCGAGCCATTGCGTACCACTGCCTGCAACACCGACCGGCGTCCACTGCCGTCGGTTGCACGAGACTCGATACTATAGGTGCCGCTGCTGCTGGCAAGCGTTGTCGCACCGCCAGCGGTATCTGCGTCACGCTCCTGCTGTGCGCGCTGCGCCAGCACGGTATCCGCATCCAGGCCCAGTGCGGTCAGCACCGGCGCGCTGGCAAACTGGGGATCCGGGCGCGCCTGGCGGCTGTACAGGGTCAGGTGCGGCAGCATGGCCTGGTACAGCGGGCCGCGCATGCCGAGTACCCGCTGCAGCTCGCCCAGCGTCTCGAAACGCTTGTTGCGGGGGCCATAGGGCAGGCCTGCTGCGGCATAGTCGGGCGCTTCGGCACCGCCGCCGGGCTGCAGCAGGCTGTCTTCGTCGCGCCAGTCGACGATCGCGCCGGCCAGCTGGCGGGCCTGCGCTTCGTCTTCACCCAGCGCCTTGAGGAAGGCGCTCAGCAGAGCCACGTCGGCCAGGTTCAGGTTGATCTTGCCGTTCTCGTCCAGCACCTTGATCTCGATGCTGGCGTCATCGAACTGCCAACGATAGACACGGCCATCGGCGCGCCAGGGCGCCCGCTGCGGATCGGCGGACAGGCGCGTCAGCGCGTACTCAAGTCCCGCCCGTGCACGCTCCTGGCCACGCGCATCATCATCCAGCACCCGCTGCTGCAGGTGCTCGACCCGCGCGCTCAACGCGAACGCGCCCACCAGCGCCGTCATCAGGGCGATCAGCCACAGGACCAGTACCAGCGCCGCGCCGTGCGCCCGGCTCATCGCGCTCCTCCACTGCCGCCCGCGCGCGGAGCGACCACCAGTGCAGGCCAGGGAGCGCCCTTGGCGGGCACGATCTGGATCTCCACCAGCATCGGCAGGCGCCGGGTATCATCCCAGCGCGGCATCCAATCAGTCACCTGCCCGGTGCTGGCATCGATGCCGCGATAGCGTAGTTGCACCGACTTGAGGTTCTCCACCAGCACCTCCGGTGGGCGCGGCGGAGTTTCGGCGATGCGCTCGCCCTCCTGCAGCAGCACCAGGTCGAGCAGGAGGCGTTGCTGGCCGCTGCGGCCATCCACCTGCAGTGCATGCAGGTAGGCACCACCACGGCCCAGATAGCCCGGTAGATCGGCCGCGAACAGCATGCGTTGCTCTTCGCCCTGGAAGAAGATCGGTTCGCGGGTGGGATCGGGCACTTCCAGCGGCGTGCGCAGCGCACCGGCCAGCTGCCGCCGCAGCAGAGCCTCGACCGCACGCATGCGTTCGCTCTCGGCGGCAATCTGCTCGCCACGCTGGCTCACCGCCATCGCCGAGCGCACGCTGGCAAAGGCCAACGCCAGGCCACCGGCCAACAGCACCGTGGCCAACATCACTTCCACCAGGGTAAAGCCTGCGGCGCGTCGCTTCATCGCGCGCTCTCCAGGTCCGGCGGCAGCAGGCGCAGGCTGCGCCAGCGCAGTTGTTCCCGTTCGCCTTCGCCCCAGCGCACCTGAAGCTGCAGCTCGGCCAGCCAGGGAGCCCCCGGCGATTGCGCCTGTGCCTGTACCGCGCTGGCGGCACGCGGCTCGACCCATGGCTGTACCTGCAGCTCCCAATGGTATCGGCCCTGTTCCCAGTCGCCCTGCTGGCTGCCCACCTGCAATGGCGCGGCGACACCGGCTTCGGCCAGCAGCGATTGCGCATGCAGCACCGCACGCGTGCGCAGCTCGGCCTCTCGGACCTGTTTCGCGCCACCTGACAGGCTGCCCAGAAGCAGCGTCAGCGCCAGGCCCAGCAAGGCGAAGGCGATGATCACTTCCAGCAACGTAAAACCACGCGCCTGCCGCTTCATGGCGCCTGCCACGGGCCGGAGCGGACCTCGCCGGTCAGCCAGCCGACATCGATGCGCCATTCGGCGCCCTCACGTTGCAGGCGGATGCGGCCACCACTGGAGCCACCATCGGGATGGAACTCGATCACGCCCTGCCCCGGCGCGGCGGCCAGCTGCGCGGCACCTTCGAACTGCACCTGCAGCTGCGTCGGCACATCGCCCTGCCGCTGGTTGGCCCCCTGCCAACGGTGACGCGCCGGCTCGATCACGAAGCGCTGCGGCTCACCGCGCGCGATGGCCTGGGCGCGCACCATGCGCAGCTGGTTGGCGATGTCCTTGCCGGCGCTGCGCAGCTGCATGCCGGCAAAGCCGCGCGACAGACCCGCAGCGGTGATCAGGCCGATCGCGGCGATCAGCGCGATCACCAGCAGCATTTCCAGGAGCGACAGGCCCGCTGCGCGCCTGCCGTGCAGGCGCGGGCGAGGCAGCCGGCGCGGCAGGAAATGCGTCATGCCCGGTTACGGCTGGTAGCGGATGTCAGCGTCGACGCTGCTGCCGCCGGCCTTGCCGTCCTTGCCCAGGCTGATCAGTTCATACGGCTGGCCTTCGCCCGGCGCGCGGTACTCCAACGCGTGGCCCCACGGGTCATTCAGGTCGGCCGGCTTGGCGTACGGGCCCAGCCAGCCGCCGACACCTGCCGGTGCGGTCACCAGATCGTTGAGCGAGCCAGGCAGCTTGCCGGTATCGATCTGGTAGTTGTCGACCTTGGAGGCAACGGTCTGCACCTGGGCCTTGGCGATGTTCGCCTTGCCACGGTCGGCACCGCCCAGCACGCGGCTGGCGACCAGGGTCAGCACCGCGCCGATCAGCACGATGACGATGATGATCTCCAGCAGGCTCATGCCCGACTGGTTGCGCGCGGCAGTGAAGGAAAGGCGGATCGGTCGACGGGAAGCAATCATGGTCGGTCCTTTCAGTTGCGGAGTGTCGGGGTTGCGTAGGGAGCCATCATCAGCCGATGGCATTGGTCAGGTCGTACAACGGCACCAGCACGGCGACGATCACCGCACCGACCACCGAGGCCAGCACCAGGGTGATCGCCGGCACCATCGCGGCCAACAGGCGGTCGATGCGACGGGCGCTGTCCTGTTCAAACGTGTCGGCAGCTTTCAGCAGCATGGTATCGAGGGCACCGGATTCCTCGCCGACCTGGATCATCTGCAGGGCCAGGCGTGGGAAACGCTTGCCGCGTGACAGTGCCAGCGACAGGCCGGCACCGTTCTTCACTTCGTCGGCGGCCGCTTCCACATCAGCGGCCAGCGCGCGGTTGCCCAGCACGTTGCGTGCGATGCCCAGCGCCCCGAGCAGCGGCACGCCATTGCGCAGCAGGGTGCCCAGCGTGCGCGCCAGCCGCGCGGTTTCCAGTTCGCCCAGCAGGCGGCCGATGCCGCGACGCTGCAGCAGCCATCCATCCAGCGCCAGCCGGAACGCCGGTTGCCGTACCTTGCGTTCGAAGAACAATGCCAGCAGTGCGGGCACCACCAGCAGCAGCACCCACCAGTCGCGCACGAACAGGCCCAGCTGCAGTACCGCATTGGTGAACCACGGCAGCGCCACGTCCAGGCTTTCGTACATCTGCGCGAACTGTGGCACCACGTAACCGAGCAGGAACAGCAGCGCACCGCCCACCACCACCAGCAGGATGGCCGGATAGACCAGTGCGTTGATCACCTTGCCCTGCAGCGCGCGGCTGCGTTCGAGGTAGTCGGCCAGCCGCTGCAGGGTCTCGTGCAGGCTGCCACCCGCCTCGCCGGCACGCACCATGTTCACGTACAGGCGCGAGAACAGGCCGTGCTGGCGCTCCAGCGCGGTCGACAGCGGCGCACCGCCGCGCACCACGTCGCGGATGTCGGTGATCGCACGCCGCGAGCGTTCGTCTTCCGGAAGCCCGAGCAGGATCGACAGTGCACGGTCCAGCGGCTGGCCGGCACCAAGCAGGGTCGCCAGCTGCTGGGTGAACTGCAGCAGCCCCGCGCCCTGCAACGGGCGCTGGCGCAGCAGCGTGCGCCAGCTGCTGCCGCCGACCACGCCGCCGTCGGCCAGCTGGGTCTCCATCGGCAGGTGGCCCTGATCCTGCAGGCGCGCGACCAGTTCGGTCTCGCTGGCGGCTTCCATCTGCCCGTCGAAGATCTCGCCGTGCGAATTGAGCGCTTTGTAGCGGTAGTTCGGCATGTCAGCCCCGGCGTCCTGCGCGCATCAGCTTTCCTCGGTCACGCGCAGCACTTCCTCGATGGTGGTCTGGCCGCTGAGTGCTTTGGCCAGGCCATCCTCGTACATGGTGCGCATGCCGGCTTCACGGGCGATGCGTTCGATCTCGCCCATGCCATCGCGGCGCATCACCGCACGCCGCAGCGCGTCGTTCATCACCAGGAATTCCATGATGGTGGTGCGGCCCAGGTAACCAGTCGGCGCCAGTGCCGAGGGCTTCGGGCGGTATAGATGGATCGGCCCTTCCGGCTGCAGGCGGCGCAGCTCGAAACGCTCGATCTCCTCCGGCGAGGCTTCATAGCGCTCGGCGTGGGTCGGCTCCAGCCGACGCACCAGGCGCTGGGCCAGGATGCCGTTGATGGTGGACGTGAGTAGATAGTCCTCCACGCCCATGTCGAGCAGGCGGGTGATGCCGCCGGCCGCATTGTTGGTGTGCAGGGTGGACAGCACCAGGTGGCCGGTCAGCGCCGACTGGATCGCGATGCGCGCGGTTTCCAGGTCGCGCATTTCGCCGATCATGATGATGTCCGGGTCCTGGCGCACGATGCTGCGCAGTGCGTTGGCGAAGTCCAGGCCGATCTGCGGCTTGGCCTGGATCTGGTTGATGCCCTCGATCTGGTACTCGACCGGATCTTCCACCGTGATGATCTTGACGTCGGCGGTGTTGAGCTGGCTCAGCGCGGTGTACAGCGTGGTGGTCTTGCCCGAACCGGTCGGGCCTGTGACCAGCAGGATGCCGTGCGGTTGTTCCAGCACTTTGCGGAACTGCGGCAGGAACGCATCGGTAAAGCCGAGACGATGGAAATCGAACACCACCGTTTCGCGGTCGAGCAGGCGCATCACCACGCTCTCGCCGTGCGCGGTCGGCACCGTGCTCACGCGCAGGTCCAGCTCCTTGCCCTGCACGCGCAGCATGATGCGGCCATCCTGCGGCAGGCGGCGCTCGGCGATGTTGAGGCGGGCCATGATCTTGATGCGGCTGATCACCGCTGCGGTGAGGTTGGCCGGCGGGCTTTCGCCCTCCACCAGTACGCCATCGACACGGTAACGCACCTTCAACCGGCTCTCGAACGGCTCGACATGGATATCCGAAGCGCGCAGTTCCACCGCACGCTGGATCACCAGGTTGACCAGGCGGATCACCGGCGCTTCCGAGGCCAGGTCGCGCAGGTGCTCGATATCGTCGACCGCGCCGCCCTCGCCGTCTGCGGTTTCAACAATCGCGCCCATCGCGCTGCGGCCCTGGCCGAACCAGCGCTCGACCAGATCATCGATCTCCGCACGCATGCCCAGCACCGGGGTCACCGGTACGCCAAGTGCCAGCTGCACAGCCTGCTGCGGATAGGGATCGTGGGCATCGGCCAGCCACAGCCGTACACCCTGTTCATCCAGCGCCAGCGGGCATACATGGAACTGTTTGAGGAAACGCAGGGACAGCGGCAGGCCCTCGGCCAGACCCTGGGGCGGTGAATCCGGCAGCTGCTTGCCATCCAGCAGCGGCAGGCCCAGCACCTCGGCGCTGGCCTGCGCCTGGTCACGTTCGGACACCAGCCCCAGCCGCACCAGCAGGCCAAGCAGGCTGCCGCCGGCCTCCGCGTGCAGCGGCCGTGCCCGTGCAAGATCGCTCTCCTTGAGGCGGCCACGCGCCAACAACGCATCCAGGATGCGGCCTTCGGCGTCGTCGGCAGCGGTTGCAGCAAGGGCGTTCACGTGACTCTCCTGTCAATCGGCTCGACTTTAGCAGTTACGTCGTGATTTCCGTCGCCCCGCCGCCCGCTTTCGTAAAAAGACGAAGCCCGTCACATGCGGGTGACGGGCTTCGGCCATTCAACTACCGCACTGCGCGCTTACTGCGTGGCGAGAATGCTCACACCGCTGTAAGCCGCCTCGCCCACCACCTTGATGTAGTAGGTGCCGGCAGTCGGTGCCGTCACCCGCACCGTTTCCGAGGTGCCCGGACGGGTCGAGCGCGCATCGTTGTCGGTGGCACTCGGCTCGCGGCCCTTGGCCAGGTAGACCGACACGTTGCCGGTGCCACCATAGGTGATGACGCTGAGCTGCTTGCCTGCCGCGGCTTCGAAGCTGTAAAGCACGCTGCTGCCGGCGGCACCACTCAACCCGCCGATGGCCACCTTGTTGGTCAGCGGCTTGGCCACCGGCCCGCAGTTCTCGGTGCATGGCTCTTCCAGGGCCTTGTCCAGCGCGGCCTTGGCATCGACGATGCCGGTACCGATCGGGGTGGCGGACGGAATGCTGACCGGGAACGGACGTGCCGTTTCCTTCAGCAGGGTACGCATGCCCGCCGGCGCGAGCGGGTCGCGGTTGGCGGCGATCAGCGCGCTCTGCACCAGCGCGGCGACGGCAGCCACATGTGGCGCCGCCATCGACGTGCCGGCCTTGCCGCCAAGGGTGTAACCCTCGGTGGAACCGGCTGCCGGCGGCGACGTCTTGCTGCTGGACACCGCCTGCCAGACATAGCCGTTCGGATTGCCGTCGGTGACGCCACCGCCCGGGCCGGACAGATCGATGCGGGTACCGAAGTTGGAGTAGTAGGCCATGGCGCCTGTGATGCCGGTAGCGCCGACCGAGACCACGCCATCGCAGTTGGCCGGGCGGGCGTTGGCCACATTCATCGAGTCGTTGCCGGCTGCCACCACCACCAGGGTACCGCGGTTGGTGGCACCGGTGATGGCCGCCTGGTAGGCCGGATCGCAGCTGCCGGAGCCGCCCAGGCTCATGTTGATGATCTCGGCCGGATTCTGGTTGGCAGGGATGCCGGCCACGGTACCGCCCGAGGCCCAGGTGATGGCGTCGGTGATGTCCGACAGGGTGCCACCGCAGTAGCCGAGCACGCGCACCGGCAACACCTTGGCCTTGTAGGCCAGGCCGGCGGTATGCAGGCCGTTGTTGGTGGCCTCGGCGATGGTGCCGGTCACATGGGTACCGTGCCAGCTGCTGTCGCGTACCGGCGAACCGTCGTAGCAGGCATTGGCGGTGGGCATCCAGTCACCGTAGTCGAGTGCACCCGGCACGCGGCCATCGGCGGCACGACGCGAGCGGCTGGCCTGGCTGATGAAGTCGTAGCCCTCCAGCAGGGTGCCGGCGGCGAAATCCGGGTGCTCGGGCAGGATGCCGGTATCGAGCACGGCCACCACGACGCCCTCGCCCTGCGAGACGTCCCATGCGGCCGGTGCGTTCACGCCACCGACCGGGTTGTGGAAGTGCCAGTTGTGGCTCTGGTAGTACGGATCGTTGGGCACGAAGCTGGGCGACGCATCGGACTTCGCGACGGCGTCCGCACGCGGCGACGACGCGGCATCGATCGGATACATGATGGCGTCGGCCACCGCATATTCGACGGTCGGGTCAGCCTTCAGTTCGCCCAGCACCTTGTCCAGTTCGGCGCGCGCGATCCCTCCCTGCAGGCGGATCAGATCGGCACCGATGCCCAGCTTGCGGGCCACCTGCGGGCGCAGCGCGGCACTGCGCGCAGCCGCGTTGGTACCTGCCGGCACGGCGCGGGCGATGGCCGAGTTGACCACGGCCAGCTTGGCGTTCGCATCGGCAGCTGCGGCGCTGCCAGCGCGGTACTTCACGATGATGCCATCAACCTGCTGCGTCTTCGGGCCGGACAACGGCGCATTTGCTTTCAGGTCGGCGGCCTGTGCCAGGCCAACACCGGTCAGCGACAGCACGGCGGCTGCCAACACATTGATGCGAAGGTTCTGCTTCTTGATCACGTCGAATTCCTCTTCTGGGTCATGGATCGAACCAACACTGCGGCCATCATTCCTTGACGACTCCCGGCCGGCCCAGCCGGGATTGCCGTGACCTCCCCCCAGGCCCTCGTTGCAGGTGCTGCGCCGGCGTGGGTGGCCGCCGGCGCGATGGAGTGGCTTACCAGCCGAAGCCGGCACCGACGCCGACCGAGCTGTCGTCGCTGCTGAAGGCGCCGCCGAACGTCACCGTGGCGCGATCGCTGATCGCACGCTGGTAACCCAGCGAAAGTGCCGATTCACCGCCCTGGAAGCCGATGCCGACGCCGACCCGGTTCTGGGTACGGATGCCGGCAGCACTGGTGGCCATGTTGAGCATCGCCGCGCTCATCGCGCCCTGGCGGTCGATGCGGCGATCCATGTGGCGCAGGCGTCCGTCGATCTCGCCCTTGAACACATCGAAGCTGTCGGCGACGGCCTGGACGCGGCTGTCGGTATAGCTGTTGGCGGTAGCCATGCCACGATCGAGCTGGCCCTTGTTGACCGCATCGGTGGCGGCGGTACCGGCCGCCACGTTGGTGACCTGGCGTTCGTTGCCTTCGCTGCCCACCGACACCGTGTTGGCACGATCAGCAACCGAGCCCTGGCCCAGCGCCACCGCGTTCGCAGCGGTGGCATTGGCACCTTGGCCGATTGCGGTGGACGAGGCGCCGCTGGCCACTGCGCCGTCGCCCATGGCGACCGCGTTGAGGCCCGATGCCGGGGTGCCCACCGGGATGCCCGCACCCGCCGCCGCAGCGGTCGGCGTGCCCTGCACGCGTGCGCTGCTGGCCGGTGCCGCATCGGCCGCCGCCGGTGCTTCGGCAACGCTGGCCAGTGCGCTTTCATCCAGCGAGGCACTCATTGCGCGCAGGCTGGCGGCACCTGCACGCGTGCCACCCGCAGTACGGCGGTCAATCTCACTGACCTTGCGGTCCAGCGCACCCAATGCATCGCCGACGTTGCTGTAGGTGGCGCCCTGGATCACATAGTTCGGTGCCACGAATACGCCCTGCATGCCGACGCTGGCACCGCCGCCGAGGAAGCTGGCGGCATCGCTGAGCGACTGGAACAGCTGGCCGCCATTGATCGCCTGGCGGCTGCCAGCGGCGATGCTGCCGGCACCGACATTGTCGATGGTGGTGCCCTGGAAGCCGGACAGGGTCAGGCGGTCACGACTGGCGTCGTCGTAGCCGACCGCACTGGCCGCCGTGGTCTCCACGGTGGCGATGCGCGAATCGAAATCACCGACGCGGGTTTCCACCGCGCCCACGCGCTGGTTGGTGACATTGAGCTGGGAACCGGTCACCGCGTCACTGCTGCCGGCAGCGATGCGGCCATCAGCCACGTTGACGATGCGGCGGGTGGCCGGGCCATCGGTGGGGTTGCCACTGCCCACCGACACAACATTGGCATCCAGCGCACGCGCTCCAGCACCGATTGCAACCGAGTTGACGCCGACCGCACCCGCACCGGCGCCAACGGCCAGTGCGCCGGAGGCAGACACCGTGGCATTGGCACCCAGCGCGATGCTGCGTGCGCCCGCCGCATTGGCCACCGAGCCCATCGCTACCGAATCGGTACCGATGGCGTTCGCGGTTCCCGTGCCATTGGCGCGGAAATATCGGTTGGTGGTGTTGGCGGTAAACGCAACGGCGTCCAGCTGCCCGCGATTCACTGCGTCATTGATTTCGGTACCGTTGGCGACATTGGTGACCTGCCGGTTGTTGACGGCACTGCCGACGGACACGGTATTGGCACGATCGGCCACCGAGCCTCCACCCAGTGCGACACTGCCGGCAGCCGAAGCGTTGGCACTGACACCCACCGCCGTGGCATTCAAACCGGTGGCCTTGCTGCCGTAACCGACCGCAGTACCCAGGCGGCCGCTGGCTTCGGCATAGCTGCCCAACGCCGAAGCGCCATCGGCCGAGGCACTGGCGCGGAAACCATTGGCCTGCGACTGCGTGCCGGTAGCCGTGGCCTGCGCACCGTTGGCCGTGCTGTAGGGGCCCTTGGCCTGGGCCCCGGCGCCAGTGGCGCTGGCGCCGGTTTCACTGGCGCTGGCGCCGCTGCCCAGCGCAACGCTGTCGACACCACTGGCCTGCGCAGCATTGCCCAGTGCGGCAGCGTTGTTGCCGGTGGCCAGTGCATCGAAGCCAACCGCCGTGGCGTTGGTGGCCATGGCGTTGGCGCCGCTGCCCAGCGCGGTCGCACCGTTGCCGATCGCATTGGCCGCATTGCCGGCCGCCAGCGCATTTTCGCCATCGACCAGTGCACCGGCCTCGCCATCGGCATTGCCGCTGGCCTGGAACTGCCGGCTGGTCTTGTCGGCGACACTGGCAACGGCGTCGAGCTGGCCCTTGTTCACCGCATCGGTGGCTTCGGTACCGGCTGCAACGTGGGTGACCTGGCGTTCGCTGCCGGCCTTGCCAACGGCCACCGTGTTGTCGCGGTCAGCCTTGGAACCGGCACCGAGCGCAACGCTGTTGCTGCCATTGGCGGTGGCATTGGCACCGAGCGCCGTGGCGTTGGTGCCTGCCGACCAGGCATTCCAGCCGATGGCGGTAGCGTAATCCTCGGTGGCCCATGCACCGGCACCGAATGCTGCCGCACCGGTGCCACTGGCGCGCGACGGAATCAGGCCGAAGAAGGTGCTGCCGCCGATCGCCACGCTTTCCGCACCGCTGGCTTCACTCGACTGACCCACCGCAACCGCGCCGGCGCCCGCCGCCGCTGCCCCGAAGCCCACCGCCGTGGTGTTGGCACCGCTGGCAGCCGAGCCGTAGCCGAGTGCGGTGCCAAGGCGACCGGTCGCTTCGGCATAGCCACCCACCGCTGTGGTGCCATCGGCGGTGGCCGCGCTGCGGAAGCCGCTGGCAAGGGACTGTGCGCCACTGGCGTTGGATTCGGTACCGTTGGCGGTGCTGTAGACACCGCTTGCCTGTGCACGCGCGCCCGCCGCGCTCGTCCCCACTTCGCTGGCGCTGGCACCGCTGCCCAGGGCCAGGCTGTCCTCGCCGGTGGCCTGTGCGGTGCTGCCCAGTGCCGCCGCGTTGGTGCCGGTCGCCAGCGCATCGATGCCGACGGCGGTGGCGTTGGCGGCCAGCGCATTGGCACCACTGCCGAGCGCAGTGGCACCGTTGCCGATCGCGTTGGCCGCATCACCGGCCGCCAGCGCATTGTCACCCTCCACCAGCGCGCCGGTTTCACCATCGGCATTGCCACTGGCCTGGAACTGCCTGCTGGTCTTCTCCGCAGCGGCGGCTACGGCATCGAGCTGGTTCTTGTTGACCGCATCGTTGCCCTGCGTGCCATCGGCCACGTTGGTGATCTGGCGGGTGTTGCCGCCGCCGCCCACCGATACGGTGTTGTCGCGGTCCGCAATCGAATCCGCACCGAGCGCCACGCTGTTGGCCGCGCGCGATTCCGCTGCATTGCCCAGCGCGGTGCTGTTGATGCCCCCTGACCAAGCGCCACCGCCCACCGCCGTGGAGTAGTTGCCCGAGGCTTCGGTCGCCAGCACGCCGAACAGCGAGCCACCGACGGCGACGCTGTTGGTGCCGGTGGCCAGGCTGCCCTGGCCGGTGGCGGTGCTGTAAGCGCCGGACGCTTGCGAATCACCGCCCAGGGCCACGCTGTTGGAACCCGAGGCGTTGGCGAAGTTGCCGAAGGCGGTGGCATTGAAGGCCGAGGCCTGTGCGTAGCCGCCGATGGCGGTACTGTAACCACCGGTGGCTTCGGCACCGATACCGAACGCTGCCGCAGCCGTGCCGCTGGCCACGCTCTCGCTGCCGACCGCGGTGGCACCACTGCCACTGGCGTTGCTGAAGTAGCCCACGGCTACGGCTTCTTCGCCGGAGGCTTCGGACAAGGCACCGCTGGCGGTGCTGCCTGCGCCGCTGGCGATGCTGGCCGCGCCGAACGCTGCACTCTGCTCACCGCTGGCTTCGCTTTCCGCACCCTGCGCGGTGGCGTATTCGCCGGTGGCCTGTGCATTGGCGCCTACGGCACTGGCATTGGCGGCGGTCGCCAGCGCGTTGAAGCCGATCGCCTGCGCGTTGCCGGCCAGCGCATTGGCACCGCTGCCAAGCGCGGTGGCGCCATTGCCGATGGCGTTGGCTGCATCACCTGCGGCCAGTGCGTTGTCGCCCTCCACCAGCGCACCCGCCACATCGTCGCCGTTGCCGCTGGCCTGGAAGAAGCGGCTGGTGGTTGCTGCGGTACTTGCCACCGCATCCAGCTGTGCCTTGTTCACCGCATCGGTGTCCTGGGTACCGGCGGCGACGTTGGTGACCTGGCGCTCGTTGCCGCTGCTGCCCACCGACACCGTGCGTGCGCGGTTGGCGACCGAGCCCGCGCCGAGTGCGACGGCGTTGCTGGCACTGGCATTGCTGCCCGCACCCAGCGCGATCACACTTTCGCCGCCGGCCACCGTGTTGGTGCCGATGGCGATGCTGTTGATGCTGTTGCCCAGTGCCTGGAAGCCCAGCGCCACGCTGTTGTCGCCATAGCCGAAGGCACCACGGCCGACTGCGGTGGCGCTGGTTCCGTTGGCCCAGCTGTTGTAACCGATCGACGTGGCGCCAGCGCCGCTGGCCCACGCCGCGTTGCCGAACGCCGAGGCATTGGTGGCGGTCGCCCACGCACCGGAACCAAAGGCGCTGGCGCCGCTGGCGGTGGCCCAGCTGTAGCCGCCCACCGCGGTACTGTCATCGCTGCTGGCAAACGCACTGTCACCCACCGCCACCGCATACGCGCCGGTGGCGCGCGACTTGCCGCCGGCGGCGAAGCTGTTGTCACCACTGGCCTTGGCCGCATTGCCGAAGGCGCTGCTGGCTGCACCGCTGGCCTGCGCAGCGCTGCCGACCGCCGTGGCATCGGCCACGGCCGTGGTACCCACCTGCTGCGCCTTGCCATCTGCACCGATGATGGGTTGGTTGAACTCGTCGTAGGCCTGGCCCAGGCCACCGATGGCGACACCGCCATTGCCGGTGGCCGTGCTGTTGCGGCCCACCGCCACGCTGTCATCGCCGATGGCCGACGCGGCCGCGCCATGTGCAACCGCGCCGGTACCGATCGCATTGCTCGACGAACCGGCCGCGATGGCACCCTCGCCTTCCGCCAGCGCTCCGGCATCACTGCCAGCTTCAGGCTGGGCCTGGAAGAAGCGCGCGGTGCTGTCGGCGGTGCTGGCCACCGCATCCAGCTGCGCCTTGTTCACCGCATCGGTGGCTTCACTGCCGGCTGCAACGCTGGTGATCTGCCGCTCGTTGCCGGCACTGCCGACGGCCACGCTGTTGGCACGCACCGCTTCGGAGTTCGCGCCCAGCGCGACGCTGTTGGCGCCGCGTGCCGTAGCGTAGTAGCCCACTGCGGTGCTCTGCGCACCACTGGCCCAGGTCTGCGCGCCAAGCGCGCTGGCGTTCTCGCCCGGCGCATAGGCGAAGTAGCCCACCGCGGTGGCTTCGGCGCCGGAGGCTTCGCTGAGGCTGCCGTTGGCCACGGCACGGTCGCCGCTGGCGATGGCGCCGGCACCCACCGCGGTCGCGGCTTCACCACTGGCCTGTGTCTGTACGAAGAAGCCCAGGCCGGGAATCAGGTCGGCCGGGCCACCAATGGCGACGCTGCTGGTGCCCGTGGCATTGCTCTGCGTACCCAATGCCGTGGAGTAATCACCGATGGCATTGGAGACCGCACCGAACGCCGACGCCTGCGCGCCGGACGCATAGGCCCCCACGCCATAGGACGACGCGGCAAAACCGCTGGCATCGGCACTGGCGCCGACGGCCGTGCCACCCACACCGGCACTGGTGGCGCCGGTGACCACCGGCACGCCACCACTGGTGATCAGCGGGTTGCCGTTGGCATCCACCGCAGCGCCACCGACGGCCACGCTGCCCGGTCCGTTGGCCTGCGCGTTGTTGCCGAATGCTGCGCTGTTCTGGCCCGAGGCCAGTGCGTTGTTGCCCACCGCGGTCGCGTTCTGCGCAACGGCAGTGGCACCGGCACCGACCGCCGTGGTGCCAGTGCCGATGGCATTGGCGGCCTCGCCTGCGGCCAGCGCGTCGTCACCTTCAGCCAGCGCACCGGCATCGCTGTTGCTGCTGCCGGTGGCCTGGAAGCGCTTGGCGGTGGCATCGGCCACCGCGGCAACATCCTTCAACTGGCCAACGTTGACCGCATCGGTATCTTCGGTGCCGGCGGCAACGCTGGTGATCTGGCGGGTCAGGCCATATCCGGCGGCACCGACGGACACGGTATCGACACGATCAGCCAGCGAACCGGCGCCCAACGCCACGCTGCCGGTAGCGACCGCGGCCGAATTGGAGCCCAGCGCGGTGCTGTATTCACCGACGGCCGTGCTGAACGCACCGACTGCAATCGAGGCTTCGTTGGCAGCCGTGGCGCCGCGGCCCAATGCGGTACTGCCGGGGCCCATCGCTACGGCACCGCCACCGACGGCGGTCGCGCCATCGGCGGTGGCTTCGGACAGTGCACCCAGTGCCGTTGCTGCACCGTTTTCGCTGGCGGCGTACGCGCTGGCCCCGACAGCGGTATCGCCAAGGCCGAACGCTGCTGCGCTTTGCCCGACCACCACGCTGGCATCGCCGATCGCCAGCGCGCCCTGGCCGAATGCGCTGGCGCCGATGCCTGCAGCAATGGCCTGGGTACCGATGGCAGTGGTAGCGTTGGCCAGCGACTGCGCACCGGCACCGGCGGCCAGTGCGCCCTCGCCCTCGATCTTCGCCGCGTCGCTGTCATCGCCTGCGCCGTCGGCCTTGAAGTACCGGTTGCCGTCGGCGGCCACGTCGGCCAGCGCGGCCTGCGTGGCGCGCGCCTGCGCGTCCAGCTGCGCCTTGTTCACTGCGTCGGTCGCCTGCGTGCCTGCGGCGACATTGGTGACCTGCCGTTCCTTGCCGGCATCGCCGACGGAAACGGTGTTGGCACGCGTGGCTTTGGAGCCGGCGCCCAGCGCCACGCTGTTGGCCGCACTGGCACTGCTGTTGCTGCCGATCGCCACCGCATTGCTGCCCTTGGCCGTGGCCGAGCCTTCGATCAGGCACTTTTCGAGCAGCTTGCCGCTGAATGCCACGCAGGTGGCGCTACCGCCGATCTGCACCGACTGTGCGGTGGCAGAGCCACTCATGCCCAATCCCAATACCAGGCCCAGTGCCACCGCCAGCAGTGCGGGCGTGGCCTGTGTCGCACCGCGGCGCTGGTCGACGACCCCACCGCTGCTGCTGTCGGAGGAAGCCAGTTCCGAGGCCACCACCAACTGACCCAATGCTTTGTTCCAGACCTTGCGATAAATCCGATTCATCGGTACGGCTCCTGATTGGACTGGTTTTGGGCAAAGCAACGCCACCGCTGGGCTTTCCGGCCCAACGTCCCCTGGGGGCGTTTATTCGCGTGATTTACTGCGGGGTATTGCCGAACGGCGCGCAGCGACAGAAAACCGAGCGCGTGCGCCAACCGGTTACTGCGAAATGAATGATTCTGAAACGGGGTTCAAGTGTTAACGGCAACTTTGCAGATCGTCAAGACTTTGACACGACAAATCCTATTGCCGTGAAGCAGTTCACTCTTTTCCCTGTTTATGAAAGGATTTTGTTAGCGACGTGTGACGTAACCCTGTCGCCTGAAAATCCATGTAACTCGCGGGTACATCAGGATTTTCACACGCGCAAAGAAAAAACCCGCCGATCAACGGCGGGTTTTTCCATACGCGACGGCATTGATGCCTGCGCGGTGTGGTGCGATCAGCCGCACCACACCCGCGCGTTGCGGAACATGCGCATCCACGGCGAATCACCCTGCCACTCGGCCGGGGCCCAGCTCATGTTGAGCGCGCGCGGGGTGCGTTCCGGGTGCGGCATCATGATGGTCACGCGGCCGTCGCTGCTGGTCAGGCCGGTGATGCCGTCCGGCGAACCGTTCGGATTCAGCGGGTACTGGCTGGCCACGTTGCCGTGGCCATCGATATAGCGCAGCGAAACACGGGCCGCGGCCTGGTCGACCGCGTTGTCGAACACCGCCTGGCCTTCGCCATGCGCCACTGCCACCTGCAGGCGCGAACCGGCCATGCCACGCAGCAGGATCGACGGAGATTCCACCACTTCCAGCAGCGCGGTACGGGCTTCGAACTGCTCGCTGGCATTGCGGCGGAACTGCGGCCAGTGTTCGGCACCGGGAATGATGTCCTTCAGCTGGCTCATCATCTGGCAGCCGTTGCACACGCCCAGGGCGAAGCTGTCCTCGCGCGCGAAGAACGCGGCGAAGGCATCACGCAGCGCGCTGCGCTCCAGGATCGAGGTGGCCCAGCCACGGCCAGCGCCAAGCACGTCGCCGTAACTGAAGCCGCCGCAGGCGACCAGGCCGGTGAAGTCCTGCAGGGCGACGCGGCCTTCGATCAGGTCGCTCATGTGCACATCGAAGGGCCGGAAGCCGGCACGTTCGAAGATGTTCGCCATTTCGATCTGGCCGTTGACGCCCTGCTCGCGCAGCACGGCCACGCGCGGACGCGCACCGGTGCTGATGAACGGGGCGGCCACGTCTTCATTGATGTCGAAGCTGAGCTTGGGCTTCAGGCCCGGTGCGTTGAAGGCACGGGCGATCTCACGCTCGGCGTCGGCGTTGGCCGGGTTGTCGCGGCGCTTCTGCATCGCGTGGGTGACCGACCACCATGCGTCGAACAGCGACTCCCAGCGCCATTCAGCCAGGTTCTCGCCAGCCAGCGACACGCGCACCACCGGTGCGGTGGTCGGCTTGGCGATGCGCTGCGCGCACTCGGTCAGTGCATGGCGCTCGACCAGGTCGGCGAACGCTGCGCGGTCTTCGCGTGCGATCTGCACCACCGCGCCCAGCTCTTCGTTGAACAGGCTGCGGAATGGATCGTCGCCCCAGGCATCGAGGGTGATGTCCAGCCCCAGGCGCGAAGTGAAGGCCATTTCGCACAGCGCGGCGAAGGCACCGCCGTCGCTGCGGTCGTGGTAGGCCAGCAGCAGGCCGGCCTGGCGCGCATCGCGGATCAGCTCGAAGAAGCCACGCAGGCGCTGCGGGTCGTCCAGATCCGGGGCAGCGCCGGCGAACGCCGGCAGGTCACCGTGGTCGGCATGCACCTGGGCCAGGATGGAACCGCCCAGCCGCTGCTTGCCGGCGCCAAGGCCGATCAGCCACAGCTCGCTTTCCACGTCGCGGTCGAGCAGCGGGGTCAGCTGCTGGCGCACATCGGCGACCGGTGCGAACGCAGAGATCACCAGCGACACCGGCGACACGCTCTTGTGCGCTTGGCCCTGGTCGTGCCACTGCGCCTGCATCGACAGCGAGTCCTTGCCCACCGGAATGCTGATGTCCAACTGCGGGCACAGTTCCATGCCCACGGCCTTCACCGCGTCGTACAGCAGCGCGTCTTCGCCCGGGTGGCCGGCCGCGGCCATCCAGTTCGCCGACAGTTTGATCTCATCCAGCGCATCGACCGGGGCCGCGCACAGGTTGGTCAACGCTTCGCCCACGGCCATGCGTGCCGAAGCCGCCGCATCGAGCAGGGCCAGCGGGGTGCGCTCGCCGATCGACATCGCCTCGCCGGCCACGCCGTCGAAGTCGGCCACGGTGATGGCCACATCGGCCACCGGCAGCTGCCACGGGCCAACCATCTGTTCGCGTGCGGTCAGACCACCGACGCTGCGGTCACCGATGGTGACCAGGAAGTTCTTCGAGGCCACCGTCGGGTGCGCAAGCACGCGCAGGCCCGCTTCCTGCAGGTCCAGGCCCGCGGTCTTCAGCGCCGGCCAGCGCGGTGCCGGCGGGTGTGCGGTATCGCGGTGCATCTTCGGCGGCTTGCCGAACAGCACGTCCATCGGCAGGTCGATCGGCGCATCGGCCGGGGTGTGGCCCGGCACGGCGCCATAGGCCACCACCAGGTGTTCCTCGGCGGTGGCCACGCCGACCGCAGCGAACGGGCAGCGCTCGCGGGCGCACAGCGCGGCGAACTCGGCCAGGCGCTCCTGGGCGACGCCGAGCACGTAGCGTTCCTGCGATTCGTTGCACCACAACTGCATCGGCGACAGTGACGGATCATCGGTGGGCACCTTGCCCAGATCGATCACGCCACCGACCTTGGAGTCGTGCAGCAGCTCGGGGATGGCATTGGACAGGCCACCGGCACCGACGTCGTGGAAGAACTTGATCGGGTTGTTGCTGCCCATCGCCACGCAGCGGTCGATGACCTCCTGGCAGCGGCGTTCCATTTCCGGGTTGTCGCGCTGCACGCTGGCGAAGTCCAGGTCCTCGGCGCTTTCGCCGGAGGCCACCGAGCTGGCGGCACCGCCACCCAGGCCGATCAGCATCGCTGGGCCACCGAGCACGATGACCGCATCACCGGGCTGCAGCTGGATCTTGTCGACCTGGGTACGGTCGATGGCGCCGAGGCCGCCGGCCAGCATGATCGGCTTGTCGTAGGCACGCACCAGGTCGGTGCCTTCAGGCAGCTCGAAGCTGCGGAAGTAGCCAAGCAGGTTCGGGCGGCCGAACTCGTTGTTGAACGCCGCGCCGCCGAGCGGACCATCGGTCATGATTTCCAGCGCGGGCGCCATGCGCGGGTTCAGCGCGCGCGGCGCTTCCCATGGCTGCGGCAGCTCGGGAATGCGCAGGTGCGAGACCGAGAAACCGGTCAGGCCGGCCTTCGGCTTGCCGCCGCGGCCGGTCGCGCCTTCGTCGCGGATTTCACCACCGGCGCCGGTCGAGGCGCCCGGGAACGGTGCGATGGCGGTCGGGTGGTTGTGGGTCTCCACCTTGATCTGGAACGCGCTGGGCACCTGCGGTTCACGACGGTACTCGCCGCTGGCCGGATCCGGGCGGTAGCGCGACGCCGGATGGCCTTCGATCACCGCGGCGTTGTCGCTGTACGCGCTGAGCGTGTGCTGCGGGGTCTGCTGGTGGGTGTTCTTGATCATCCGGAACAGCGAGCGGTCCTGCTCCTGGCCGTCGATGGTCCAGCTGGCGTTGAAGATCTTGTGGCGGCAGTGCTCGGAATTGGCCTGCGCGAACATCATCAGTTCGACGTCCGACGGCGAGCGGCCCAGCGCGGTGAAGCGTTCGCGCAGGTAATCGATCTCGTCCTGGGCCATGGCCAGGCCGAGGCGCTCGTTGGCGGCCTCCAGCTGGTCCACCGGCACGCGTTCCAGTTCGCCGCGGGCGGGCGCCGAGAACAGCGCCTGGCCCTGCTGCACGGTCTCCAGCACTGACTGCGTCATCGGGTCGTGCAGCGCCTTGACCAGCGCCTGCTGCACGTCGGCATCGGCCGGCCAGCCCTGCACGTCGATACGCAGGCCCCGCTCGACCCGGCTTACCGGCTGGCCGGCACCGCGCACCAGTTCGGTGGCCTTGCTCGACCACGGCGACAGCGTACCCAGGCGCGGCACCACGATGCGGCTGACCGCGCCGTCGGCCACGGCCTCGGCCTGTGGCGCCGCTTCGAGGATGCGGCACAGGGTGGCGAGGTCGGGAGCGACGCTGCCTTCGGGCTGCACGAAGTAGACGTGCCAGGCACCGCTGATGCGCAGGGAGGGAGCGATGGACTGCAGGCGGGATTCAAGACGTTCGCGGCGGAACGGCGACAGGGCGGGCGCGCCCTCGAGGACCATCATGTCCGGGGAACCGTAGTTGGGAAACGGGCCCGACATTGTACCGGAAGCGGGGGAAGGGCTCTGGCCGGGCGGCGCCCGGCACCCGCCGAGGCCAGGGCAACAGCAACAGCAACAGCAACGGCCAAAGCAAAAGCGGGGTTCCCGTGGGATGGCGGGGTGGGTCCGGTGGCGGGGGACGCCGTAAACCCGTCCCTGGGGGCTTGGCCGCGGCATCCATGCCGCGGACACCCCCGCCACCGGACCCACCCCGCCTCCGACAGATTTCCGCGATCTGCGGTAGATCCACGCCATGCGTGGATGCTCCCCGGTAGTGCCGGCCGCTGGCCGGCAACCAGAGGAAGTCAGAAATCAGGCATTGAAGAGCGAAGCGACCGGCTTTTGCTTTTGATCTTTTGTTCTGTCTTCCGTGGCTGGCCGCGCAGGAACCTGTCAGGGGCCGGGTGGGTGGGGTCAGGCGGGGTGTCCGCGGCATGGATGCCGCGGCCAAGCCCCCAGGGACGGGTTCACGGCGTCCCCGCCTGACCCCACCCACCCGGCCAAACCCATGAATTCGCGCGCCGACCAGCCACGAGGGGGCTCCGCCGATGGCCGCCGACCGCGCGCAGCGCCGCTTTCCGCCCAAATCCTCGAACCATGCACTTGCTCACGGATTGACCACACAATTGATGACAACGTTGTCCCCACCTGGCGCCGGACTCTCTCCCCGGCCTCCCAGGTACCTCCGTCCGGCCCCACCCGTCGCCTTCCCGGGCGACGCCCGGACCTGCGTCACGCGCGGCGCCATCGGGGCCCGCGCGCCCTTTGATCGGAGACTTACCCATGTACGACCCGATTGTGCGCAGTGCCGAACGTGCGACCCGAAGCTGTCGTCCCCGCCGCCTGGCCTGGCTGCTCGCCGTGGCCGCCGGTGCCGCTGCCCTGCCCGGCCTGGCGCAGGCCGCCAGCTGTGCCGGCGTGGCCCAGTGGGACCAGGCCAAGATCTACCGGGCCGGCGATACCCTGCAGAAAGGAGGCGTCCTCTATCGGGCGAACCAGGACATCTGGAACGCGCCGCCGGACCATCCGGCCGGTGCGCCCTATTACACCAACCTCGGTGCCTGCGATGGCAGCGGCGCCAACCAGCCGCCGGTGGTCAGCCTGACCTCGCCGGCCAACGGCGCCACCTTCAGCGCCGGCAGCACGGTCAACGTGACCGCTACCGCCAGTGATCCGGACGGCAGCGTCGCCAAGGTCGAGTTCTTCCGCGATGGCAGCACGCTGGGCGTGGCCACCAGTGCGCCGTATGCGGCCAGCTGGACCAATGCCAGCGCCGGCAGCCACACCCTGCGCGCCGTAGCCACCGACAACAACAACGCCACCAGCAGCACCGCGACCATCACCATCACCGTCAACGCCGCCGGTGGCGATACCACCGCACCGAGCGTGCCGGGCGGACTGGCGGTCGGCACACGTACCGCCAACAGCATCGCGCTCAGCTGGAGCCCGTCCACCGACAACACCGGTGGCAGCGGGGTGGCCGGCTATGACGTGTACCGCAATGGCAGCCTGGTCGGTTCACCATCCAGTGCCAGCTACGTCGATGGCGGCCTGACTGCATCGACCACTTACCGCTACCGTGTGCGTGCCCGCGACAACGCCGGCAACGCGTCCGCGCAGGGCACCGAGATCAGCGCCACCACGCTGGCCGGTGACGGCGGCACCACCGGCAAGCGGGTCATCGGCTACTTCACCCAGTGGGGCATCTACGGCCGCAACTACCGGGTCAAGAACATCGACAGCAGCGGTTCGGCCGCGCGCCTGACCCACATCAACTACGCCTTCGGCAACGTGCGCAACAACCGCTGCGAAGTGGGCGTCACCCAGCCGTCGGATCCGAACAGCGGTGCCGGTGGTGATGCCTTCGCCGACTACACCAAGGCCTTCAGTGCCGCCGAGAGTGTCAGCGGCAGCGCCGATACCTGGGACCAGCCGCTGCGCGGCAACTGGAACCAGCTCAAGCAGCTCAAGGCCAAGTACCCGAGCATGAAGGTGCTGATCTCGCTGGGTGGCTGGACCTGGTCGCGTGGCTTCTCCAGCGCGGCGCGCCCGGAAAACCGCCAGGCCTTCGTCGCCTCGTGCATCGATGCCTACATCAAGGGCAACCTGCCGGTAACCGACGGTGCCGGTGGTGCCGGTGCCGCGCTGGGCGTGTTCGACGGCATCGACATCGACTGGGAATACCCGGTGGCGTGCGGCATCGAATGCGGCAAGCCGGAAGACAACGCCAACTTCACCGCGCTGATGGCCGAGTTCCGCCGCCAGCTCGATGCAGTGCGTCCGGGCCTGCTGCTGACGGTGGCGGTGGGTGCCGGCATCGACAAGATCCGCGTCACCGACCCGGCCGCGTACCACCCGTACCTGGACTACATCAACGTGATGACCTACGACTTCCACGGCGCGTGGGATGCGAAGACCAATCACCAGTCGGCGCTGTTTGATTCGCCGAATGATCCGTCCACCGGCGACCAGAAGCTGTACAACAGCAACGACGCCATCGAGGCCTTCATCAGTCGTGGCGTGCCTGCCGCCAAGCTCAACCTGGGCATCGGCTACTACGGGCGTGGCTGGACCGGTGTGGCCAACGCCAACAACGGCCTGTACCAGACCGCGACCGGCGCTGCCCCGGGCACGTATGAAGCCGGCATCGAGGACTGGAAGGTGCTGAAGAACCTGGCGTGGCCGGGCTACACCGACAACACCGCCGGTGCCACCTGGATCTACAACGGCAGCACGCTGTGGAGCTTCGACACCCCGGCCAACATCACCCGCAAGATGGGTTACGTGAAGACCCAGGGCCTGGGCGGCGCGTTCGTCTGGGAGTTCAGTGGTGACGATGCACAGGGCACGCTGACCAAGGCGGTCAGTGATGGCCTGAAGTAAGAAAAAAGCCGGGGATGCGGCACGCATCCCCGGCTCTACAGGAAAAGGTCGGCTACGATCAGCGCTTGGCCGACAGTTTTTCCAGCGCCGCGCGCAGCTGCGCCGGCGGCAGGTAGCCCCCCAGCTGGGTGCCGTCCGGCGCGAAGATCGCCGGCGTGCCGTTCACGCCCAGCTGCTGGCCCAGTGCGTACTGCATCGCCACCGGGTTGGTGCAGTTCTTTGCCGGCACGCTGCCACCGCGCTTGGCGTTGGTCAGTGCCTGGCGGCGATCGGCCGCACACCAGACCGAGATCATGTCGGTGTAGTCCTTGCTGCCGAGGCCCATGCGCGGGAATGCCAGATACTCGACGGAGATACCGTTGCGGTTGAGCTCGGCGATGTCCTGGTGCAGCTTGCGGCAATAGCCGCACTCGATGTCGGTGAACACGCTGATGGTGTACTTGGCATTCGGCGCGGCGAACACGATGCGGTCGCCATGGTTGGCCTTGGCCAGCAGATCGCGACGGTAGCCGAGCAGGCCTTCGCTGTTGGCCGGGCCCTTGGCACGCGTGTCGTACGGCTGCGACTGGAACAGGTAGCGACCGTCATCGGACACGTACAGCAGCTGGCCGGAAACGACGACCTCGCGGAAGCCGGGGAACGGCGCGGCGCCGATGTAATCCACCTGGAAACCGGGGTTCAGCGCGGTCAGCGCGGCGCGTACCGCCTGGTCGGCGGGCGCATTCGCGGCCGGGCTGGCCTTGGCCGCAGCAGCGGCGGGCGCCTTGGCGGCTGGCGGGGCCGGCTGGGCGCAGGCAGTCAGGCTGAGCGCACCGAACACGGCGGCGATGGCAAATCGGAGCATGGAGCAGTCCGCGACAGAAGAAGACCCCGGATTCTGACACAGCCACCGGCACCGGGCCGCGACGCCGCGCACCGCCCGGGGCCGGGGTTCAGGACACGGCTCAGCCGCGCGGATGATGCCGGGCGTGCAGTTTCTGCAGGTGCTCGCGCGCCACCAGGGTGTAGATCTGGGTGGTCGACAACGAGCTGTGGCCAAGCAGCATCTGCAGCGCGCGCAGGTCGGCACCGCGGTTGAGCAGATGGGTGGCGAAGCTGTGGCGCAGGCCGTGCGGGCTGATCCGCGCCGGGTCGATGCCGGCCACCTGCGCGTGGCGCTTGACCAGGTGCCAGAACGCCTGCCGGGTCAGCGCATGCAGCGTCGGCTCGACAAACAATGGGGTCTGCCCATCGGCCAGCGCCTGCACCTTGCCCTTGCCGACCAGCAGCGGGCGCGATGCCTGTAGATAGCGCTCCAGCCAGTGCTGCGATTCCTCACCCAGCGGCACCAGCCGTTCCTTGCTGCCCTTGCCGGTGACCCGCAGCACGCCCTGGCGCAGGTTGACCGCGGTGGCCGGCAGCAGCACCAGCTCGCTCACGCGCAGGCCGGCGGCGTACATCAACTCCAGCATGGCGCGGTCGCGCAGGCCCAGCGGGCTGTCGATATCCGGCGCTGCCAACAGCGCGTCGATCTGGCTTTCGGCCAGCGCCTTGGGCAGCAATCGTGGCAGCTTGGGCGGATCCAGCAGCGCGCTGGGGTCCTCGCCGCGTTCGCCACGGCGCACGCCATCGGCGAAGAACGCCCGCAGCGCCGACAGCAACCGCGCATTGCTGCGCGGCGACCAGCCATGACGGGTGCGCCAGGCCAGGTAGTCGAACAACCCCGGGCGCTCGATGCCGGCCAGGCCACCATCGCGCCCATCCATCCAGCGCGCCAGCCCTTCCAGGTCGCGCCGGTAGCTGTCGAGGGTGGCGCGGGCCAGACCGTTCTCGGCCCAGATCGCATCGAGGAAGCGCTGGATGCGCATACTGTCGTCGGCGCGCAGTTCGGGCAGTTGCTGGACCAGCTGGCGGCGTTCGGCGGGGGTGGAAACAAGGGCCATGCGTGCAGGATACGAGGGCCACTGCGGATGCGGCCAGCATTGCGTATGCTCGGCGCATGTCCCGCCCCGCCATCGATACGGCCCCTGCGGCCACTACCGAGCTGCCCCGCCCGCGTGCATTGCTGCTGTGGCGCGTGCTGGCGATGGTCTACGACGCGCTGCCGGTGCTGGCGCTGTGGATGTTGGCCGGCACCCTGTTCACCCTTGCCTACACCTTCAGCGGCCACGCCCAGCGCGAGAACATCGCACCGTTCAGCGCCTGGCAGTGGCTGCTGTGGGCGGTGTGCTGGCTGGTCACGGGGTGGTATGCCACGGCCAGCTGGCGCCGCGGTGGGCAGACGCTGGGCATGCGGCCGTGGCGCTTGAAGCTGGAATCGAGTGATGGCGCGCCCCTGCGACGCACGCAGCTTTGGCTGCGCTTCGTGGTGGGCACGCTGTCGCTGCTGCTGGGCGGCCTGGGATTCTGGTGGGCATGGGCTGACCGCCAGCGGCTGACCTGGCACGACCGCGCCAGCGGCACCCGCCTGCTGCGCATGCCGAAGCGGTAACGCATCACCTTTCAATCCGATCCAGCGCGGCGCTTGTGTAGAGTCGAGCCGATGCTCGGTTGGCGGGCGGTGCGCGCAAAGCAGCCGAGCGTGGGCTATGCCTGCCGTCCTGGCCGGCACCCTTCAGGCCGTCGCCAGCGACGTTGGCAGCGGCTCCTGCCGCTACCTTCGGCTCTACAACAACGAGGATCAACCCGACTTGCGTCGGAACAGCAGTCCCGATATCGCCAGCATCACGATCGGCGGCAACGCATAGGCAATGCGGTAATCGAACTTCAACGCGCCGGCCATGCGGCCGAAGAACAGCTGCAGAAGCCAGAAGCCCAGCGCGAACAGGATGCCGAGGAACAGGCGCTTGCCCATGCCACCACTGCGCAGCGAGCCGAACGCGAACGGCACCGCCGCCAGGCACAGCGCCAGCACGTTCACCGGGTAGAACCAGCGGCTCCAGTACACATCCTCGTAGTCGCGCGCATCCAGACCGTTGCGCTCGCGGTATTCGATGCTGGTGCGCAGTTCGGCCACGCTGAGGTTGCGCGGCTTGGCGATGCCGGTGGCCAGCGCGCCAGCGTCCAGCTTGGAGTTCCACGGCTCGCGCGCCACTTCCTCGCGCGTGGCCGAACGTTCACCGAAGGTATCGCGGCGCACGCCGGTCAGCACCCAGCCGTCACGGTCATGCTCGGCCGTGTCCGCATGGGTCAGCGAGGCGATCCGACCATCCTCGGCGATGCGATACAGGCGCACGTCACGCAGGATCAACCGCGTGCCCTTGTCGCCCACCAGCTGCTCTTCGCCACCGGCGGCGCTGAGGAAGGTATCGCCCTCGCGCGCCCACAGGCCGGAATAGCGGGTGGTGGAGATGTCCCGCCCCCATTTGGCACTGGACTTCAGCGCATCGGCACGGTCCTGGCCCCAGGGGCCCAGCGTCTCGGCGCTGAGCACCATCACTGCGGTCAGCAGCGACAGGGCGATGGCCACCGATACGCTCAGGCGCTTGCGCGACAGGCCCAGCGCACGCAGCGCGGTCAGCTCCGAGGTCGCCGCCAGCTGGCCCAGGCCCATCAGTGAGCCGATCACCGCAGCGGTCGGGAAGAAGGTGTAGGCACGGCGCGGCACGGTGTACAGCACCCAGGCAGCAGCGTGGCCCAGCGTGTAGCCGTTCTTGCCGATGTCCTTGAACTCGCCGGAGAAGGCCATCACCACGTCCAGGCCCACCAGCACCGCCCAGGTCAGCAGCACGGTGGTGAACACCGAACGCCCCAGGTACAGGTCGAAACGCATCGGGCGCAGCCTCATGCGCGGGCTCCCTTCGGGCGGCCCAGGCGGCCATCACGTGCATACATCCAGATCGCCAGCGCCAGCAGCGGCAGGGTCAGCCACCACAGGCCAAGCGCAGGCGGAATCTTGCCGTTGGCGATCCAGCCACTGCCGATGAACATCAGGTTGGTGCCGACCATGTAGGCCATCAGCGCCAGCATCATCCGCCCGTAGCGCTGCTGGCGCGGCGAGCTACGGCCCAGCGGCACGGTCAGCAGCGCAAACGCCAGTGCGATCAACGGCGGGGCAAGGCGGCGATGCAGCTGTGCCTGCGCCTCGGGCCGGTCATCGCCGAACAGCTGCGTGGTCGGCATCAGTTCCGGATCATCACCGGTACGGGTCTGTGCACCGTCGGGCAGGGCCACATCATTGCGGGCGAAGGTGGCCAGGCGGTAATCCAGTCCCCCGGCCACCGGTCCTTCCACCTGGTGGCCATCATCCAGCTCCAGGAAGCGCTGGCGGGCGCCTTCGAAGAACATGCGCCCCCCTGCGGCGGACACGACTTCCAGGCGATCGTCCTTCTGCCGCTGCAGGAAGACCCGGCCCAGCTGGGTACCATCGGGCGAGATCGAGGACAGGTAGACCACGCCACCATTGGGCAGCTGGGTGAAGCGGCCCGGCTCCAGGCCCGCCATCAGCACGCTTCGATTGGCCTCGATGATCATCTGCTCGGCCACCCGGCCGGCCCACGGGCCCAGCCACAAGGAGCAGGCGCCGACCAGCGCCACCACCGGCACCACCAGCATCAGCAGCGGCCGCAGCAGGCGTTTGGGGCCCACGCCAATGGCAGTGATGACGGCCATTTCCGAGTCGCGGTAGAGACGGGCCACCGCCAGCAGCAGGCCCAGCATCAACGCCAGCGGCAGGATCAGTGGCAGGTAGGCGATGAACTGCAGGCCCAGCTGGGAGAACAGCAGCTTGGCCGGCAGGCGCCCGTCGGCGATGTTGCCGAGGATGTCCACCAGCACGCCGCCCACGCTGACCACCAGCAGGACGATCAGGGTAGCCAGGAAACTCTGGACGAAATCGCCCAGCAGGTATCGGTCGAGCTTCAGCATGGGGCGGTGGTTTAAACTCTGGGGTTCGTTCGCGGTGCCGCCCAGTCTACTGTCTGGGCGTAAACGGCCTGCGATTGTACGGACTCGCCAATGGAATCTGCTCAATGGCCCTCGAATTCACCCTGAACCACGTTGCTCCGGCCGCCGCCGCCGTTGATTGCCTGGTGGTCGGCGCGTATGCCGACCATACCCTGACCCCCGCCGCACAGGCCCTGGACGCCGCCAGCGGCGGCCGCCTGGCCTCGCTGGCCCAGCGCGGCGACCTGTCCGGCAAGACCGGCGCCACCACCCTGCTGCACGACCTGCCGGGCGTGTCCGCCCCGCGCGTGCTGGTGGTCGGCCTCGGTGACGCCGCCCGCTTCGGTGTGCCGCAGTACCTGAAGGCCGTTGGCGACGCCGTGCGCGCGCTGAAGGCGGGCGCTACCCGCAGCGCACTGTTCACCCTGTCCGAAGTGGCCATCAAGGACCGCGACGCGGCCTGGGCGATCCGCCAGGCGGTGATCGCCGCCGATCACGCTGCCTACCGCTACACCGCCACTCTGGGCAAGAAGAAGGCCGACGACGCCGGCCTGGCCCAGCTGGCCATCGCCGGTGACGACGCCCAGGCCCTGGCCCAGGGCCAGGCCATCGCCGCCGGTGTCGAGTTCGCCCGCGAGCTGGGCAACCTGCCGCCGAACTACTGCACCCCGGCCTACCTGGCCGAGGTGGGCGTGAAGTTCGCCGGTGAGCATGACGGTGCCGAGGCCGAGATTCTCGATGAGCACCAGATGGAAGCGCTGGGCATGGGCTCGCTGCTGGCCGTGGCCCGTGGTTCGGCCAACCGCCCGCGCCTGGTGGTGCTGAAGTGGACCGGCGGCGGCGGCGACGCCAAGCCGTACGTGCTGGTCGGCAAGGGCATCACCTTCGACACCGGTGGCGTCAACCTGAAGACCCAGGGCGGCATCGAAGAGATGAAGTACGACATGTGCGGTGGCGCCAACGTCATCGGCACCTTCGTCGCCGCGGTCAAGGCCAAGCTGCCGCTGAACCTGGTGGTGGTGGTGCCGGCGGTGGAAAACGCCATCGACGGCAACGCCTACCGCCCGTCCGACGTGATCACCTCGATGTCGGGCAAGACCATCGAAGTGGGCAACACCGACGCCGAAGGCCGCCTGATCCTGTGCGATGCGCTGACCTATGCGCAGCGCTTCGAACCGGCCGCGCTGGTCGACGTCGCCACCCTGACCGGTGCCTGCATGGTCGCCCTGGGCCACCAGACCGCCGGCCTGATGAGCAAGCACGACGACCTGGCCAATGAACTGCTGGCCGCCGGCGAGCATGTGTTCGACCGCGCCTGGCGCCTGCCGTTGTGGGACGAGTACCAGCCGATGCTGGATTCGACCTTCGCCGACGTCTACAACATCGGCGGCCGCTGGGCCGGCGCGATCACCGCGGGCTGCTTCCTGTCGCGCTTCACCGAAGGCCAGCGCTGGGCCCATCTGGACATCGCCGGCGTGGCCAGCGATGAAGGCAAGCGTGGCATGGCCACCGGCCGCCCGGTCGGCCTGCTGAGCCAGTGGCTGCTGGACCAGGCCGCCCGCGCCTGATGCCGTACCCGACCCTGGCCGGCCCCCGCTGGCCAGGGCTTCGCCCGGCACCGCCGGGCCCCTGCCTGACCCGGATCCTGCCATGCCCCGCGCCGACTTCTACCTGATCGCCAAGCCCCGCTTCCTGACCGAGCCGCTGCGCCTGGTCTGCGAACTGGCGCGCAAGGCCAACGACGCCGGGTTGTTCACCCTGGTGCTGGCCCGCGACCAGGCCCAGGCCGAGGAGCTGGACGAGCTGCTGTGGGCGTTCGACAACGATGCCTACATCCCGCACCAGATCGCCGGCGAAGACATGGACGAGGAAGAGGCCCTGGTGCTGATCGCCGTACCCGGCACCGACGCGCCGGCACGCCCGCTGGTGATCAACCTGCGCGATGAACCCTGGCTGGGCCAGTGCGAACGCGTGCTGGAAGTGGTCCCGGCCGATCCGGAAGCGCGCGAACCGCTGCGCGAACGCTGGCGCCAGTACAAGGCCGCCGGTTACGAGCTGAACAAGCACGACATGTAAGCGCGCCCCGGCCCCCTTGATGGGCCGCCGCCGCGCCCTGATCCTTCAACGATTACCTCCTGGTTCCCCCGCATGACCCAACTCGCCTCCAGCTACGACCCGAAGTCCTTCGAGACCGACCTCTACGAGGCCTGGGAGAAGGCCGGCCACTTCAAGCCGTCCGGCAAGGGCGAGCCGTACACCATCCTGCTGCCGCCGCCGAACGTGACCGGCACGCTGCACATGGGCCATGCGTTCCAGCAGACCCTGATGGACGCGCTGGTGCGCTACCACCGCATGCGCGGCTACGACACGCTGTGGCAGGTCGGTACCGACCACGCCGGCATCGCCACCGAAATGGTGGTCAGCCGCAACCTGGCGCTGGAAGGCAAGGGCGAGACCCGTGATTCGCTGGGCCGCGAAGGCTTCATCGGCAAGGTCTGGGAGTGGAAGCAGCAGTCCGGCGATACCATCGAGCGCCAGATGCGCCGCCTCGGCACCTCCGCCGACTGGTCGCGCAGCACCTTCACCATGGACCCGCAGCCGTCGGCGGCGGTCAACGAAGCCTTCGTGCGCTGGTACGAGCAGGGCCTGATCTACCGCGGCCAGCGCCTGGTCAACTGGGACCCGGTGCTGAAGACCGCCATTTCCGACCTGGAAGTGGAGAGCGCCGAGGAAGACGGCTTCCTGTGGTCGATCGCCTACACGCTGGATGAGGGCCTGAGCTACGAGCACGTCGAGCGCGATGCCGACGGCGTGGAAACCCTGCGCGAAACCCGCGACTACCTGGTGGTCGCCACCACCCGCCCGGAAACCCTGCTGGGCGATACCGCGGTGATGGTGCACCCGGAAGACGAGCGCTACGCGCACCTGATCGGCAAGAGCGTGGTGCTGCCGCTGACCGGCCGCCGCGTGCCGGTGATCGCCGACGACTACGTGGACCGCGCGTTCGGCACCGGCGTGGTCAAGGTCACCCCAGCGCATGATTTCAACGACTACGAAGTGGGCGTGCGCCACAGCCTGCCGATGATCAACCTGTTCACCCCGGTGGCAGCGCTGAACGAAAACGCGCCGGAGCGTTTCCAGGGTCTGGACCGCTACGCCGCGCGCAAGGCCGTGCTGGCCGAACTGGAAGACCTGGGCATCCTGGTCGAGACCAAGGCGCACAAGCTGCAGGTGCCGCGCGGTGACCGCACCGGCCAGGTGATCGAGCCGTACCTGACCGACCAGTGGTTCGTGAAGATGGACGACCTGGCCAAGCGCGGCCTGGAACTGGTCGAGGACGGAAGCATTTCCTTCGTGCCGCCGAACTGGATCAACACCTACCGCCACTGGATGAACAACATCCAGGACTGGTGCATCAGCCGCCAGCTGTGGTGGGGCCACCGCATTCCGGCGTGGTTCGACGAAGCCACCGGCAGCTGCTACGTCGGTCGCAGCGAAGAGGAAGTACGGGCGAAGCACAACCTGGGCAGCGACGTGGTGCTGAACCAGGAAAGCGACGTGCTGGAGACCTGGTTCTCCTCGCAGCTGTGGCCGTTCTCCACCCTGGGCTGGCCCAACGAGCAGGCCATGGCCGAGCGTGGCTTTGATCGCTACCTGCCGTCGTCGGTGCTGATCACCGGCTTCGACATCATCTTCTTCTGGGTGGCGCGCATGATCATGGCCACCGACAACCTGGTCGGGAAGATCCCGTTCAAGGACGTCTACTTCACCGGCCTGATCCGCGACGGCCAGGGCCAGAAGATGTCCAAGAGCAAGGGCAACGTGCTCGACCCGCTGGACATCATCGACGGCATCACCATCGACGACCTGGTCGCCAAGCGCACCGGCGGCCTGATGCAGCCGAAGATGGTTGAGAAGATCGAGAAGGCCACCCGCAAGGAATTCCCGGACGGCATCGCCGCCCACGGTGCCGATGCGCTGCGCTTCACCATCGCCGCGCTGGCCACCCACGGCCGCGACATCAAGTTCGACATGAACCGCGCCGAGGGCTACAAGAACTTCTGCAACAAGCTGTGGAACGCCAGCCGCTTCGCGCTGATGAACACCGAGGGCGCGGCGTTCACCGGCGTGCCCAGGCCGCGTACCGATGCCGAGCGCTGGATCCTCTCGCGCCTGGCCGCCACCACCGCCGAAGCGCAGGGCCATTTCGCCGCCTACCGCTTCGACCTGCTGGCGCAGTGCCTGTACGAGTTCGCCTGGAACGCGTTCTGCGACTGGTTCCTGGAACTGAGCAAGCCGGCACTGAACGGCGCAGACGCCGCCGACGCCGAAAGCACCCGCCACACCCTGCTGTACGTGCTGGAAGCGCTGCTGCGCCTGCTGCACCCGCTCACGCCGTTCATCACCGAACAGCTGTGGCAGCAGCTGGCCCCGCGCCTGGGCCTGGCCGAAACCACGCTGTCGCTGCGCCCGTACCCGACCGCCGCCGAGTTCGAAGGCGATTTCGCCCAGGCCGAGGCCGACGTGGAATGGCTGAAGGCGGTGATCAGTGCCGTGCGCCGCGTGCGCAGTGAGCTGAACGTCGCGCCGTCCAAGCTGGTGCCACTGCGCCTGCAGGCCGGGCTGGAGCAGGACCGCGTGCGCATCGAACGCTTCAGCGCCTCGCTGTCGTTCCTGCTGAAGCTGGACAGCATCCAGTGGCTGGCCGAAGGCGAAAGCGCACCGCCGGCCGCCGCCGCGATCGTGGGCGAGCTGAAGCTGCTGGTGCCGCTGGAAGGCCTGGTCGATCTCGATGCCGAGCGCGTGCGCCTGGACAAGGAAATCGCCCGCGTCGAAGCGGAGAAGGAAAAGAGCGAGACCAAGCTGGCCAAGTTCACCGACAAGGTGCCGCCGGCCGTGGTCGAGCAGGAGCGCGTGCGACTGGCCGACTGGAACACCCAGCTGGCCGGCCTGCGCGAGCAGCGCGCGAAGCTCTAAGCGCCGCGCTCTGGTGCGTGCCAACCAGGGTTGGCACCTGCCCTGCCCCGCTCTGGTGGGTGCGGACCTTGGTCCGCACTGAGCGATGTGCCAACCAAGGTTGGCACCCACCAAACCCGGAACATTTCCCCGGCATGGCATCATCGCCCGATGCCTCTTTCCATCTTCCTGCTGGTCCTCGCGGCTGCGGCCCTGCATGCCAGCTGGAATGCGATCGTCAAACGCGGGCCGGACAAGTTCCTCGGCACCGTGCTGGTCACCGGCAGCGCCGCGCTGCTGTCGGCGGCCGCCCTGCCCTTCCTGCCGTTCCCGGCCGCGCACAGCTGGCCCTGGCTGGCTGCGTCCGTGCTGCTGCAGGTGACCTACTACGGACTGGTGGCACGCTGCTACCAGCAGGTCGACATGAGCCTGGCCTATCCGCTGATGCGTGGCAGCGCGCCGATCCTGGTTGCGCTGGCCGGCACCCTGCTGGGCGAGCAACTGCCCCCGGCGGCGTGGCTGGGCGTGGTGCTGGTGAGCACCGGCATCCTGTGCATGGCACTGGGCGCACGTGGCGGCCAGCTGCGGCTGCCGCTGCTGACCGCGGCGATGATCGCTACCTACACCCTGGTCGATGCGCAGGGCGCGCGCCAGTCCGGTAGTGCGCTCAGCTATACGCTGTGGCTGTTCCTGCTGTCAGGCATCCCATTACCGCTGTGGGCGTTGTACACCCGCGGCAGCGCAGTGCTGGACTATGCGCGCCAGCACTGGCCGCTGGGACTGGCCGGTGGCGTCGGCACCACGGCGTCCTACGCGATGGCATTGTGGGCCATGACCCAGGCGCCGGTGGCGATGGTCTCGGCGCTGCGCGAATCGTCGATCCTGTTCGCGTTGCTGATCTCGGTGTTCCTGCTGCGCGAGCGGATTCCGCGCGCGCGCTGGCTGGCGGCGGCGCTGATCGTCGGCGGTGTGTTGGCACTGCGGCTGGCGTGAGAAAAGCGTGCCAACCAAGGTTGGCACCTACCACGGCAGGTGACGTGTCGATGACAGCGGAGATCCACCGGTAGTGCCGGCCGCTGGCCGGCAACCCTTCTCCGTTACAACGGCGGCATCGTCTGCAGGTCGCCGTCGACCAGTTCGATCGCCATCACCACCGCGTCTTCGCGGCCCTGTGCGGCCGGATAGTAGCGCGGACGACGGCCGATCTCGTTGAAGCCTTCGCTGTGGTACAGCGCCAGCGCCGGCGTGTTGGACGGACGCACTTCCAGGAATACACGCTGCGCACCGCGGTTGCCTGCCAGCTGCACCAGTGCGCGCAGCAGTTGACGACCCAGCCCACGCGACTGCGCCAGCGGATCGATGCAGATGTTCAATACATGTGCCTCATCGGCGGCAATGCTGAGCACGCCGTAGCCGATCAGCTGGCCATCGCGCTCCATCGCCAGGCCGGGATAACCGGCACGCAGGCAATCAACGAAGATGCCGCGGGTCCATGGGAACGGATACCCACGCACTTCAATCGCCATCACCGCATTGAGGTCGCTCTCGCGCAATGCGCGCAGGCTGACCGGGCCGGGCTGGCTGACCGCACTCATGGTGCGCCCCGCTTGCGCAGGGCGCGCAGTTGCGGCCACAACGCGCGCTTGGCGGCCGGGTCCTGACGCAGCTGGTCCAGCGGCCAGCTGTCCATCAGCGCCTGCGTGGCAGGGTCGTTGGGATTACAGCCGGAGGCACGCAGCAATGCGATCTGCAGGCGATCCGGGAGCCGCACCACCGGCTGCCGCGCACTGCCACCCGGCAGCGGGCGGGCAGCGGCGGGCGCGGTGTCCGGTGCGCTGACCGGGGTCTCGCGACGCGGCGGCACCGGGCGTTCCTGGCGGGAACCCGGTTTGGCTTCAACCGGAGGCTCGCGCGCGGGTGCGATTGGTGCCCGCACCTGCTCCACCGCTGGCGCGGCAGCCGCATCGGCTTCGGCCACGCTCAACTGCAGCGCGGCATCCAGCTCCGCAGCCAACTGGCCGTCGTGATAGACGGTGTAGCCCATGGCCTGCAGCCAGGCCTGCTGGGCCGGTGACCACAGCACGGGCAGTTCCTGGCTCACGCGGCCTCGGGCTTCTTGCGCAGGCGCTGCACGGCCCACATCACCGGGCCGGACAAGGCGTACAGGATGCCGACCGTGAACAGCACGCGCGGCAGATCAATGACCGCGATGGCGATGGCGACCGGCACCAGGGCCAGCACCAGGAACGGCACGCGGTCGGAACGGGTGCCCTTGGCGCCGCCACCCTTGAAGCTCCAGAAGCGGATACGGCTGACCATCAACAGCGCCGCGACGATCGTCACCGCCAGCGCCACGTAGCGCAGCTGGTTGCCGTCCCAGCCCAGGTTGCCATCGGCGAAGGCCCAGACGAAGGACATCATCAGCCCGGCCGCGGCCGGGCTGGCCAGGCCGACGAACCAGCGCTTGTCGACCACCGCGACCTGGGTGTTGAAGCGGGCCAGGCGCAGCGCCGCGCAGGCGGCATACAGGAAGGCCACGGCCCAGCCGACGCGGCCGAGCAGCGGGTCATCGAACTTCAGCCACGACAGCGACCAGTGGTACATCACCAGCGCCGGGGCCATGCCGAAGCTGACCAGGTCGGCCAGCGAGTCGTACTGGACGCCGAACTCGCTGCTGGTACCGGTCAGGCGCGCCACGCGCCCGTCCAGGCCATCCATCACCGCCGCCACGAACACGGCGATGCTGGCATTGACGAAATCCCCGTTGGCCGCGGCGATGATCGCGTAGAAGCCGGCGAACAGGCCGGCGGTGGTGAACAGGTTGGGCAGCAGGTAAATCGTGCGCGAACGCGGCGGCGGTGTGATCGGGTCCATGGAATCCAGTTTAATCGACTTGCCAGTGCTCGGCGCCAATGCTGCAATCGGCGTTCTACGCCCATTCCGCGGAGTTTGCCATGCGTGCCCTGTCCTGCCTTGGATGCCTGCTGCTGTTGGCCAGTGCCAACGCCGTGGCCGGCCCGGTCTATAAATGGAAGGACTCCCATGGCGTGACCCAGTATTCGGAGACCCCGCCGGCGGGCAAGAAGTTCGAGACCCGCGAACAGGCCCGCACCCCGCAGGCCGCGGCCAGCGCCGAGACCCCGGCCGCGCCGGTGCCGGAGCAGTGCAGCACCGCCCGTGCCAACCTGGCCCTGCTGGAAGGCTCCGGCCAGGTGATGCAGGACACCAATGGCGACGGGAAGGCCGATACCGCGTTGACCGCGGAACAGCGCAGCGCGCAGAAAGGATTGGCTGAAGCGGCCATCAAGGCGTACTGCCCGGCGGAGTGAGGGTATCGGCAGGGCTTGCAGCCCTGCACCTGCTTCAAGCAACGGCAACGTCAAATGCCAAAGCGGCTCTGGTTTTCTACTGGTTTGGCGGAGCGGTGTGGGCTGGCAGGACACGCCGTAAACCCCCCTTCCGGGGTCCGGCCCAGCCGCTGGCGGCTGTGCGTTCGGGCGCTTGCGAAGCAGTGCTTCGCAAGCAAAGCGCCCTCACCCCTGGGGGCTCGATGGCGCCATCC
>NZ_JCAFTW010000019.1:0-44468 GCF_059370655.1 Stenotrophomonas sp. YJH_SMC_133 | reverse complement strand
GGCCGACATGGTGGTGACCACCTGGCCGACCACCTCGCCGCCCTGCGAAGCGACACCGTGCGCGCCGATGGCGAGCTGGTTGGCCTGGCGGGCGTGCTCGGCGTTCTGGCGCACGGTGGAGGTCAGTTCCTCCATCGAGGCAGCGGTTTCTTCCAGGTTGGCGGCCTGCTGCTCGGTACGGCGCGACAGGTCGCTGTTGCCGGACGCGATCTCGCCAGCGGCGAGGGTGATGCTGGAGGCGCTGGCCTGGATCTGGCCGACGATCTGGGTCAGCTGTGCGACGGTGGTGTTGGCGTCGTCACGCATGCGCGCGAACACCCCGTTGAACTGGCCGTCCATGCGTGCGGTCAGGTCGCCGGCGGCGATCGACTGCAGCAGCTGCGAGAGCTGGCTGAGGTTGCCGTCGGCCACCTGCATCATGCTGTTGAGCTGCTCGATCATCACGCGGAAATCGTGATCGAAACGCTGCGCATCACCGCGCTGGCTGAAGTCGCCGGCGGCGGCGGCCGAGGCCAGCTGCTGGATCTGCGTGTTGATGGCCAGCAGGCTGGCCTTGGCCGCGTCCATCGACTCGTGCAGGATCGCGCGGCTGCCGGGCAGGCGGCGGGCGTCCGGGGCGAGGTTGCCGATGGCGTACTGGTTGAGCACTTCAATGGCATCGACGATCGCATCGAGGTGTTCGAAGATCACCGTGTTGATGCCGCTGGCCAGCTGGCCGTAGACGCCCGGGAAGTCTTCCGGAATGCGGTGGCTGATGTCCGGGCCGGCATGCATCTGTGCCATCAACTGGGTCTGTTCGCTGAAGCGGCGCAGCATCGCGGTCATGTCGGCGGTGGCCGCCAGCATGCGGCCAGCCTCGTCCTTGCCGGTGCTCTGGGTGGTGACGCTGAGGTCGCCGCGTGCGACGGCCTGGATGGCGGTCACGGCCTTGCCCAGGGGACCGGTCACTGCACGTGAGATGACGATGGCCAGCGCAGCGGCCACAAGGGACAGCAGGACGATGCAGCCGATGATGGCGATCATGCTGTTGCGATGGGTGGCGTTGGCGTCGGCGATCTTGCCGTCCATCTGGCCGGCGATGTGGGTGCCCAGGGCCTTCATCGCAGCGAACAGGTCGCGACGCGCCGGGCGCGACTGCAAGTCGGAGATCTGCTGTGCCCGAGCGCCATCACCGGCGGCCACGGCGTCGCGCATCGCCTTGTTGGCGGCGAAGTAGCGGTCCAGCTGTGCGCTGGCCGCGCGATAGAGTTCACGCTCCTTGGCCAGCGCCGGCAGCGCCGAGTACGCCGCCAGCTCGTCATGCACGGCCTTGGCGGTGTCGTCCATGCGCTTGTTGTAGTCGGCGACCTTCTCCGGCTGGTCGAGCATGCTCAGCTGTGCAAGTTCATAGGTGCGGAATTCCCCCAGCTGCGAGCGCGCCTCGCCCAGGTGCTGGACCGAGGGGATGTCGTTGCCAGCCATCTCGCGCAACTGCGCGTTGGCTTCGCTCAGGCGCAGCAGTGCGAAGGCGCCGAGGATCAGGGTCATCAAGGTGGTGAGGGTGAACCCCACGGCCAGCTTGCGGGCGATGGGCAGATCTTGGAACCACTTCATGCAGGGTGCTCCAGGTGGGCAGAGTGCCGGCGTCTGTGCGCCGGTTCGGGGGTGGTTGCAGAGCGAACGGGGGTGCCCGGTGGGGTTCGGTGACGACCGTCATTGCGAAATAACGGCGCCGTCCGCGTGGACTTTATGGACGCAGATCACATTCGGTTGCGTAGGGATGACAGCGCGAAAGCGTTGCAGCGGCGTGCTTTCGCTTGGATGAAGTAGTTGCGCCCGCAACCATCATGGCGACGGAGTTCACAGAAGGGATGGGGTCGGATCCCTTTCCTGCGGAAAGGGATCCGACCCCTTGGCAGAGCGCGCACAAACAAAAACCGCCGCCCCGAAGGGCGGCGGTCCAGTACACGCATGCAGCGTGGATCAGGCGGCCTGCGGCATACGCAACGAGCGCACCAGTCCGCCGATGTCGACGATCAACGCGACGCGGCCGTCGCCAAGGATGGTGGCACCGGACACCCCGCCGATACGGCGGTAGTTGTTCTCGATGTTCTTCACCACCACCTGCTGCTGGCCGACCAGTTCATCCACTTCCAGTGCGATCTTCTGGCCATCGCCTTCGACCACGACCACCAGCGATTCACTGCCCGGCGCACGGTTGCCGTAGCCGTAGTACTCGCTCAGCGAGAGGATCGGCAGGTACTCGCCACGTACGCGCAGCACGCGGCCTTCGCCGGCCATGCTGCGGATATCCTCGGCCTGCGGCTGCAACGCCTCAAGCACATAGGCCAGCGGCAGGATCAGGGTTTCGCCGGCAACCGCCACGGTCATGCCGTCGAGGATGGCCAGGGTCAGCGGCAGGCGGATCAGAGTGCGCGTGCCAGTACCCAGGCTGCTTTCGATCTGGACCTCACCGCCCAGTGCCTGGATGTTGCGGCGAACCACGTCCATGCCGACGCCACGCCCGGACAGGTCGGTGACCGCATCGGCAGTGGAGAAGCCTGGCTGGAAGATCAGGTCCCAGACCTGCGAATCGGTCGGGTTGTCCGGTACGGCCAGGCCGCGTTCGGTGGCCTTGGCCAGGATCTTGGCGCGATCCAGGCCGCGGCCGTCGTCGCTCACTTCAATGACGATATGGCCGCCCTGATGCGAAGCGGCCAGGGTGATCGTGCCGGTTTCGTCCTTGCCCGCGCCGCGACGCACGTCGGGCATTTCCAGGCCGTGGTCGATCGAGTTGCGCACCAGGTGCACCAGTGGATCGGCGATCTTTTCGATCAGCCCCTTGTCCAGCTCGGTGCCCTCGCCGACGGTGCGCAGGCGCACCTGCTTGCCGAGGCGGCTGGACAGGTCGCGGACCAGGCGCGGGAAGCGGCGGAACACCGCGTCGACCGGCAGCATGCGCACGCCGATCACCGCTTCCTGCAGGTCGCGGGTGTTGCGTTCCAGCTGGTCCAGGCCGGCGAACAGGCTCTCGGCGTGGACCGGGTCCAGCGCGTGCGAGACCTGCTTGAGCATGGCCTGGGTGATGACCAGTTCGCCGACCAGGTTGATCAGCGCATCAACCTTGTCGACGCTGACGCGGATCGACGTTTCGGCTTCCTGGGTGGCAGCACCGCCGGCGGCAGGCGCAGCAGGCGCTGCCGGCACGACGGCAGCAGGTGTGGAAGGGGATGCAGCAACGGGGGCCTGGGTCGCCAGGCTCGGCGGCGCGGCCGGACGGATGTCCAGCTCGCAGTCGTCCAGCACCCAGGCGAAGGTGTCTTCGATCTTGCTGCGCGGCACCTTGCCGACCAGGCCCAGGTCCCACGCCAGGTGGGCCTCGAGCGGGTCGAGCTGGGCGAAGCCCGGCAGGCGTTCCATGCGCGCGGCCACCTGCAGCGAGCCGAGGTGTTCCAGTTCGCGGATGATGCGCAACGGGTCGTTGCCGCTCATGAACAGCGAGGGTGCCGGGGTGAACCCGATCTGCCAGGCTTCCGGCGTATCGTCCACCTTGGCTGCGGCAGCGGCCGGCGCGCTCGGTGCGGCCTGGCCGGAGAGAACGGCTTCGAGGCGCGCCTTCACTGCGGCGACCGCCGCGGGGTCTGCGGCCTGGCCATGTTCGGCTTCGCGCAGCAGGGCGCGCAGTACATCCACCGAGGACAGCATGGCATCGACGGCATGGCCTTCCAGGGCCCGCTTGCCGGCACGCAGCTCATCGAGCAGCGTTTCCAGCACGTGGGTCAGGCCGGCGATGGCATCGAAGCCGAAGGTGCCGGCGCCGCCCTTGATCGAGTGGGCGGCGCGGAACACCGAATTGATGATCTCCGCGTCCTGCTGCCCCGATTCCAGGGCCAGCAGGCCAGCCTCCATCGCGTCGAGGCCTTCGCGGCTCTCCTCGAAGAAGGTGGCGTGGAAGCGTTGCAGGTCCATGCTCATGGCAGTGGTGGTCCGGAAGCGAAGAAGGGGAGCGGTGCGGGGCGATCAGCCCAGCACTTTCTGCACGGTGGCGACCAGCTGTTCCGGATTGAACGGCTTGACCAGCCAACCGGTGGCGCCGGCGGCCTTGCCTTCGGACTTCTTGTCGGCGGCCGATTCGGTGGTCAGCATCAGCAGCGGGGTGAACTTGTAGTCCGGCAGCTGGCGCAGTTCGCGGATCAGCGCGATGCCGTCCATGTTCGGCATGTTGACGTCGGTGACCACCGCGTTGAAGCGCTGGCCCTTGGCGCGACCGAGCGCGACCGCGCCGTCTTCGGCTTCTTCGACGGCAAAACCGGCCGAGGTGAGGGCGAAGGAAACCATCTGGCGCATCGACGCCGAATCGTCCACCACCAAGATACGTGCGCTCATGCAGCGTTCTCCACAGATTTCAGGTTGTCATGGGTTACGTCCAGGCCCAGGGCCTGGGTGACGCCCAGCAGGCGTGCGGCGTCACGGAAGGTTGCGGTGCAACCGTGGAAGCCGGTGCCCAGGCCTGCCTCGCGGCGGGCCTGCACGAATGCACACAGCACCTGCACGGCGGCCGTGTGGATGCGGGCGACCTGGCTTGCATCCAGGGTCAGCTCGCCTGCCTGCGCCACCAGCGGGGCGAGGCGGTTCTTGAGCTCGGTGCTGCTCTCGATGCCGAGATCCTCACCCAGTTCGACAGTGCTCATCGTTGCTCCGGACAAACGGTTCCGTGATCCATAACGGCACCCCGGCGGGGTTCTTTAGAGGAATCGACGCGGTGCGTCGATGCGGTCGCAGCTGAAAAGGAGACGGAGGGGATCAAGTCGCAAGCGACCTGGCTCTACTGCAGCCCCCTCGGCAGCGGCGACCGCGCAGTGGGGACGTAAGGTGTTGATCCAACGGATCAACTCCTTGCGTCCCCGACAGGCACCGCGTCGGCGCAAAGCGCCGAGCCACTTGCGACTTAATCCCCTCCGTCCCCTTTTTTCCAGATCAACTCAACAGCCGTGTGGCGTCCAGCAGGATCATCGGGCGCTGGCTGACCCGGGCGACGCCGCGGAACAGATCATTGGAGATCTGGCAGATGCGGGCGGTATCCGGGGGTTCGATCTGTGAATCGGTGAGGTTGGCGACATCTTCCACTGCCGACACGCGCAGGCCGATGGTCTCGCCGTCCTCTTCCAGCACCACGATGCGGGTCTGGGCATCGTCTTCTGCCGCTGCGGCGCCGAGGTGCAGGCCGAGGTCCATCACCGGCACCACCTGGCCACGCAGGTTCATGATCCCGAGCATCGCCGGTGCCGTGCCACGCAACGGCAGCAGTGGCACCGGCAACACCACTTCCTGCACTTTCAGCAGTTCCAGCGCATAGGCCTGGGTCCCGCAGCGCAGGCGCAGCCAGCGCGAGGTGCGCTCGCCGGCGCGGCGGTTCTGCGGGTGCGGGCTGCTGGCGGGCTGGTGCGCCTGCGCCTGCAGCTCCTGCCAGGTACCGGGACGGTTGGTGGCCGGGGCATCCAGGGCGACGCGGGGCGGCGGCGCGGCGGCAGCACGCGCGGCCGGGGCGGGCGCGGGTGCAGGGCGCGGTGCCGGGGGCGCAACCACGGCCGGTGGCGGCGTGGGGACATCCTCGCCACCCGCAGCGGCTTCGAACGCAGCCTGCAGACCGGGGCTGTCAGTGTGGGCGAGCTGATGGCTGTCGGCCGCGTCGGTCTCGTAGATCACTTCGTCGGGCAGGTCGTCCCAGGTGGGCTCCGGGCCGGCCTTGGCCGGGGCCATCTCGTGGATCACCTCGTCAGGCAGGTCATCCCAGGTCGGTTCGCGCTCCGGAGCGGCGACCGGCATTGCGGCGGCCTCGAAGGCGGCTTCCAGTGCTGCGTCGTCCTGTGCCGGGGCAACGGCAACAGCGTCCGTCTCATAGATCACTTCAGCGGGCAGATCGTCCCAGGTGGGCTCGCGCTCGGCCGTTGTGGCCGCCTCGAAGGCGGCTTCGAGCGTGGCGTTGTCCACGGCAGGCCCCGCGGCGACGGTGTCGGTTTCGTAGATCACCTCGGCCGGCAGGTCATCCCAGGTCGGCTCGCGTTCCGGTTCCGATGTGCTGTCCGGAGCCGGGGCGGCGCTGTGCGGCGTTGGCAGCACGACGGCCGCCGGGGCGATCGCTTCGCCCAGCAGTTCGTCCAGGTAGTCGTCCAGTACGCCGGTGCTGTTCATGCGGCCTGCTCCAGGGCACGGGCATCCTCACCGAGGATCCAGTTCAGTGCGCGGCGATAGGCGGCCAGGCCGCGGCCCGGATAGTCCTCACCAGCGCTGGGCAGGGTCAGGCCTGCGGCATTGCTGATGCGGGTGTCGATCGGAATGGCGTCTTCCCACACGCGGGTGCCATGGCGATCCTGCATCGTGCGCAGCGACTCGTTGCCGGCGCGGGTGCGGCGGTCGAACAGGGTCGGCAGGATCGAGATCGGCAGCGGGCGGCGGCGCGAGCGCTCGACCATCTCGCCGGTGCGGACCATGCCGTCCAGGCCATGCAGGGCCAGTGGCTCGGCCTGGGTGGGAATGATCAGGCGGTCGGCAGCGGCCAGCGCGTTGATCATCAACAGGCCAAGGGTGGGGGCACAGTCCAGCAGGATGTAGTCGTGCTGGCCCTGGTGACGCGCCAGTGCGTTCTGCAGGGCCAGGCCGAGGCCGGGCTGGTTGGCGCTGCGGCGCTCCAGCGTGGCCAGCGCCGACTGCGCGCAGACGTAGTCCAGGCCGTGGATGCTGCTGGCATGGCACAGGCTGGAAAGATCGGCCGGCGGGGCGCCGAACAGTTCCAGCACGCCCGCCGGTGGCGGATCCACCGGCACGCCGAAGGCGCGGCTGAGCGAGGCATGCGGATCGAGGTCGATCAGCAGCACGCGATGGCCAAGCGCGGCCAGGCCGCGGCCGAGGGCGAGGGTGGTGGTGGTCTTGCCGACTCCGCCCTTCTGGTTGGCGACTGCCCAGATGCGCATCGGTTTACTCCTTCATTGCCGGGGGAACGGCGGCGCCGACGCGGCTGCCAGCCGGCACCGGCGGCAACTTCACCGGTGCGATGGGGGAGGTGGGGGCGGTAGCCGGAGTTGCGGCGGCCTGTTCGGTGGTGCTGTCGTCGACGGCGCCGGTGGCCGCGTTGAGGCGCTGGCCAAGCGGATCCACCGAATGCGAGGTGTCGGCCAGGATGATGACCATCACCCGGCGGTTGCGGTTGCGCCCCTGCGCGCTGTCGTTCTCTTCGCGCGGACGGAACTGGCCATAGCCAACCATCGCCAGCCGTGATGGTTGCACGTCCTGGTCCGCGAACAGGTGCACCACGCTGGCGGCGCGTCCGGCCGACAGTTCCCAGTTCGAAGGGAAGGTGGCGGTGGCGATCGGCACGTTGTCGGTATGGCCTTCCACGCGCACGCTGTTGGGCACGTCGCGCAGCACCTCGGCCAGGCTGGCCAGCGTCTGCCGTGCATGCACGTCCAGCGCGGCCGAGCCGGTGGGGAACAGGATGTCGCTGTTGATCTCCACTTCGATCCACAACTCGGTGCGGCGCACGCTGATCATGCCGCGGTCGATCAGCGGCGCCAGTGCCGCGGTGAGGCGGTCGGCGATGCTGTTGAGCTGGCGCTCGGCACGGGCGATCTGTTCCTGGTTGTGCACGGAGACCGGCATGCGCATCTGCGAGGCCATCGACGGCAGCAGGGTCGGGTCGTGCGACGGCGCGGGCGCGGAGGGGCCGATCTTGGTGCCGGACTTGATCACCGAGGGGCTGTCCCAGCCGCCACCCTGCACCTGCTTGTTACCCACCTGCACCGGGTTGATGGTGCGCGGTGCGCCGCCGAAGGCATCGGTGAGCGCGTCGGCCATGATCCGGTACTTGCCCTCGTTGACCGAGGAGATCGCGTACATGACCACGAAGAAGGCGAGCAGCAACGTCATCAGGTCGGCATAGGGGATCGCCCATGCTTCATGGTTGGCGTGCTCTTCGTGGTGCTTGCGGCGGGCCATGTCAGTGCAGGAAGCCGGAGAGGTTGGTTTCGATGTTGCGCGGGTTCTCGCCCTGGGCGATCGAAATCAGGCCTTCGATGACCATTTCGCGGTCGCGGGTGTTGTGCGAGATCACACTCTTGAGCTTGGCGGCGATCGGCAGGAACAGCAGATTGGCCGAGGCGATGCCGTAGATGGTGGCGGTGAACGCGGCGGCGATGCCGTGGCCGAGTTTGCTCGGGTCGGCCAGGTTCTTCATCACCGCGATCAGGCCGAGCACGGCACCGATGATGCCGAGCGTGGGCGCGTAGATGCCCATCGCTTCGAAGACCTTGGCACCGGCCTGGTCCTGGTGCTCCTGGCTGCCCAGTTCGATCTCCAGCATGTGACGCATCGATTCGGGTTCAACGCCGTCCACCAGCAGCTGCAGGCCCTTGCGCAGGAACGGGTCCTGCTGCGCTTCCACCTGCGATTCCAGGCCCAGCAGGCCCTGGCGGCGGGCGATGTTGCTCCACTCGACGATCTGCTGGATCAGTTCGCGGCGATCGCTGTGCGGCGGGCGCACGACCCAGCGCACGATCTTGAACGCATGCTTGAACACCGCCGGCGAGGTGTGAAGCAGGATCGCGGCAACGGTACCGACGATGACGATCACGAACGCCGCAGGCGACCACAACGACGCCAGGCCAGCGCCCTTGAGGATGCTGCCACCGACCAGCGAGGCCAGGGCGAGAAAGAGTCCAATGAGGCTGAGTCTATCCATGGTTCCGGTATCGGCTTGTATGAATGGGACTTGAGACACCGGGAGAATGCGTACAGACGGTAGTCACAGTTTTCGGGTCGCCGGGCCATGCCCGGCGGCGTTCAGCGTATGCCGTCCACGTCCAGGATCAGTGCCATGCGACCATCGCCGATCAACGTTGCACCGGCATAACCGCGCAGGCCGCGCAGGGCTTTTGGCAGTGGCTTGATGACCACTTCCTCGCGCCCGCGCACCTGGTCCACGACCAGGCCGAAGCGCGCTTCGCCGGCCTGCAGCACCACGATGGTCAGCAGGGTTGACGCGGCCGGCGTCACATCCAGCCACTGGCGCAGGTCGACCAGCGGCAGGGTGTGCGAGCGGCGATCAAGCACGGCGCGGCCATCGAACCAGCCCAGCGAGGTGCGCGGCGCGTGCAGCACTTCCATCACGCGTGCCAGCGGTAGCGCGTAGACGTCCTCGCCGGCCTGCACCAGCAGGGTCGGCAGGATCGCGAGGGTGAGCGGCACGCGGATCAGGAAGCGGCTGCCACGACCCAGTTCCGACTGGATCTGGATCTGGCCGCTCAGTTCGCGGATGCGCGACTGCACCACGTCCATGCCGACGCCACGGCCGGAGATGTCGGTGACCTGCTGCTTGGTCGAGAAGCCGGGCAGGAACACCAGGTGCAGGCATTCCTCGCTGCTCAGGCGGGCGGCGGCTTCCGGATCGATCAGGCCTTTCTCACGCGCCTTCGCGCGCAGCTTCTCCGGGTCGATGCCGGCGCCATCGTCCTGCACCTCGATGCTGACGTAGTCACCTTCCTGCTGCGCCGACAGGCGTACATGGCCCATCCGCGGCTTGCCTTGTGCTTCGCGCAGGTCGGGCATTTCCACGCCATGGTCGATGGCGTTGCGGACCAGGTGCACCAGCGGATCGGCCAGTGCTTCGACCAGGTTGCGGTCGAGTTCGGTTTCGGCGCCGACCAGCTCCAGGTCCACTTCCTTCTTCAGCGAGCGGGCGACGTCGCGGGCGACCTTGGGGAAGCGCGAGAACACCTTGCCCACCGGCTGCATGCGGGTACGCATCACCGCCGACTGCAGGCGGGCAGTGGCGATGTCCAGCGTCGATACGGCGCGGTCCAGCTCCTCGTCGCGCAGGCGTGCACGCAGGGTCTTCAGGCGGTTGCGGGAAAGGACCAGTTCGCCGATCAGGTTGACGATCGCATCCAGGCGCTTGGTGTCCACGCGCACGGTGTGCTCGGCCTCGGCCATCGGCTTGGCCGCCGGCTTGGCTGCGGGCGCCGGTACGGGCGCTGGGCGCGGTGCAGCGGCAGGTGCCGCCGCGACGGTGGCAGCAGGCTTCGCGCCTGGCGCAGCGCCGCCGTGCAGCTGGTCCAGCAGCGCTTCGAACTCGTCTTCGCTGATCAGGCCGTCGTCGGCCTTCCTGGCCGGCGCGACCGCGGTCGGTGCGTTGCCGCCATGCAGCTGGTCGAGCAGGGCCTCGAATTCGTCGTCGGTGATCAGGTCGCTGCCAGCTGCCGCAGGGGCGGCCGCAGCGACCGGCGCGGCAGTGCCACCGTTCATGTCGAACTGCGCGATCAGGTCCGGCGGCGCATAGCCTGGCTCGGTGCCGGAGGACACGGCGTCCAGCATCGACTGCAGGTAGTCCAGCGATTGCTGGGCGGCGTCGAAGTGGTGGGCCTGCAGCACCGCCTGCCCGGCACGCGCGATGCCCAGGGCCTCTTCAGCGGCGTGGCACAGCTCGACCATCGCAGTGACGCCAAGGAAGCCGGCACCGCCCTTGAGCGTGTGGTATCCACGGAACACCGCGTTGAGCTGCTCGGTGTCCTGCGGTGCCTGCTCCAGCGACACCAGCTGTTCGCCCAGGCGATCCAGGATTTCCTGTGCCTCGATGATGAAATCGGCAGTGATGTCGTCGGATACCGCGCTCATGCTTACAGCCCCAGATCCGACAACAGGTCGTCGGCGTCGTTCTGCGAGACCGCGTGGCGGTCCAGTCCCTTCAGTGCCGGCCCGGCCAGTTCCGGGTCGGTGCGATGCTGTTCCGGCGGCAGGCCGAGTGCGCCGAAGCCCTCGTGCACGCGGCGGACGATGCCGACCACGCGACGGATGATCTGCCCGGTCAGGTCCTGGTAGCTCTGGGTCAGGGCGATCTCGGTCAGGTTGTGGCGGATGCGCTCGAGCTGCGCGTCCTGGCCCGGCTGCAGGCCTTCAGCGCGCAGCTGTTCGGTCAGGCTGCGGCATTCCTCGGCCAGGTCCAGGGTGCGGTGCGTGGCCTGTTCGGTCATGGCCACCACGTGGTCCAGGCGTGCGCAGGCGTCGTCCAGCTCACCGGCCTCGCTGGGCACGGTCGGCAGCTCACCCAGTGCCTGCCCCAGCTCGCGGGCCAGCCGCGAGAGGCCGCTCATCATCGGCTGCGTACGCAGCGCGACCAGTCCGTCGATGCGCTGCCGCCAGGCGGCCTCGTCACCGGACTCGAGTGCGTCCAGGGCTTCCTGCAGGCGCAGGGAGAGGGCGCTCTTGTCGACCGTGGTATCCATCAGGCGCTGGCCGCCAGGCGTTCGAAGATCTTGCCGAGCTTCTCTTCCAGCGTCTGCGCAGTGAACGGCTTGATGATGTAGCCGTTCACGCCGTTCTGGGCGGCTTCGATGATCTGTTCGCGCTTGGCTTCGGCGGTGACCATCAGCACTGGCAGGGTCTTCAGCTTGGCATCGGCACGGATCGCCTTCAGCAGCTCGATGCCGGTCATCACCGGCATGTTCCAGTCGGTGACCACGAAATCGAACGGCTGGCTCTGCAGCAGCGACAGCGCGGCATGCCCGTCCTCGGCTTCGGCGGTATTGGTGAAGCCCAGATCGCCCAGCAGGTTCTTGACGATCCGACGCATGGTCGAGAAGTCATCGACGATCAGGATGCGCATGTTCTTGTTCAAAGCAGAGTTCCTTTGTTGTTCATTCCGGGCGGCCGGGGGCAGCCGCCTCGGGCATGTTCATTCTTCCAGGCCGGCGTCCGCCGCCTCGAAAATCTTGAGCCGGCCACGCAGGCGCAGCACCGCCTGGCCGTGGATCTGGCAGACCCGCGACTCGCTCACGCCGAGCACCGCGCCGATCTCCTTCAGGTTCAGTTCCTGCTCGTAGTAGAGCGAGAGCACCAGCTGTTCGCGCTCGGGCAGGTGGCCGATGGCCTTGCCCAGCTCGCGGCCGAACTCACCACGCTCCAGTACCTGCTGCGGGGTCGGGCCGCCCTGGGCGACGGTGTCCAGCTCGCCCTGGTCCTCGATGCGCGACTCCAGGCTCAGCACCTGGCCACGTGCGGCGTCTTCCATCAACCGCAGGTATTCGGGCAGCGGCATCTCCATCGCGGCGGCCACTTCGGTGGCGCTGGCGGCGCGGCCGCTGCTCTGTTCCAGGCGGCGGATGGTGGCGGCGGCATCGCGTGCACGGCGGTGCACGGAGCGCGGCACCCAGTCGCCACGGCGGATCTCGTCGATCATCGAACCGCGGATGCGGATCGAGGCATAGGTCTCGAACGAGGCGCCCTGGTCGGCGTCGTAGCTGCGCGACGCTTCTATCAGGCCCATCATGCCGGCCTGGATCAGGTCGTCCACTTCAACGCTGGCCGGCAACCGCGCGGCCAGGTGGTGGGCGATGCGCCGCACCAGGTCCGAATGCTGGGCGATGACCTCGTTGGCCGCCGAGCGCTGGACTTCCCTGTACTGGGCTGCGCCTTTCATGCGGCCACCCCGCGCTGCTTGAGGATGCGCTCGAGGAAGAACTCGACGCCGCCACGCGGTTCGGTCGGCGCCTGCCAGCGTGCGGTGCGACGCGCGATCTCGGTGATCGCCAGCGCGGCCGGGCTGGACGGGTAGGCCTTCACCACCGGCTGCTGGCGCTGCACCGACAGGCGCAGCCAGTCGTCCTGCGGCACGCAGCCCAGGTAGTTCAGCGAGACATCGGCGAGGAACTTCTCGCAGACGCGGGTCAGCTTTTCGTACAGCACGCGGCCCTCGTTGGGGTCGCGCACCATGTTGGCCACTACCTGGATGCGGTCCACGCCGCGTTCGCGCGACAGCACCTTGATCAGCGCGTAGGCGTCGGTGATCGAGGCCGGCTCGTCACAGACCACCACCACGGTGTCCTGCGCGGCCTGGCAGAAGGTCAGCACGCCGTCGGTGATGCCTGCGGCGGTGTCCACCACCATGATGTCCAGTTCGCGTTCCAGCTCGGAGAACACGTTGACCAGGCCGACGTGCTCGGCCGGGGCCAGCTCGGCCATGTGCCGGCGGCCGGACGCGGCCGGCACCACCAGCACGCCGTTCGGGCCTTCGACGATGACGTCGTCCAGCGAGCAGCGGCCGGCGACCAGGTCGGCCAGCGTGAAGGTCGGGTTCAGCCCCAGGATCACGTCGATGTTGGCCAGGCCCAGGTCGGCGTCCAGCAGCAGCGTGCGCTTGCCCATCCCGGCCAGTGCCACCGCCAGGTTGGCGGACACATTCGTCTTGCCCACGCCGCCCTTGCCGCCAGTGACGGCAATGGTGCGCACAGGGCCGAGCGGCTCGCTGCGGGTGGCCGACAGCGGGAAGGTCTTGGTCAGCTTGGCGTACTCACGCGACGGCATGGTTCAACTCCGGGTTGCAGGGCATATCGGCCGCTCGGCGCAAATCTTCAAGGCGAAGTACAAGATTGGCTGCACTGGCCCGGTGCAGGTCGTCCGGAACGTCCTGGCCATCGGTCACCCAGGTGATCGGCAGGGCGTGGTCCACGGCCACTGACAGGGCGTTGCCGAAGCGGCCCGTCTCGTCCAGCTTGCTCAACACCAGGCCCTGCAGGTTGGCGGCGCCGAAGCGGCGGACCACCTCGTCCATGTCGCCGAAGCTGGTGTTGGCCGGCAGCACCAGCAGGGTGCGTACCTGGCGGGCGGCGCGCAGCCACTGCAGCTGCGCGGCCAGCGCGCGGTCGCGCGGGCCCAGCCCGGCGGTGTCGATCAGCACCAGCTTGTAGTCCTTCAGGCGTTCCAGCAGCTGGTCCAGGTCGGTGCCGCTGTTGGCCTCGTGCACCGCGATGCCGAGCTGGCGGCCGTAGCCGTACAGCTGCTCGCGGGCGCCGATGCGGGTGGTGTCGGTGGTCACCAGGGCCACGTCGCGCGGCGCATGCTTCTCGGCGAAGCGCGAGGCCAGCTTGGCGATGGTGGTGGTCTTGCCGGCGCCGGTCGGGCCGACCAGGGCGATCACGCCGCCTTCTTCCAGCGGGTCGACCGGGGCGATCGGCAGCTTGCGCGAGATCAGCCCCAGCATCAGGCCGCGGCCACGATGGGCTTCGGTCTCCAGCGGGATCTGCATGGCCACGTCGCGGGCCAGCCCGGCGTCGAAACCGTACTCGTCCATCAGGTCCAGCGCGGTGGCGCGCACCGGGCTGCCACGCAGGCGCTCGTCGGTGAAGCGGTTCATCTCGCGCTCGATCACCTGGCGCATGCCGGCCACTTCCTGGCGCAGCTGGCGGATCTCGGCGTCGTCCTGGGCAACCACGGTCAGCGTCGGTGCCGGGGCCAGCATGGGGGCCGGGCTGGCTTCGCCGGCGGCTTCGACCGCTGCCGGTTCGCTGGCGGCGATCCCGGGCTGCGCTTCGGTCACGGCAGCGGTCGGCAGCGGCGGCGGCTGCACGGCCGGGGCCACGCTTTCGTGATGCATGTCGTGCGGCGGGTCGATCTGGAAGCGGGCGCGGTTGGCCGGCACGGTAGCGGCCGGTGCAACGATGGCCTCGGCGAACGGGGCGAAGCTCTGTTCGGGTAGCGCCGGTTCGTTGACGGCGGCGCGCGCCAGGGTGGCGGCGAAGCCAGTGCTGCCACGGGTCGGCACGATCTCGTCGGCGCTGTCCAGGGTACGGCCGGTGGCCCCAACGGCCGCACGGGCGAGGGCGGCCACCGCCGAGGTGGTGGCGGCGACCGGTTCCGGCGCCGGGGTGCTGCTGCGGCGGCGGGTGACCGCGGCGATCACCGCGTCGGCGGCGGTGCGCGGCTTGGGTGCCGGCGGCGGTGCGACATCACGGCGCGAGGCTTCCAGTGCACGCTGCACGGCGCTCTCGTCGTAGTTGGCCGCGGCGACGATCTCGATGCCTTCCTCGATCCGGCGGTTGGACAGGATCACGGCGTCAGGACCATGTTCCTTGCGCACCAGGTTCATGGCCGAGCGCATGTCGGCGGCGACGAATCGTTTGATTTTCATGCTGTGGTCACGGGACGAAGACGGCGGGGTGGCGGTCGGAGAACTCGGGTGGTCGGTGGTCTGCACGGTGCGGGTTCCCCTTGGTATCTGTATGTTGCGTTGGTTCGAAGGTGGTGTCTGTTTTCTGGCGCATCGGTGGGCGGCGTCAGCTGATCGTTCCGACCAGCTTCAGGCGCTTGTCCTCCGGCACCTCGCTGTAGGCCAGGACCGACAACGACGGAACGCTGTGGCGGACCAGGCGCGCCAGCGCGGCGCGCACCGGGCCCGGTACCAGCACGACCGCCGGCTCGTTTCGCGCTTCCTGCTTGCTGACACATTCGGCCAGGCTCTGGTGCAGTCGCTCTGCGAGTCCGGGTTCCAGCGCGGCGCCGTTGCCCTGCGTGGACTCCTGCAAGACACGTTCCAATTGCGGGTTGAGGGTGAACACCGGCAGCTCCGCCGACATTCCGGCGATCTCCTGCACGATGAAGCGGCCCAGCGCGGTGCGCACGGCAGCGGTCAGCACCGCCGGGTCCTGGCTGCTGGGCGCGTGTTCGACCAGCGCCTCGGCGATCTTGCGCAGCTGTCGGATCGGGATGCGCTCCACCAGCAGGTTCTGCAGCACGCGCACCACCGCCGACAGCGGCAGCGCCTTCGGCGTCAGATCTTCGACGAGCTTGGGCGCGCTCTTGGCCAGGTTGGCCAGCAGGTGCTGCACTTCCTCGTGGCCGAGCAGTTCCGGCGCATGTTCGCGGATCAGGTGCGAGAGGTGGGTGGCCACCACGGTGGCCGGGTCGACCACGGTGTAGCCCAGCGTTTCAGCCTGGGCACGCTGGTGCGGCTGGATCCAGGTGGCATCCAGGCCGAACGCGGGATCCTTGCCGGCAATGCCCTCCAGGGTGCCCAGCGCGCTGCCCGGGTCCAGCGCCAGTTCGCGGTCGGGGTGGATCTCGGCGGTGGCCACCGGCACGCCGTGCACCAGCACGCGGTAGCCGTTGGCGGGCAGTTCCAGGTTGTCGCGGATATGCACCGACGGAATCAGGAAGCCGACGTCCTGGGTCAGCTTGCGGCGCACGCCCTTGATGCGCGCCATCAGTTCGCCGCCCTGGTTGCTGTCCACCAGCGGGATCAGCCGGTAGCCGACCTCCAGGCCCAGCGGATCGACCGGGCGCAGTTCGTCCCAGCTCAGTTCGGCGGTCGGCGCAGGTGCCGCCGGGCGGCCGAGTGCGTTGAGTGCGGCCGCGTCATTGCCGGCGGCTGCCGGGTCGGTGGCTGCGGCCTTGCCCTTGCGGTAGACCTTCCAGGCGATGAAGCCGAGGATCGCGGCCAGCGTCAGGAAAGCGACGTTGGGCATGCCCGGCACCAGGCCGACCACGCCGATGATGCCGGCGGTGATCGCCAGCGCGCGGTACTGGCCGAACACCTGGCCGGTCATCGCCTGGGCCATGTCCTGCGAGCGCGAGGCGCGGGTCACCAGCATCGCCACCGCGCTGGAGACCAGCAGGGCCGGCAGCTGCGCCACCAGGCCGTCACCGATGGACAGCAGGGTGTAGGTGGCAGCGGCTTCGCCGAACGGCATGCCATGCTGCAGCACGCCCACGGCCAGGCCGCCGAGCATGTTGATGAACAGGATCAGGATGCCGGCGATGGCGTCACCGCGGATGAACTTGCTGGCGCCGTCCATCGCGCCGTAGAAGTCGGCTTCCTCGCGCACTTCCTCGCGGCGCAGCTTGGCTTCTTCACGCGTCAGCAAACCGGCGTTGAGGTCGGCGTCGATCGCCATCTGCTTGCCGGGCATTGCGTCCAGGATGAAGCGCGCGGTCACTTCCGAGACGCGGCCGGCGCCCTTGGTGATCACCACGAAGTTGATGATGGTCAGGATCGCGAACACCACGATGCCGACCGCATAGTTGCCGCCGATCACGAATTCGCCGAAGGCGGCGATGACCTTGCCCGCGGCATCGTGGCCGTTCTGGCCGTTGAGCAGGATCACGCGGGTGGACGCCACGTTCAGCGCCAGCCGCAGCATGGTGGTGATCAGCAGCACGATCGGGAAGATGGTGAAGTCCAGCGGGCGCTTCACGTAGACCACCGCCAGCAGCACCATCAGCGAGATGGCGATGTTGAAGGTGAACAGCGCATCGAGCACCGGCGCGGCCAGCGGCACCACGACCATGGCCAGCAGGGCCAGCACGATCAGTGGCGCGCCAAGGCCCTGGCGGATCATTTCCAGGGCGCGGCGGGTATTGAAGCCGGCGGAGGGCTGGGCGCTCACGGGCGGCCCCCCTTGCCGAATTCATCCACCTGGATGTGCGGGGCGTCCGGCATCGGGCCAGTGCGCCAGGCGCGCAGCTGGTAGACGTAGGACAGGACCTGGGCGACGGCCGAATACAGTCTCACGGGGATTTCCTTTCCGAGTTGGCCTTCCCGATACAAGGCGCGTGCCAAAGGCGGGGCGGAGACGATCGCGACCTTGTTGCCGTCGGCCACCTCACGGATGCGCAGGGCGGTTTCGTCCACGCCCAGGGCGACCACGGTGGGAGCATTCATGGTCCCACCCTCGTACTTCAGGGCCACCGCGTAGTGCGTCGGGTTGACCACCACCACGTCGGCGGTGGGTACCGCCTCCATCATCCGGCGGTTGGCCATCTGCTGCTGCAGCTGGCGGATGCGGCCCTTCACCTCGGGGCTGCCCTCGCTTTCCTTCATTTCCCGGCGCAGCTCTTCACGGGTCATCTTCAGTTTGCGCATCCAGTTCCAGCGCTGGTAGGGCGCATCGATGGCGGCCAGCACCAGCATCGCGCCGGCGGTGGCCAGCAGCAGGCGCAGGGTGAAGCCCAGGCCATCGGTGATGGCGGTTTCAAGCGGGTGGTGGATCAGCCCGCGCAGGGTGTCGAAGCCGGTCCAGACCACCAGCCCGGCGGCGACGCCGACGAAGGCCACGCGCAGCAGCGATTTGGTGAACTCTGCAATGGCCTCCGGGCCATACAGGCGCTTGAGCCCGCTCATCGGGTTCATGCGGTTGATGTCGGGCAGCAACGCCTTCTGCGACCAGCGCAGGCCGCCCATCACCAGCGGGGCGACGAAGCTGGCCAGCAGGCAGACCAGCACCAGCGGTGCGATCACCAGCATGAACTGCAGCAGCAGGTCGCCGAAGTGGCCGAACAGTTCCTTCGGGTTCTGCCGCAGGCTCTGTTCCGGGCTGAGCGCCTGCTTCATCCAGGCCGTGGCGCCACGGCCGATCGAGCCGCTCATGGCCATCACTGCCAGCACGCCGGCACCGAAGACGGCGGCGGTGCCAAGTTCGCGCGAGCGCGGCAGGTTGCCTTGTTCACGGGCGTCGCGCAGGCGTTTTTCGGTAGGTTGTTCGGTCTTTTCGCCGGCGGATTCGTTCTCGGACATCACGGGGCACTACGGCAGGGGATGCCGGGGTGCGTGCAAGAAGTGTTCCGTGATGGGCCGTTGCCTATCCACGCATGGTATGGATCTACTGTAGGGAGTCGCTGGCGGGGCGCAGGGGAATCGTCAGAACACTGTCGCTGTGCCAATCCACCTGCAGCGGGGTGCCCGCATCAGCGGCCGATTCGTCGCTGACATCGCGGCCGCTGCCGTGGTTGACCTGGTGCATGGCGTCCTTCAGCACATCCACCTTCACCAGCAGGCGGCTGCCGGCAGCCAGGCGGCGGGCGACCATGCGCGTGCGATCGAAGGGCAGGTGGGTCCATTGGCCGGGCTGCAGCAACTGGCGCGTGCCCGGGTCACGCACGTGGCTGGCCCGGCCCATGTAATAGGACAGCTGCATCCGGTGTCCATCGGCCATCAGCTCGTACAGGGTGACGGTGAAATCGAAGTCGCGCTTGTTGATCCGCACCTTCAGGTCGCCGGAGAAGCTGCCCACCAGATCCATCGGTCCGGTGAAGGGTTCCGAGACATAGGCCAGCGCGGTGTCGGCTTCATCCTGTGCTGCGACGATGGGGAACGGGTAGTAGCCGTGCCGCATTTCGTTGCGGTCGGCCATGTCCACGGTCTGCTCCAGCTGGCCCGGCGCTGGCGGCTGTTCCTGCAGGCGGTGGTAGCCATCGGGCGAAGCGGGTGCGGCCGACAGGTGGTAGCGGCGATGGGCACCCGCGGCGGCGTCCAGTGTTGCCGCATGCCCCCAGCGGTTGGCGCCCATCAGCTGGTAGTTTACGCGGTCGGGCACCAGCGCCGGGCGAGGGGCGCCGCGCAGCATATGGTCCAGCCACTGGAAGGTCAGTGCGGGCGTGTCGAACTGCGCGACAGGATCCAGCTCATGGCCACGTAGCTGCATCGGCTTGAGCGCCGACTGCGCACCGCGGTGGTCGTAGGGGCCGATCAGCAGGGCATGGTCGGCAACGGGGCGGTGCCGCAGGTGGTCCTTGAAGTACTGCAGTGCCGAGATCTGGCCGTCGTCGTAGTACCCGGTGATGGTCAGCACCGGGATGCGGATGTCGTCGAACTGGTCGCCATAGGGAACCATCGACTGCCAGTAGGCATCGTACGTCGGGTGATCGAGCCAGCGCTGCAGCCAGGGGTTGGGCGTGCCGTCGATCTGGTCGATCTGCCGGTAAGGGCGGCCGGAGGCATACCAGCGGCGGGGCAGCTGTGACCAGCGTTCGTTCTGGTTGTAGGTGTCGTTGTCCAGCATCGGGCCATTGGCCACATAGAACGCCCAACCGTAGTTGGCACTCAGGAACACGTTGTTCTCCATCGGCAGGCCCTGGCCGGGGATGGCGGCAACGTAGGGCACGATGGTCTTCAATGCGGGATGGTGATGGCGCGCCGCCGCCCAGGCAGTAAAGCCCTCGTAGCTGCCGCCATACATGGCCACCCGGCCATCGCTCCATGGCTGGCGGCTGATCCAGTCGATGGCCGCGTTGGCGTCCGCGCCGTCATGCTCGTAGGGGGCGATGGTGCCGCTGCCCTGGCCCTTGCCGCGCGCATCGACCACGATGCCGGCGTAGCCATGCGCGGCGGCCAGCAGCATCTTCTGCCGGTTCTTGGGTGGATCGGTGTAGATGGTGAACAGCATGGCCGCAGGCAGGGGCGCCGATGCGGCGCGAGGGCGGGCCAGCTGCGCCGACAGCACGACGCCATCGCCAACGGGGATGCGCAATGCGTCGTCGATGGCGAAGCGGCGCTGCTCTTCCTCCGCGACCAGCGGAGGGGCCAGGGCAGCGGCCAGGGTCTGCGCACGCAGTACTGCCCGCAGACGCAGCAGTTCCAAAGCGACAGCCTCGGCAATGGTCGTCGCCCCCGCCTGTGCCGCGACGGCCTGCTCCAGCTGGGCGCGCACCGGGGCTGGCTCAACCGAGAGTGCGGCACCGGCCTGCACCGCGGCAACGTCGTCGAGGGCGGCGAAGGTGGCGTGGAAGGCGCGCGCATACTCCGCTGCGTCCTGCTCGCCGGCGGTGACGAGCAGCAGCATCGGCAGCCAGCGCAGCATCGCCGCGGTGTCGCCGTCGCTTGCAAGCGATGCGCGTGCCTGCTGGATCGATCGCCGCGCTTCGGCCGTCTGGCCCATCGCCACCAACGCGTGGCCGCGCTGTGCATCGGTCAGGCTGGGCGACTTCAGCACGCCCTGGCCAAGGGCCTGCAGGGCAGCGTCGACCTGGGCCGGGGAAGCATCGGCTGGCAATGACCACGGCAGATCAGCGGCAGCAGCGTGGCCAACAGCAAGGGCCAGCAACAGGCCAGCAAGAGTGGTGCGTAGGGCCACGGGCGCTTCCTTGGATGAGGGTGGAACGGCCCATCCACGCATGGCGTGGATCTACCGAAGGCCAACCAATGGTAGCGCCGGGCCGTGTCCGGCGGGAGCCGAGCGCAGGCTCGGCGCTACAGGGGCGCGTTGTCACTGGGCGGCGGGCTCTGCGCCAGTTCCACCCGCGGCCGGGGCAGGTCGTGCAGCTGCATGAAGCGCGCCGCATCGACCGGCCGTCCCAGCAGGTAGCCCTGCAGGTAGTCGCAGCCCAGGCGCTCCAGGTAGGCGCGCTGGGCGGCGGTCTCCACGCCCTCGGCGACGATGTCCATGTCCAGCGCATGGCCCAGCGCCACGATCGCCGAGACGATCACCACGTCCTCTGCACTGTGTTCCAGGTCGCGCACGAACGCATGGTCGATCTTGATCTCGGTGGCTGGCAGCCGCTTCAGGTACAGCAGGCTGGAATAGCCGGTGCCGAAGTCATCGATGGAGATGCCTACGCCCAGCGCCGACAGCGCCTGCAGCAGGCGCAGGCTGGTGTCGGTATCGCGCATCACCGTGCTTTCGGTGATTTCCAGCACCAGGTGGCGCGGGGCGATGTTGTGGCGTTCGATCACCGCGCGCACATCCTGCAGCAGGTGCGGCGAACTGAACTGCACCGGCGACAGGTTCACCGACATCGACCAGCCTTCGTGACCGGCATCGTGCCAGCGCCGCAGCTGCAGGCAGGCCTGGTCCAGCGCCCAGCGCCCGATCTCGTTGATCGCACCACTGCGCTCGGCCAGGCGGATGAACCGATCGGGCGGAATCAGGCCATGCTCCGGGTGGTGCCAGCGGATCAATGCTTCGGCACCGGCCACCTTCTGCGTGGCCACGCGGATCTTGGGCTGGTAGTGCAGGAACAGCTGCTCGCTGCCGATGGCCCGGCGCAGGTCGGCCAGCAGCCGGAACTGTTGTTCGGCGCTGTCATTCATCCAGTCGGCGAACAGCACGAAGGCGTTGCGCCCGGATTCCTTGGCCTGGTACATCGCCGCGTCGGCAAAGGCCATCAGCTGCCGCTCGCTGGCGGCGTGATCCGGGCAGATCGCCACGCCGATGCTGGCGGTTACCTGCAGTTCGTTGTCCGGCAGCAACGGCCCACTGCCGACCGCCTGCAGGATGCGCCGGGCGAGGGTTGGCAGATCCTCATCGTGCTCGATGCGCACCACCAGCACGAACTCATCGCCGCCCAGGCGCGCCAGCATGTCATGCGGGCGCAGCAGCTGGCGGGTGCGCTCGGCCACCGCCACCAGCAATGCGTCACCCGCCTGGTGGCCATAGGCATCGTTGACCTGCTTGAAGCCGTCCAGGTCCATGAACATCACCGCGAAGCGGCTGCCGCCCTGTTCGGCCTCGGCCAGTGCCTGCACGATGCGGCGCTGCAACAGCAGGCGGTTGGGCAGGCGGGTGAGCGGATCATGCAGTGCGGCCTGGGTCAGTTCCTGCTGCGCATCGGTCAACGAAGTGCTCAGCATGGAATTGCGCAGCCGCAGCAGCTGCGCCTCCACCCGCTGGTCCAGCCAGGACACCACCAGCACCACCGCGAGGATCGCGACCGTCAGCACCACTACCAGCATCGCCAGCCACTCGTTCTGCAGGCCATCGCCGACCGCCGCGCCGCAGATGCTGCCTTCCGGAAAGCGTGCAGCGGCCATGCCGGTGTAATGCATGCCGACAATGGCCAGCCCGAGCAGGCCAGCGGCTGCCAGGCGATCACCGATGCGGGTGCGCTGCGCGCGCAGGCGGAATGCCACATACAACGCAGTCCATGAGGCGGCGACCGCCACGATCAGCGAGAACAGCAGCCAGCCCGGGTCATAGTCGATGCCGGGTTGCATGCGCATCGCCGCCATGCCGACGTAGTGCATGCCGGCAATACCGGTACCCATCAGCAATGCCCCGCCGGCCAGGCGTGGGTGCGGCAGGGTGCGCAGCGAAACCAGCCACAGCGCGAACACCGATGAGGCGATGGCCAGGGCCAGGGAGAGCAGGGTGATCGGCAGGTCGTAACCGAGCGGAATGGGCAGGTCGAAGGCGAGCATGCCGATGAAGTGCATCGACCAGATGCCCAGGCCCATGGCGAAGCCACCACCGAGGCGCCACCACCAGGCCGCGCCCTTGCCGGGTGCGGTGACCGTGCGCCCGGCCATCGCCAGCGCGGTGTATGACGCCATCACGGCAACCAGCAACGAGATCGCCACCAGCCACGGGTTGTACGTGCCTACCAGCATTCGTCAGTCTCCCGGACCTGCCTGTCGACGGAAACCACGGTGGGGCATGCATGAGGCAGGCCGACGCAGGGCGGCGGCCACGTGCGGCATCCCCCCGGTTGCCGCGCATTCACTCTAGCGCGCAGACCCGGGGGAAGGGCAAGCAGTAAAACGTGATGATCGGGTCAGTGTGTGACCGCGTCCGCAGCCTGGAAGGCGGCATCGAACAGGCGCTGTACCGGCGGGCCCATTTCCCCGGCCAGCAGGGCCAGCAGGAACAGGCCCAGCAGCAGTGAGACCGGCAGGCCCAGCTGGATCGGATTCAGTGCCGGGGCTGCACGCGCCAGCACGCCGAAGGCCAGGTTCACCGCCAGCATCGCCACGGTCAGTGGAATGGCCAGGGTCAGTGCGCCGCGCAGCACGGTCAGCAGGAAGGTCGGAGCGATGCTGAAGAAGGCGTGCGGGTCCGGCAGCGGCGCGCCGATCGGCAGCGCCCGGTAGCTGTCCACCACCAGCGAGATCAGCGCCAGATGGCCGTTGGCAGTGAAGAACAGCAGGCCGAACAGCAGGTAGAACCACTGCCCGATCACGCCGGAGGTGCCGCCACGAAGCGGGTCGCTCATCTGCGCAAAGGCCAGGCCGGTGCCCTGGGCGATCAGTTCGCCGGCCATCGCGCCGGCCTCGAACACCAGCCGCAGCAGGAAGCCGATGGACACGCCGATGGCCAGCTCGCGGGCGATGGTCAGTACGGTGGCAGCATCGAAGCCGGTCCAGTCCGGAACCGGCGGCAGCAGCGGTGCCAACGCGATGGCAAGGGTACCGGCCAGGATCACGCGGATCCGTGCCGGCACCGCGCGGGTGCCGACCATGGGCATGGCCATGGCCACCGCGCCGATGCGCAGCATGGTCCACAGCACGGTGCCGATCATGCCGAAGGCCTGCAGGCCGTCGGCAGCCATCTGGGTGGCGGCGTCCATCGAGGCGCGTGTCCTAGCCGATCAGGTGTGGAATGCGCTGGAACAGCAGCGTGGTGAATTCAACCAGGTGGCCGATCAGGAGGCTGCCGAGCGCGAACAGCACCGCGGTCAGTGCCGCCGCCTTGGCAACGAAGGCGATGGTCGGTTCGTTGAGCTGGGTCGCGGCCTGCACCACGCCCACCACAACGCCCACCACCAGCACGGTGAGCAGCAGCGGGCCGGCCACCCACAACACGGTGATCAGGCCGCCACGCAGTTCGGTCAAGGCAAGTTCGGGAGACATTCGGGGTCCATCTGCTTGTGTGGAGTCGAGCCGCGCTCGACTGTGCTTCTGTAGAGCCGAGCCATGCCCGACTGCCTCTCAATCACGCCGGATTGAAGCTCGCCGCCAACGTACCCACGGTCAGCACCCAGCCATCCACCAGCACGAACAGCAGGATCTTGAACGGTGCCGACACCAGCATCGGCGACAGCATCATCATGCCCATCGACATCAGCACGCTGGCCACGACCAGGTCGATGATCACGAACGGGATGAAGATCAGGAAGCCGATTTCGAAGGCGGTCTTCAGTTCGCTGGTGACGAACGATGCGACCAGTACCGGGAACGGGATGGCGTCGGGGCTGGCGTAGGTGCCGTGCCCGGCGATGCCGGCGAAGGTCATCAGGTCGGTCTCCCGGATCTGCGCCAGCATGAAGCCGCGCAACGGCGTGGTGGTCAGCGTCCAGGCGGTCTGGAAGTCGATCTCGCCATTGAGGTACGGCGCCATGCCGGTGCTCCAGGCCTTGTCCCAGGTCGGCATCATCACCATCGCGGTGAGGAACAGGGCCAGGCCCAGCAGCACCTGGTTGGACGGGGTCTGCCCGGTACCCAGCGCCTGGCGCAGCAGGCCCAGCACGATGATGATGCGGGTGAACGAGGTCAGCACCAGCAACATCGACGGGATCAGGGTGATCGCCGTCATCAGCAGCAGGGTCTGCAGCGGCAGGCTGACCGGCGCACCTCCGATCTTGCCGACGTTGATGTCCGGCAGTGGCGTGGTCGGTGCGCCGGGTGCAGCGAAGGCCAGTGCCGGCAACAGGCACAGGGCGAGCATCAGCAGCCACGGCATCAGGGTGGCAAGACGGGTACGGGCGACACGCATGTCAGGGGTCCTTGCGCAGCCGCTGCTGCAGCAGCTGGGCGAAATTCGGAAGATTCTTGAAGTCCGGCACGCGCACGGGCGCGGGCGGCGGCAGCGGTTCGGGCAGGGTGTGCAGGGTGTTGATGCCGCCGGCGGTGACGCCCAGCAGCAGCTGCTGGCCGTTGACCTCGACCACCACCACGCGCTCCTTGGCACCGACACTCAGGCTGGCCACCACCTTCATGCCTTCGGCCGGGCGGAAACCACTGCCGGGCAGGCGCTTGAGCAGCCAGCCGAGGCCGATGACCAGCGCCAGCACTGCCAGCAGCGCCAGCACCGCGCCGAACAGGCTCGGTGCGGCGGCTGCGTGCTGGCCGATCTGCGGGCCGGCCGGAGCGGCGGTCTTGCCGACCGCCAGCAGGGTGGAGGCCAGCAGGCTCAACGCAGTCTCCGGATCCGCTCGCTCGGGCTGACCACATCGGTCAGGCGCACGCCGAAGCGGTCATTGATCACCACCACTTCGCCATGGGCGATCAGGGTGCCGTTGACGAACACATCCAGCGACTCGCCGGCACCACGTTCCAGTTCCACCACCGAACCCTGGTTGAGCTGCAGCAGGTTGCGGATCGGCAGGCGCGCGCGACCGACTTCCAGCGACAGCGTCACCGGTACGTCGAGGATCACGTCCAGGTTCAGGTCCGGGCCGTTCGCCTCATCGGCCTGCAGGCTGCTGAACTGGGCCGGAGTGGGTTCGAGGGCGTCGATATCGTTCATTGCGGGTCTTCCTGGATGACGGGTACGCGCGGGCGGGTGCCCGGCGGATGGGTAGCGGTGATCTTCACGGCGTTCATGCCGTTGGCGATGCCGAACTCGCCGGTGAACACCGGGATGTTCTCCACGCACACCGGCACCTGCGGGCTCAGCTCGATCGGCAGGATGTCGCCGACCTTCAGCTGGGTCAGGTCACGCAGGGTCATGCGCTTGCTGGCCAGTACGCTGGACAGGGTGACTTCGGCGATGTTGAGCTGTTCACGCAGGGTCTTGCCCCAGCTCTCGTCGCGGTCGTTGCGGTCGCTCTGGATGCCGGCGTCGAGCAGCTCGCGGATCGGCTCCAGCATCGAATACGGCAGGGTGACGTGGATGTCGCCACCGCCGCCATCGAGTTCGACGTGCAGGCGGCACACCACCACGTATTCGCGCGGCGTCACGATGTTGGCGAAGTGCGGGTTGATCTCCGAGTTGATGTACTCGAAGTCGACGTCCATCACCGGTGCCCAGGCCTCGCGCAGGTCGGCGAAGGTCTGCTTCAGCAGCAGGTGGATCACCCGCATTTCGGTGGCGGTGAACTCGCGGCCTTCGATGCGGGTGGGGTAGCGCCCGTCGCCACCGAAGAAGTTGTCGACGATGGCGAACACCAGGGTCGGCTCGAACACGATCAGGCCGGTACCGCGCAGCGGCTTGAAGCGGATCAGGTTCAGGTTGGTCGGCACATACAGCGAGTGCATGTAGTCGTTGAACTTGATCAGCTCGATGCCGCGCACCGACAGCTCGGCCGAGCGACGGATCAGGTTGAACAGGCCGATCCGCCACAGGCGCGCGAAACGCTCGTGGACCATTTCCAGGGTTGGCATGCGACCGCGGATGATGCGGTCCTGGCTGGCGAAGTCGTACGAGCGCGCTTCGCCTGACGGCGGTTCCGGATCGGTTTCGACCGCGCCACTGTCCACGCCGTGGAGCAGGGCATCGATCTCGTCCTGGGACAACAGATCATTCATCGGTGGGCCCTTACTGGGTCACGAAGCTGGTGAACAGCAGGTCGTCGGCACCATTGCTGCCGGTCTCGGCCTTGAGCACTTTCTGCACTTCGGCCAGCGACGCAGCCTGCAGCTTCTGCTTGCCGGCGACATCGGCGATCTGGTCCGGGCTGACCTGCGAGAACAGCATCAGCAGGCGTGCGCGGATGGCGGGTGCATGGGTCTTGATCGCTTCCAGCGCGGACGGGTCGCGGGTCATCAGCTGCACTTCCAGCTGCAGGTAGCGCGGGCCATCGACCGGGCCGTTGAGGTTGACCACGAAGGCCGGGTCCAGCGCGAAATACTGGGCCGGTGCCGGGGTCGCGGTCTTCTTCGGGGCCTGCGCGGCCTTGTCTTCGTGCTTGGACTGGGTGAAGAACCAGACGCCGCCACCGGCGGCAGCGGCGGCCAGTACGGCCACCAGCGCGGTGATCAGGATCGGACTACGCGGCTTGGCGGCCTTGTCCTTCTCGGCTGTCTTCTTGGTTTTGTCAGCGGCTGCGGCCACGGGGTGAAGCTCCTGAGGGTTGCTTCACCGGGATATGCAAGGGGTGTGCCGAAGGCGGGGCAGAGGGGTGCGACGGAATTCCGTCGGGGGGCGGTGGGGCCGTGCGGAGCAAGCTCCGCACCCACCAACGCGATACTGGCCGGTGCGGCTCCATTGCCCCGGTGTCCTGATAGGCGCCAACCGCCCCGCCCTGGTGGGTGCCAACCTTGGTTGGCACGCCAGTCAGGCGTAGGCGTCCAGCAACCCGCGCTGGCGGATCAGCTGCGCGGACGACACGTTGGTGTCGCCGGGCGACGGTTCTCCGTCACCGGCGGTCCCACCGTTGCCAGATGCTCCCGACGCATTGCCGTCGCCCCCCGGGGCCTGGTGGCCAACATCAGCGTGTGCCAGCTGGAAGCCCTGTTCGCCCAGCAGCTCGCGCAGGCGCGGCAGGCTGCTTTCCAGCGCCTGCCGCACATCCACGTGCGGGCTGCTGAAGCTGGCATGCACCTTGTCGCCGTTCAACTGCAGGCGAACATCCACCGGGCCCATGTCGTCCGGGCTCAGGCGGATATGGGCGTGGCCGATTTTCTGGTCGGCCAGCCAGCCCAGGCGTGCGCCAATGGCCTGGTCGAAGCCGTCGTCACCCAGCACCGGCTTCGGTGTGGGTTCGCCATTGAAGATCGCGTTGCCGGTGGCGAGCGCCGCCTTCAGGTCCTGTACGGCGGCCCCCGCCGGTGCATGCAGCAGTGGTGCACTGGCGCGGTCGCCAACGGCGGCCACGTCACTGCCTTCGCCGCGCTCGCTGCGCTTGCCGGGCAGGATCATCTCCGGCAGTGGCAGCGCGCTGGCATCGCCCGCGCTGGTCGCCGCCGGTTTGCCGTCGGCCGTCGCTGCGGCGGCCGCTGCTGGGGCAGTTGCAGGCAGTGCCGGATTCGCGGCAGGGGCAACGGGCAGTGCGCTGCTGTCGCTGGCCTGCGACGGTGCAGCGGTGGTCGGCAGGGCAGCGGCCGCATCCACGGGCGTCGGCATCGCCAGCACCAGGCCGGCCAGACCGAGCGGCGGCCAAGGGGCGTCTTCGGTCGCGGCGGGCTTGTCCTTGTCGGTAGCGGGTGCAGCCGGGGTCACGGCAACGGGCGGCAGCGGCGGCGCTTCAGCGGTTACCGCTTCGGCGTCGCTACGTTCGCCTGGTGCCTGGCCACTGCTGTCAGTGGTCGACGGCTGGCTCGACGTGGATGGCGACGGCGTGGTGGCGCTGCCGGCAGGGGCGGGTGCAGAGGGCGCGCCATCCTGCAGCAGCTGGCTGAAGTCCTTTCCGCCTTCGCTGCGCGGGGCGCGCGCCGCACTGTTGCTGGTGGCCGGCGTGGCAGGGTTGGCGCTGCCGGCGAGTGGGGAGGGCATCACGAGCGACCTCCCTGCTCGGTGCCGTCCTGGTCTTCGGCCTGGACCAGGCGCGCGCGGCGCGCACCGATATCGTCCATCTCGCGCTGGTCGCGGCGGTCGGTCACCACTTTTTCCTGCGCGCGGTAGCTGGCGGCAAGCTGTTCCAGCACGGCCTTGTCACGGCTGGCCAGGATCAGCCGGGCGCGCTCGGCTTCCACCTTTTCGCGGTTGCCATTGACCGTGGCCTGCTGCTGTTCGACGGCACTGTCCAACCGGTCGAGGAAAGCGCGTCGGTTCAGCAGCTGCGCCGGGCTGGTGGCGGCCATCTGTGCGTTGGCGTACTCCTCGGCGTAGCGGCGCAGTTCGTCCAGTCGCGATAGATGGGTATCGAGCACGCGCTGGCGTTCGGCCAGGTCGCGGGCGACCGCGTCCTCGTGTTCCTGGGCCCGCTTGAGCAGGGGATCAATGCGCTTGGACTGGTTCATGGCTTAACTCTCTTGTTCCACCAGGCGCTGCAGCGCCGCCTGGCTGTGCGGGAGATCTGCGGCCTTGGCAACGTCCTGGCCGAGGAACTCCATGATTTCCGGCCAGCGTTCCAGGGCTTCGTCGGTGGCCGCGTCATGGCCGCGCTGGTAGGCACCGATGGCGATCAGGTCACGGTTGGCCGAGTAGGCCGAGACCAGTCGCTTCAATTTGCGGATGCGCAGGCGCCACGGCTCGTCGGCGATTTCCGTGACCACGCGGCTGACCGACGATTCGACGTCGATGGCCGGGTACAGGCCGCTGTCGGCCACGCGCCGCGAGAGCAGGATGTGGCCGTCGAGGATCGCGCGCGCCGCATCGGCGATCGGGTCCTGCGGATCATCGCCTTCGGTCAGCACCGTGTAGAACGCAGTGATCGAGCCACGGCCCTTGGCGCCATTGCCGGCGCGTTCGACCAGTGCCGGCAGCTTGGCGAACACCGACGGCGGGTAGCCGCGGGTGGTCGGCGGCTCGCCCACCGACAGGCCGATCTCGCGCTGCGCCTGGGCAAAGCGGGTCAGCGAGTCCATCAGCAGCAGCACGTTCAGTCCCTGGTCGCGGAACCATTCGGCGATGGCGGTAGCGCGGTAGGCACCGTGCAGGCGCGCCAGCGGCGGCCGGTCGGCGGGACTGGCCACTACCACGGCGCGGCGCAGGCCTTCCTCGCCCAGCGTGGTCTCGACGAAATCGCGCACTTCGCGGCCACGTTCACCGATCAGGCCGACCACGATCACGTCGGCGGCGGTGTAGCGGGTCATCATGCCCAGCAGCGTCGACTTGCCGACGCCGGAGCCGGCGAACAGGCCGACACGCTGGCCGCGGCCGATCGGCAGCAGCGCGTTGATCGCGCGCACGCCCACGTCCAGCGGCTGGGTGATCGGTTCACGCGCCAGTGGATTGATCGACACGCCGGCCATGCCGACATGGCCTTCGGCGCGGATCGGGCCCTTGCCGTCCAGCGGCACGCCATCGCTGTCGATGACGCGGCCAAGCAGGCCTTCGCCCACTTCCACGCCACCGCGGCGCGCCGACGGCACCACGCGGGCGTTGGGCAACAGGCCATGCAGCTCGGCACTGGGCATTAGGTAAGTGCGCTCGCCGGCGAAGCCGACCACTTCGGCATCGACCCAGCCGCCGTCGACCACTTCCACCTTGCAGCTGGCACCCAGCGGCGCCTCGCAGCCGACGGCTTCCAGGGTCAGTCCGACCGCGCGGCGCAGCACGCCTTCGCGGATCAGGCCACGGCCATGGGCGGTATCCACGCGCAGTCCATCGAGGCGACGGGCCAGGCGCAGGTTGCGGGCCATGGCCCAGTCGGCCGGTGGCGGCGTCGGCTGCGGATCGGGGTTCATGCATTGGCTCCGGTCTGGCGGATCACCGCGTCCAGCGCGCCGCGCAGGCGGGCTTCCAGGGTGCCGTCGATGCGCACGGCTTCGGCGTGCACGCGTAGATCGCCGCGGCTGAGGCTGGTGTCTGGCACCAGGCGCTGTTGTGGCGGCAGGCTCAACAGCGGGGCGAGGGCGGCGATGTCATCGGGATGCAGTCGCACTTCGACCTCGCGGGTGCTGCCACCCACCGCGTCGATGGCCTCACCGACCAGCTGTGCCAGCAGTGCCGGGTCAGCTTCATAGGCGCGGCCGACCAGCGCACCGGCGATGCGTACCGCCAGTTCGCCCAGTGCGCCGACCACTTCGTTCTCCAGCCGCACCAGCGGTCGGCTGAAGTTGTCGAGGATGCCTTCGATCTGCGCGGCGAGGCGACGCACTTCGGCCTGGCCCTGGCCGTAACCTTCGGCATGGCCGTGCTGGAAGCCTTCCTTCTCGGCGCTGTCCTGGATGGCCTGGATTTCCTCCAGGGTCGGCAGCTGCAGCGGCGGCTCCGGCTCGTGCTCCGGGTCCGGCTCGGTGAGTTCGAACCCATCCTCCTGCTCCAGCACCGGTTCGGGCTGGGCCAGCAGGTCCGGGGCAAGCCAGCGCACGACGTTGCTCACAGCATGGCCTCCGCGCTGCCACCGATGGTGACGGTGCCTTCATCGGCCATGCGCTTGACGATGGCCAGGATCTCGCGCTGTGCGCCTTCCACGTCGGACAGGCGCACCGGGCCACGAGCTTCCATGTCTTCCAGCAGGATTTCGGCCGCGCGCTGCGACATGTTGCGGGTGATCTTGTCGCGCACCTTGATGTCGGCACCGCGCAGGGCCAGGCCCAGGCGCTCGCCGCTCACTTCGCGCAGCACCAGCTGCATTTCGCGGTCATCCAGGTCGACCAGATCGTCGAACACGAACATCAGGTCCTGGATGCGGTTGCTCAACGGCGCATCGATGCGGGCGATTTCTCCCAGGATCGCCTGGTCCTGGCCGCTGTCCATGAAGTTCAGGATGTTGGCCGCGCACTGCACGCCGCCGATGTTGGACGATTTCAGGTTCTGGTTGCCGGCGAACTGGCGCTCCATGATCTCGTTGAGTTCATTGAGTGCGTTCGGCGGAATGCCGTCGAGGGTGGCGATGCGCAGCAGCACGTCCACGCGGGTACGGTCCGGCAGCAGTTTCAGCGCGTCGGCGGCCTGGTCGGTTTCCAGGTGCGCCATCACGATGGCGATGATCTGCGGGTGCTCGTTGCGCACCAGGTCGGCCACCGCACGCGGGTCCATCCACTTCAGCGCGTCCAGGCCGGTGGTGTTGCGGCCGAGCAGGATGCGGTCGATCAGGTTGCCGGCCTTCTCGCTGCCCAGCGCCTGCACCAGCATGTTGCGGATGTAGTCGTCCGAGCCCACGCCCAGCGAGGTCTTCGAGCCCAGCTCCTGGCCGAACTGGTCCATCACCCGTTCCACCTGCTCGCGGGTGATGTCGGTCATGGTGGCCATGGCGATGCCGATCTTCTGCACTTCCTTGGGTTCCATGTGGCGCAGCACTTCGGCCGCATCCAGCTCACCCAGGGACAGCAGCAGCACGGCCGCGCGCTGTACGCCGGTCAGTTGTGCCTCAGTCATTGGCCACCCAGCCCTTGACCACCTGGGCCACGCGCTTGGAGTCGGTCTTCACGGCTTCACGCGCCATCCGCAGTCGTTCCTCATAAGAATCCACCGGCAGGGCCAGTGCGTCTGGTCCGGCCAGGCTGGCCCGGTCGGCGCCCAGCGCCGGCAGCGGCATGCCATCGTCATCGACCAGCTGCACATCCGCGGTGTGCGGTTCCAGTGCCGGTTCGTCGTTCTTCTTGTTCTGGCCGGTGATCGCACGCAGTGCCGGGCGCAGCACACCGAACAGCAGCGCCAGCACCACCACCGCGCCGAGCAGCATGCGGCCGGCATCGTGCACCCACGGCAGCTCCCACCAGGCCGGGCCTTCGACCGGCGTGGTATCCCGCACGAACGGGGCATTCATCACCGACACGGTATCGCCACGCTCGGCGTTGAAGCCGACGGCCTGCTTGACCAGCGCTTCGACGCGGGTCAGTTCGGCGGCCGACAGCGGCTGCGGGCTCATCTTGCCGTTGGCGCCGGCGCGCGGCACGTTGTCCACCAGCACCGCCACCGAGACGCGCTTGATGCGGCCTGCCGGCTGGCGGGTGTGCTGCAGGGTGCGGTCCAGCTCGTAGTTGCGGGTGGCGTTCTTGCTGCTTTCGGTCGGGGTCTGCGCGGTGGCCGGTGCAGCCTGCTGGCCCGGCGGGCTGTTGCTGGTCGCACCCGGCACACCCTGCGGGCCAGGGGTGCTGGTGGTGTTCTCGCTCATCTGCTCGCTGCGCAGCTTCTGCGGCTCACCGTTGTAAAGCTCGCGGGCCTCCTCGGTCACCGAGAAATCCATGTCCACGCTCACTTCCGGGTTGACGCGGCCAGGGCCGGTCATCGGTTCCAGCAGCTCGCGGATGCGCTGGTTGAACGAGGTTTCCTGGCGGCGCACCTGCTCGAACTGGGCAGCGTTGACCGCCGCCTCGCTGTTCGGGTCGGTGATGCTGAGCATGCGCCCACTCTGGTCGACCACGGTCACCCGCTCCGGCGCGAGATCCGGGATGCTGGCCGCAACCATGTGCACGATGGCATCCACCTGGCTGCGTTCCAGCTGCTGGCCACCACGCAGTTCCAGGGTGACCGAGGCACTGGCTACGTCGCGCTGGCGGGTGAAGGCGCTGGGCTTGGGAATGGCCAGGTGCACGCGCGAATCGCGCACCGGGCGCAGCGTGTTGATGGTGCGCGACAGTTCGGTTTCCAGCGCGTGCTGGTAGCGCGCGCTTTCGACGAACTGGCTGACGCCGAAGCCCGGGTCGCGTTCCATCAGCTCGAAGCCGAGCTTGCCACTGTCGGTCAGGCCGGAACCGGCCAGCTTCAGGCGGGCGTCGTGCAGGTTCTTTTCCGGCACGGTGATGCCACCGGTGGCCGGGTCGAGCGCGAACGGAATCTGCGCGGCGCGCAGCAGGTCGGTCGCTTCAGCGGTGGCCTTCTGGTCCAGGCCGGTGTACAGCGGGACCATGCCCGGCTTCTGCGACCAGAAGAACACGGACAGGCCTGCCGCCACCGCCACCGCGATCATCGCCATCAGGCCCAGCCGACGGGTGATCTGCAGGCTCTGCAGGCGGTCGAACCATTGCCCGGCCTTTTCGGCGTTCAGGCTGTCCTTGGAGAGCGTCAGTGCCATGCGTCTCTATTCCTTACAGCGGCATGTTCATCACGTCCTGGTAAGCCTGGACGAGACGGTTGCGGACTTCCACGGTGGCGCGGAAGGCGATCTGGGACTGCTGCGAGGCGACCATCACCTTGGCGAGGTCGGCGCTGGGGTCGCCCATTTCGAAGGCCTTGGCGAGGGCGCCGGATTTCTGTTGCGCATCGTTGACGCCGGCAATCGCACCACGCAGGGTTTCGGTGAAGCTGGCCGGCTGGGCCTGCGGTGCATCCAGCACCGTGCCCGGCAGGGCGTTGCTGCGAGGCGTTTCGCCCAGCGGGTTGAGCGCCGGCTGTCCCATCTGGGTCTGATAGGAGCGGATCTGCGAAAGGATCGAAGTGACGGAGTGGGACATCTGCAACGGTTCCAGAAACAGGGATGGGGTTGTCTGCTGTAGCCAGTGCAAGTGCCGTGCCGAAACCGGTTTTCGATTCAGTGAAGTGAGGAGGTTGGATGTGCGTGCGGGGTTGCACCCCGCTCCCCGCGGTAGTGCCGGCCGCTGGCCGGCAACCTCAGCGGCAACGGCCGAAGCAACAGCAAAAGCGGGGCTACTGATGGTTGGCGGGCTGGGTCCGGTTACGGGGGACGCCGTAAACCCGTCCTTGGGGGCTTGGCCGCGGCATCCATGCCGCGGACACCCCCGCAACCGGACCCACCCCGCCTTCGACAGTGGGCCGCGATCTGTTGGAACCTGCTGCTGATGGTGCTTCTGATGGTGCTTCTGATGATGGTGGGTGCCGACCGTTGGTCGGCACGGGGTCGGATCCCGTTGCAACGCAACCGGCTCTGACTCCGGTCGTGGCGCCATTTAACCGGCGTCGGTTTTCTGGCCTAGGGCTGCAGGGTCCATCGGCCGGAATTCTGGCGCTGGCGCGGGGCAATGGGTCCGTCGTGCTGGGTGTAGATGAAGCGACCCTGGCGGTCGCTCTGGCAGGTCAGCAGCAGGGTGTAGTGGGCGGGGCCGGCCGGGTGGGCCTCGGTCATGTGGAGTTCCGCGATATGCGGGGCCAGGCGCTGGTAGCGGTAGCTGCCGCCGATGCGCAGGTCGGTGCCGAGGATGTCGAGCACGTACTGGCTGCCGGCGAAGCTGACCTGGACCATGCGTCCGGCATTGGGGTTGTCCGGGGCGTACAGCGGGTCGCTGAGGTTGGTGAACTGGCGCTGGTCGAGCGTGGCGGGCAGGATGCAGTTGGCCGCGGTGGCCAGGGCCGGGCAGAGCAGGACGGCGAGCAGGATCAAGCGATGCATGTGGACCTCCTTGGGATGTCCTTGCCAATGCACCGCAGTTCGGCGCTGCTGTCTTTAGGAAGACTTGTAAACGCGGGAGTTTCGGCTCCCTACCGCAGGTGGCACTTTGACCCCTGCGAGTTCGTTCAGCTGGTCGGCGCGGCGTGCTCGCATTCGACGCCTCGCATGGGCTTCGGGTTAACCGTTGCCTCGGGCATTTGAGGAGCGTTCCTTCACTTCCTGCAGCCACGCTTCGAACATATCGGAAGGCAGGAGATCTTCGGTATTGGAGAAATGGAGATCGTGGCTGAACTTGACGCTCAGCTTTTCCGTAACGGCGTCGAAGTGCGCCTTCAGCTGGGTAGGGGGTTCTCGATCATGATTCTTATGAAGTTCAAGTAGGCGATCAAGATCGTCCAAGAGAAAATCCAGCAGGGCGCTGCCACGGGAATCGGAAAGGTCAAACGGCTGACCACTTCCGGCCGCGGGAGCGTCGTTCAACTGGTTGGTCCTGTAGAGGTGACCGCCAATGTCATAGAAGACGTCTGCAGATGACGTCCCATCTTCCGCTGCACCGTACAGGTAGACCCCATCCACGCGATGCTCTCCGTACTCCAGGCAAACGCTCAGCATTGATTCCAGTATTTCCTGCATGGAATCTTCGAAGGTCCCGTTCATGGCATTCCCTGGTCGAAATCACAACCCTTGAGGCTATTGCGTAACGAAGCAGAACGCATTGGGAAAAGTTGTAAATCTCAAAAACACGAACGCCCGGGCAAGCCCAGGCGTTCGTGCCCCCTTCATGCTGGTAGCGCGCTTCAGCCGGCCAGTTCGGCCTGCTCGCGTTCGATGCCGTACTTGCGCAGCTTTTCCACCAGGGTGGTGCGGCGCAGGCCGAGCAGCTGGGCGGCGTGGGCGACCACGCCCTGGGTGCGTTCCAGTGCTTCGTTGATCAGGCCCAGTTCGATGTTGGCCATGTGGTTGCGCAGGTCCATGCCTTCGTCGGGCAGGGCGGCCGGTGCCGCCGGGCGATTGACAGCGATGCCGTGCTCCAGCGCCGGCTGGTTGCCGCTGCCGGGCGTGTGGAACGAGAAGCTGCGCAGGTCCAGTCGCTCTTCGCTGGTGGCGGGCTGTGCCGGCGCCGGCGTAGCGACGGCGGCCAGCGCGGCATCGCCACGGTAGCGGGCCGGCAGGTCCTGTACGCGCACCGATCCACCCGGATGCAGCACGGCCAGGCGCTCGACCAGGTTGGTCAGCTCGCGCACGTTGCCCGGCCATTCGTAGCCCGCCAGTGCCTGCAGGGCTTCCGGGGTGAAGCGCACTTCGCCACGGCCGGTGCGCGCCAGCTGTGCGGCGATGGTTTCCACCAGTGCCGGCAGGTCCTCGCGACGCTCGCGCAGCGCGGGTACTTCAATCGGGAACACGTTGAGGCGGTAGAACAGATCCTCACGGAACTTGCCTTCGGCGATGCGGGTTTCCAGATCACGGTGGGTCGCGGCCACGACACGCACGTTGCAGCGGATGGTCTGGTTGCCACCGACGCGCTCGAAGCTGCGTTCCTGCAGCACGCGCAGCAGCTTCACCTGCATCGGCAGGCTCATGTCGCCAATTTCGTCCAGCAGCAGGGTGCCGCCTTCGGCCATCTCGAAGCGGCCCTTGCGCGCGGTCAATGCGCCGGTGAAGGCACCCTTTTCGTGACCGAACAGTTCGCTTTCCAGCAGGTCGGCCGGAATGGCGCCGCAGTTGATCGCCACGAACGGGCCATCACGGCGCGGCGAGCGCTGGTGGATGGCGCGCGACACCACTTCCTTGCCGGTGCCGGATTCGCCCAGCACCAGCACGGTGGTGTCGAACGCGGCGACCTGCTCGATCATGGTGCGCAGCGCGGTGACCGCCGGGCCGTTGCCGGTCGGTCCCTGCTCCTGCGCCGCACCGGCCTGGTGCTCGGCATCCAGGCGCTTGAGGCTGGCGCGGCGCAGCAGGGCTTCCATCTGCGCGTGGCGCAGCGGCGTCTCCAGCGGCCAGATGTTGGCTTCGTGCAGGCCGTGCTGCTGCGCGAAGGCTGCGGCATCACCGTCGGCCAGCAGTACCGGCGGTGGCAGGCTGCTGCCGCCCAGCCAGTTGTAGAGTGCGGCGCTGGCGGCGTTGTCGTCCAGACTGCCGACGATCACTGCCATCCAATCGTTCTGGCGCTGCCGGCCCAGATCGAAGTCGGCCGCGTCGGAGACCCAGCGCGGGTTGAAGTCCATGAACTCCAGCAGGGCAACGGTGCGCTCTGCACGCACGGCGTCGTTGTCCAGCACAAGGATGCGCGATTCGCTCACGACTGTTCCTCCCTGAGGCCTTCCAGGATCGGCATGACTTCCTGGATGTAGGACAGCTTGCTGACGAAATTATCGGCACCAGCACGCAGCGCGTGCTCGCGGTGCTCAGCGTCGTCGAAGTGGCTGGCGATCACGATGTACGGTGCGTCGTCCTGCGACTTGATCAGGCGGGTGGCCTGCAGGCCGCCCATCTCAGGCATTGCCAGATCCATCAATACGACCTGCGGGCGCAACGTTTCCGAACGCTCGATCGCTTCCAGGCCGTTGCCGGCGCTGCCGACGATCTGCAGCCAGTCGATCTTGCGGAAGTGGCGCATTGCCGCGTTGATGAAGCCCTCGTGGTCATCGACCAGCAGGACGGTAAGCTTGTTCATGTGCAACATCCTTTTCAGCCCACCCGGGCCAGCTGTGGTTGCCTGGCGCCGAGCCGGCGCCGTTCACGGGCCGGGGCGATGTCCAGTTGTTCCCGGTATTTTGCGACGGTTCGGCGGGCAATGTTCACCCCCTGGCGTGACAACAGGCCGGCGATCGCCTCATCGGCCAGTGGCCGACCGGCCGGTTCGGCGTCGATCAGGCGGCGGACCATGGCCTTGACCGCCTGCCCGGAGACGCTGGCGCCTTCCAGTCGGACGGCGAAGAAATGCTTCAGTTCGAAGGTGCCGCGCGGGGTCTGCAGGAACTTGCCGGTGGTGATGCGCGAGACGGTGGACTCGTGCATGCCGATTTCCTCGGCCACTTCCTTCAGGGTCAGCGGTGCCATGGCTTCCTCGCCACGCACCAGGAACGCGGCCTGGCGCTCGACGATTACCCGCGCGGTGCGCAGCAGGGTGTCGTAGCGCATCGACAGGCCGCGGCTGAACCAGCGCGCTTCCTGCAGCATCTCGCGCAGTGCCGGGGCGGCCTCACTGGTCTCTGCCAGCGCCTGTTCGTACTGGCTGTTGATGGAGACGCGGCGACTGGTGGCCGGGTTCAATGCCACTTTCCACTGGCCATCGGCGTGCCAGGCAACCACATCCGGAACCACGACGGCATTGCGTTCCGGCAGCAGGCTGTCGCCTGGGCGTGGCTGCAGCGACAGGATCAGGCGTACCGCTTCGCGCACGTCGTCGATCTCGGCGTCGTGCTGGCGGGCGAGGGCGGGGTAATCATGTGCGGCCAGCGCATCGAGTGCGCCGTCCAGGATGCGCGTGGCCAGGTGGCGGGCGGGCACCGCGCCGTGCAGGCTGCGCAGCTGCGCCTGCAGGCCCTCGCGCAGGTCCTGGGCGGCCATGCCGGCCGGTTCACCGTGCAGCAGCTGCTGGCGGATGGCTTCGACGCCGTCGGCGTCGATGTCGAACTGGGCGCTGGCCAGCAGCTGCAGCTGGCCCAGTGGCGCCTGCAGGTAGCCAGCCTCGTCGCAGTGGTCCAGCCAGAATGCGGCCACTGCCAGCTGGCGATCATCCATGTCCAGCGACAGGCGCTGCAGCACGCGCAGCTGCGGGTCGGTGGATTCGCCGGCGGCGATGCGCGCCATGCGGTCGTCGTCGCCGTCCTGCCAGCTGGCGCCGGCCACGTCCCACATCGACGACTCGGGCAGCTCGTCGAACGCGGCGGTTTCCAGCGTCGGGGTGGCAACGTCGGTGGCGTCGGCGGCCGGTGCTTCGGGTTCTTCGATTTCCAGCAGGGGATTGGAGTCCAGCAGGCGCTGGATTTCCTGTTCCAGGTGCAGGCCATCAAGCTGCAGCAGCCGGATCGACTGCAGCAGCTGCGGGGTGAGGTGAAGTTGTTGGCCCAGCTGGGTCGAGAGTGCAGCCTTCATCGTAGTTCCCCGGCGCCGCTCCCCGGCGCCTTGTGGAACGCATCTTGCTTTTGATCCGGCGGTGGCGGAATCGGGGGGTTCCTGAGGAGCTTCGTGAATTTCCTGACGGCGTGTAGGGATATTCCCTACAGCGGTGCGGAATGTTGACGATGATCGCTGCTAAGTTGCTGATTTCCGGTGCAAGGCCGGGATTGATCGGGCTGCACCGTGTACGGATTCCTGTCGGGGAGTGTCGGGATGACGGGAATTCGACGCCGGGTGCGGGTTGGCTGCGTCGGCTGTCGATAGAGACGATCACCGGTAGAGTCGACTGTCAGTCGACTGCTCTCCGATCAGACCAAGGAAAAGTTCCGCGCTCCGCGCGCAAGTCGACTGACAGTCGACTCTACCAGCAGCCCACTCTACCCAGCCATCGCTTCGTCACGCCGAGGCTGGCGCTTACTCCAGCTCGTGCTGATGGCGCGCGGCCAACAGCAGCAGATCGTTGGCGCGACGGCAGCCCAGTGACTCCATCATGCGTGCGCGGTGGGTTTCCACTGTCTTGACGCTGATGCCGAGGTCGGCGGCGATTTCCTTGTTGCTCTCGCCCTTGCCGATGCGGCGCAGGATCTCGCGCTGGCGCGGCGACAGCGCGGCGATGCCGGTGGGTTTCTCGCGGCCGAGCATCGGTGCCAGCATCTTGGCGGAGATCTGCGGGCTCAGGAACACCTGGCCGGCATGCGCCGCGCGAAGCGCCAGCTCCAGTTCCTGCGGCGCCGCATCCTTGACCACGAACCCGACCGCGCCCCGATCCAGCGCATCGCGCACGTGCGCGGCGTCGTCGTGCATGGTCATCATCACAACCCGGGTACCGGGCGCGCGCAGCCGGATATCGCTGAGCGCTTCCAGACCCGTACGGCCAGGCAATGACAGGTCCATCAGGACCACGTCCGGGGCGTGCTGCAGGGCCAGCTGCAGCGCCTGTTCGGCGTTGCTGGCCTCTGCAACCAGCTGCACGTCGGCAAACCCCTGCAGCAGCCGCGCCAGGCCGGCGCGGACCAGGGTGTGATCGTCGACGATGAGAACTCGCACAGGCACGCAGCAGGTCCGTGTAGGGGAGTCCACCTTAACTTAGCTGAACGGGCGCGCCAAGGCTTGCCCGCCAAGCGTGATGGTGGCAGGTTTCAGCGCGCCCGGCGTGCCTCGGCCACCTGGCGCCGGTGCAGGCGGAACAGGTGGCGCTCCATGGCCATTTCCAGGCCATCGCCAAGGCGCTGGAAGCGCAGCCACAGATAGTGGCCGCCGCCGCCATCGGCCGCTTCGGCAATCACTTCCACCGGCAGGTCGATATGGTCGGGCAGCCAATCACTGGGCTGCAGACGGACCAGGCCCGCCTGGCCGGGGCTGGCGCCACTGCGCGGGCCCAGTTGCAGGCGGATGCCACGGCGCGACCAGCGCACCGGGCGCAGGGTCAGTTCCTGGCCCTGCTGGTGGACCAGGCGGCCAAGCAACACCATCGCCAGATCCAGCTTCGCCTCCAGCCGCTGCAATTGCAGGCTGGCTTCATTGCGGTCGTCATGCTCGTCAACGCGGCTGTCTTCAACCAGCGCCAGGCTGCGCAGCAGGCCCTCGGCACTGCCGGTACGGCCGGTGCCACTGCCTGCCTGGAATTCGGCGGGCAGTGCCAGCTCGCAGCTGAGCGTTTCGTCGAACAGCTCGCTTTCGGCGGGATGGTGCAGTGACGTTGTCGGCAGTTGGGTCATGCCAGCGATTCTGCCTGCAGGTAGGCATGGGCCGCGCGAAGAGAGCGCTGGCCGTCATTCATCAGTGCTGCCACCGCATCGCGACGCTGGCGCAGCAGGCCCAGCAGGTTCTGCTGGCGCTCGAACAGCGCACTGAGCGGTGCGTGGTCGTCCGAGGTCAGCGGCTGGCTGAGCAGGGCATGCAGCGTGCTGTCGTGACCGTCGAGCAGGCTGTCGGCCTGGTCGAGGGCGTCTTCGCCCAGGGCCTTTTCGAAGGCGTCCAGCTGGGCGTGCAGTTCGTGCAGGCTCATGGGGCCACCGCAGCCGGGCGGCGCTGTTCCATCGGGATCGCATTCCAGGCGCTGTCGATCTCGCCCAGCAACTGCAGGGACTCATCGAGGGCGGCACGGTCGTTGTGCAGGTTGGCCTCGGTCAGGCGCTGCAGCACGTAGTCGTAGAGTGCCGACAGGTTCCCGGCGATTTCACCGCCAGCCTCATGATCCAGCGAGCCATTGAGGTGGCCGACGATCGCGCAGACCTCGCCGATCGCCTTGCCCTTGCCGGCCTGGTCGCCACGCTCGAGGCTGGCCAGGGCGCGCCGCACGCGCTCCAGCGCGCCGGCCAGCAGCATCGCCACCAGCTTGTGCGGATCGGCATCGGCGACCGCACTGGTCACTCCCACCTGGCGGTACTGCTCGGCATATTGACGGCTGGAACCGTACATTCGTGATTCTCCTTGCGCGGGGTGCCGCCGGCGGGTCGTGGGGACCGTTGCCGGCGGTGCGGCGTTGATTGCTGTTGCGTCCGTTATCGGTGCGTTACACGCCAAACTTGAGCGTTGCACGCAGTCCTTTAGCGGTTCAGCTGTGCCAGCTGCTGCTGCAGCGACGTATTGCTCTGCTGCAACTTGCCCATCAGGCTGTCCAGCGCGATGAACTGCTTCTTGTAGCGCTCTTCCACGTTCTTCATGCGCGTGTCGAGGTCCTTGCGGCGCTTGTCGATGTTGTCCAGCGTGGTGTTGAGGCCCTTGGTGCGGGCGACGAAGGCGCCTTCCTTGCCGACCGTGGTGCTGACGTAGCCGTCGACCATGGTGTACAGCGTGCCGGCACCACCGGTGTCGCCGGTGATCGCCGAGCGGATCTTCTCGGGCTGGCTGGCCAGCGCGGCGGCAAACTTGGTGGCGTCCAGCACCAGGCTGCCGTCGGCGTTGGGATAGCCGCGCGTCTGCAGTCCCAGCGTCTTCGGGTCCAGGCCATCGGCGGACAGCTCCTTCAGCACGCCCGACATCACCGAGCGCAACTGGCTGGAGGCACCACGCATCTGCGCGTCGCCGGTCAGCGTGGCGGCTTCCTTGGTCTTGGCGTCGTACTTGGTCTCGGTGTTGATCGCCGCGATGGCTGCGTTGTAGGCGGTCACGAACTCCTGCATCACCTTGGTGGCTGCAGTGGTATCGGTGCTGATCACGACGGTGCTCTTGCCTTTGACCTTGAGGTTCAGGGTCAACCCCGGCACGGCGTCGGCCACGGTGTTGCTGGCGCTGACCACCGTGACGCCATCGATGGTCAGCTCGGCATCGGCTGCCGCGGTGTTTTCCTGGAGGCTGCCCACCAGTGCGGTCAGTTTCGGGTCGCTGCCGCCGTATTCGAGCTTGATGGCATTGGCGGCGCCGGTCTTTTCCTGGGCGATCGACAGGTACTGGTTGTCGCCCGAGGCGATCAGGGTCGCCTGCACGCCTTCCTTCCGGCCTGCGGCGTCGATCTTGTTGCGCACGGTGGTCAGCGTATCGCCGGCTTCCACCTCGACCTTCATCGTCTTTGCCTTGTCGCCAACGCCAACGGTCAGCGTCAAGGTTCCGGCGCCGAAGGTGTCGGTCTTCCCCACCGAGGTATTGGCAATCAGCTTGTGCGCGGTGGCAAGGGATTTCACCTCCACCTGATGCGTGCCATTGGAGGCCGCTGCCTTGGTCGTGCCCAGGTCGTACAGTGCCACCGAGGCCGTCAGCACGTCGTCGGTGTTGGCGGGCTGTGCCTTGCCGGTGGCGGTCACCGTGCGGGTATCGAAGGCCGTGGTGGCCTTCAGTGCGGTCAGTGCGGTCTTCAGCTTGTCGAAGGCCGAAGTGACAGTGCCGATCGACGACAGCTGCATCTTGGCCTTGGACTGCTGCAGGTTCAGCGCGTTGTCGGCGGGCTTGCGGTCGGCTGCGACCAGCTGGTTGACGATGTCCGAGATGTTGAGCCCCGAGCCAATGCCACCGTATCCAAAGCTTGCCATGTGATTCTCCTGGTATCCGGGCCTGGCCGTCGTGCGGTGGCCCGTCGTCAACGAAAATAGCGGCCTGCGCCGCTGGGTCTTGAGGACTTCGTTGATGCACGTGCCGTGCCAATGGTCTGGCGCAGGTTCTGGCACGCGGGTTGCAGGAAGGCTGGGGCAGGGTGCGGGTAGGTTCACCGCGGGCTGCCGGGAGTCTGCAAAAAGCCCTCCCCCAATGCAGGGGAGGGATCAGGCTACTGACAATCGGGGGGAGACGAAGCCGCCCGGTACGTACAGTCAAAGGTACAGCGCTGAAAGAGAGGTCCGCAGGAGCGGGCGATGCCAAGCCGGTTCGGGAGTGATCCCGGGCCGGGCATGGCCCGCGCCTTCGTGCATCGTGGCTTCCCGGTTGCCGCTACCGTCGGTTCGACCCGACGGTAGCGGCGCCTTCTTGCCGTGGATCAGCGCAGCAGGCTGAGCACGCCCTGCGGCACCTGGTTGGCCTGGGCCAGCATGGCCGTACCGGCCTGCTGCAGGATCTGGGTGCGGGTCAGCTCTGCGGTTTCCTTGGCGAAGTCGGTGTCCTTGATGCGGCTGCGCGAAGCCGACAGGTTTTCCGACGAGGTCTGCAGGTTGGCCACCACCGAGGTGAAGCGGTTCTGCACGGCGCCGAGGTCAGCGCGGGTGCTGTTGATCGCGCCCAGGGCCTTGTCGACCACTTCCATCGCCTGCTGCGCGCCCTTCACGGTGGACACGTCGATCTTGTCGGCGAAGCTCTTGGCCACTGCGGTGGTGCTGGCGGTGATGTCGCCCGGGCCGGTGGCGATGCCGGTCCAGGTGCCGGTTTCCACGGCGATACCGAGGAAGGCGCCATTCTTGTCGACGCTGTCCTTGACCGAGCTCAGGTTGATCTTGCCACCACCGGCAGCGTCGACCTCGGCCAGGACGCCGGTCTCACCGATCTTGGCATTGATCGCAGCGACCATGGCCTTGGTGGCGGCGTCCTGGGTCTTGGTGCCATCGGCACCGCCCTGGGCGGCCACGTCGATGTCGGCGATGCTGATTGCCGAACCTGCACCGTTGGTGATGGTCATGCCGCTGACCTTCACGCCGGTTGCGCCGTCTGCCGGAGCGGCGATGGTGAAGCTGACCGAATCGAACATCGCACCACCCAGGGCATTGGCCTTGGCATCGATGGTCTTGTCGATGGCAATGGCCTGGCCGGCATTGGCGCCGACCTGGAACAGCTGGCTGGAGAACGAGCCGTCCAGCAGCTTGGTGCCGTTGAAGTCCGACTGCTTGGCGACGCGGTCGATTTCGCTGACCAGCTGG
>NZ_JCAFTW010000018.1:0-62735 GCF_059370655.1 Stenotrophomonas sp. YJH_SMC_133 | reverse complement strand
TCCTCGGACCAGCGCAATTCCGTGCTGACCCAATGGCTGCACCACTACAACTGGCACCGCCCTCACATGGGGATCGGTGGCCAGCCACCTATTTCCAGAGTCCTGCTGAACAACGTGGTGGGTTTACACAGTTAGTCGACTATCGCGCGCAGCGCGGGCTTTGGCACAGCGTCCAGCGAAGAGCAGTCGACTAACAGTCGACTCTACCCCGTCGGTTCACCCCGCCCACGTTTCCGCGCGCACGCGCGCCACGCCGGCGAAGTCAGTACTTCAGGCGCAGCTCTTCGACGGCCGGCTGCTGCAGCGCGTACCAGTCCTGGAACTCTTCCTCGGTGATCTCATCGGGCGCGTACACCGCCACCGGGTGCCAGTCGTGGTCGGTGGGCAGCGGCTGGCGCGGGCCGGCACGCAGGCTGTAGCTGACGCCCTCGTAGTCGACCAGGTCATCAACCTGCGGCCACTGCTCGCGTGCGAACGCGGATTCACTCTTCAACAGGATCACCTGGTACATCGGCACCTCCACCTCGGTTGGATCAGGAAAACACGGCGCTGGCGGCAGCATACCGCCACGCCGGTGACAACGGGCACGCCGCAGCGGCGACGGAACGTTCTGGACACGGCCATCGCCCCGGCTTCACCCGCCCATGGCAAGGCCATCGGCATCGTGGAGGCCCACCCCTGCCACGACCGCCGATGACCGACCACCCGCCGCTGAAGACCGTCGCCGACCTCAAGCTGCCTCGCTACCTGGGCACCTGGTACGAAATCGCACGCCTGCCGATGCGCCACGAGCCGGAAGGCTGCACCGACGTATCGGCGCACTACACCCTGCTCGACAACGGCAACGTCGGCGTCACCAACCGCTGCCGCATGGACGGCGACGTCGAGGAAGCCACCGGCGAGGCCTGTGCCATCGACAACGACAGCGCGCGCCTGGAGGTGAGCTTCCTGCCCAAGGGCCTGCGCTGGTTGCCGTTCGCCAAGGGCGACTACTGGGTGATCCAGGTCGCTCCGGACTACAGCGTGGCGCTGGTCGGCAGCCCGGACCGCAAGTACCTGTGGCTGCTGGCCCGCGAACCGCAGCTGGACGCCACCGTGCAGGATCATTATCTGGCCACCGCCCGCCTGCAGGGCTTCGATCTGTCCGAACTGATCCACACCCCGCACACCGGTCGCCCCACAGCCTGAGCCGCCCACTCATGGACCTGAAGAGTGGCTACCCGTGGTGGGCGGTGCGCAACGGCCTGATCCACGCCTTCCCACCGCTGGAGCGGGATCTGCGCTGCGACGTGCTGGTGGTCGGCGGCGGCATCACCGGTGCGCTGATTGCCGACGAGTTGTCCGGGCATGGCCACGACGTGGCGGTGATCGAGCAGCGTGACATCGGCTGGGGCAGCACCGCTGCCAGCACCGCGCTGCTGCAGTACGAGATCGACACCCACCTGCTGGAACTGGCCCAGCGCTATGGCCAGGACGCCGCGGCGCTTGCCTACCGGGCGTGTGCGGAAGCAATCCCAGCGCTGGGCGACGTGGCACGCGGGTTGAAGGACGTGGATTTCCAGCGCATGGACAGCCTGTACCTGGCCAGCCGCCATCGCGACGTTCCGCGCCTGATGGCCGAAGGTGAGGCGCGGCGCAGCATCGGTCTGGATGCCCGCTGGCTGGGCCCGGAGGCACTGCAGGAACGCTTCGACGTGGACGCCGGTGGTGCCCTGCTCACGCGCCAGGCGGCGCGGGTCGATCCGTATCGGCTGACCTATGCACTGCTGCAGCGCCTGCGTCGGCGCGGCGGCCACGTGCATGACCGCACGGTGCTGCACAGCCTCGACGCCACTGCGCGCGGGGTGACCGCCCGTACCGAAGACGGTGCCACCATCCGCGCACGCCACGTGGTGCTGGCCATGGGCTATGCCAACCAGCGCTGGCTCAAGCAACGGGTTGCACGCAACCGCAGCAGCTACGCCTTCATCACCGATCCCATCGATGCGGACGTGCTCGGCCGGCTGCGCACCACCATGGTGTGGGAGAGCGCCCGCCCCTACCTGTACCTGCGCGCCACCGGCGACCGTCGCCTGCTGGTGGGCGGGCTGGACGACGCCATCGACATCCCCGCCCGCCGCGACCGGCGCGTTCAGAGCAAGGCCGACAAGCTGATGAAGCAGCTGCTGCATTGGTTCCCACGGCTGGACCCGGTGCCGGCGTTTTCCTGGGCCGGCACCTTCGCCGAAACGGCGGACGGCCTGCCGTTCTTCGGCCCGCACGATCAGTGGGGGCCGCGGGTGCACTTCGCCATGGCCTACGGCGGCAACGGCATCACCTATTCGATGATCGGCGCGCAGCTGCTGCGGGCCGGGATCGAGCGGCGGGCGCATCCGCTGGCGGGGCTGTTCGGGTTCGGGCGGTTGTAGCCTGCAGCCAGGCATGGCCTGGCTCTACCGCGAGCGGGCGCCGACAGGCATCATTCAAGCAGCCCCTGCTAGCGTCGGCCTGTACCGCCGCGTGTTGCGCGGCCATCTGTCCGCTGGAGCACCGTCATGATCCGCCCCCTGACCCTGCTGCTGTGCCTGGCCCTGCCGGGAACCGTGCTGGCCCAGTCCGCCGCCGGCGCCACCGCGCCGCAGGCTGCCGGCCTGGACCTGACGCTGCCGCAGGCGCCGATGCGCTACCTCAACGACCCGGCCCTGCAGCAGGACCCGCCGGGCACGTACTACGGTGACAAGAGCGGCCCGCGCGTGCACGACGACGCGAAGATCGCCGACGTCACCGATGACAAGGTCAAGGTATCCGGCAGCTTCACCACCGGTATCGGCTATTCCAAGAACGGTGGCAACAGCCACTACAACGCCGCCACGCTGAACCTGAGCAAGAACTACACCACCGATGAGGGCAAGACCCACGGGGTCAACGTCAACATCCACGTGAGCGAAGGCAAGGGCCCGGGCTTCTTCGGCCCGTACGGCGGCTACTACGGCCGCGGCCCGGGCTATTGGGATTACCCGCCGCCGTTTGGCTGGTAAGCCCCGCGTCGGGCCTGGGCCGACCAAGGTCGGCCACTACCGCTGCGTACGCTTGGTAGGTGTCGACCTTGCATGTGCCGGTGGGTGTCGACCTTGGTCGACACGCTCTGCATTCCGTGCCGGCCAGCGGCCAGCACCTACCCGCACGGGAATCAATCCAGCCAGCCATCGCGCTCGCTGTGCAGGATGCGGCCGTCATAACCGCTCAGGCGCACCTCTACCTTCTGGTTGCGGGCATTGCGGGCTTCGAGCGACCAGGTCGCACCATCGCGTTCCAGCGAATGGATCTCGCGCAGGCCATGCGCCTGTGCCCGTGCCAGCACCTGCTCGGTGGTCAACAGCGCGCGGCTGCTGTGCTCATCGAAGATCTCGCCGGTCTTCGGGTCCACGTAGACCTCGCTGAAGCGGCCATCGGCGCGGCTCACGTCAGCCTCCCACAGGCCATCATCCCGTTCGATCTCATGGATCCGGGTGTAGCCGGCCTTGCGCAGGGTCTGTTCAACCTGGGCCATGCCCAGCGGCGCAGCCTGTACGGCCGGCGCGACGGCCAGCAGGGCAACAGTGGCGAGGGTGAGTGACTTCAACATGGGGGTTCTCCTGTTCGTGTTCGTGGCCGGACCATCCCGGCAACGCCACAATGCACCCCGTGGTTAACAGCGCCTTAGCCGGCACTGTTAGCCAGCTGTTAGTCACCTCCGCCACACTCACGCCTGGTCCTACAGTCCTCCCCGCGCCCCGATGCTCTCCACCCTGCCCCTGCTGCTGGCCCTGGCCAGCGCCCCGACCGCCGCCGCGCCCGCACAGGACCCGGCGCAGCAGGTCGCGCGCCGCGCCGTGCAGCAGGGCCGCTACGTGCCATTGGAAAGCGTGGTGCGCGATGCGCTCAAGCGCTTTCCGGGCCAACTGCTGGAAGTGGAGCTGGACGACGGCGTCTACGAAGTGGAGATCCTGCGCGGCGACGGCGTGGTGGTGGAGCTGGACTATGATGCGCGCAGCGGAAGGCTGCTGAAGACGGAGCTGGACGACTGATGCGCATCCTGTTGGCCGAAGACGATGCCGCACTGGCACAGCGCCTGGTGCCCCTGCTGGAACAGGCCGGCTACGTGGTGCACGTGGTCGCCGACGGCCGCCAGGCCGAGGAGATCGGCCAGATCGAAGACCTGCAGGCGGCCATCGTCGACCTGGGCCTGCCCGGGCTGGACGGATTGAGCGTGATCGAGCGCTGGCGCGGCAACGGCCGCAGCTTCCCGGTGCTGGTGCTGACCGCACGCGGGCGCTGGCACGACAAGCTGGCCGGCTTCGACGCCGGCGCCGACGATTACCTCACCAAACCGTTCCAGGCCGACGAACTGGTGCTGCGCCTGCGCGCCCTGATCCGCCGCAGCCATGGCCACGCCAGCCCGCGCCTGCACTGCGGACCACTGCAGCTGGACGTCAACGCTGGCCGTTTCGAGCTGGACGGCCAAGCGCTGTCGCTCAGCCCGCAGGAATTCCGCCTGCTCAGTTACTTCATCCACCACAGCGGCCAGGTGATCGGCCGCGACCGGCTGGGCGAACAGGTGTTCGACGGCGGCCACGACCCGGACTCCAATGCGCTGGACGTGCTGCTCGGACGCGTGCGCCGCAAGCTCGGCATCGATCTGATCCAGACCGTGCGTGGCCAGGGCTGGCGGCTGGCCGCGCCGTGAGCCGGCAATCCTCGCTGCGTCGGCGCCTGCTGCTGGCTGGCGGCGCCGGCCTGCTGCTGGTTTCGCTGCTGGCCAGCGCGCTGCTGGGCGAACTGTTCAAGCGCAGCGCGCGTGACCGCCTCGACCACGAACTGCAGCAGGACATGCTGACCCTGCTGGCGCAGGCCGAAGTGGACCCCGAAGGACAGCTGCGCCTGCGCCAGGAACCGAATGACGCGCGCTTCCAGCGCGTGTTCTCCGGTGCCTATTGGCAGATTGCCGGTGCCGATGGCCGCGTGCTGCTGCAGTCGCGCTCGCTGTGGGATGAAACCCTGCCGGCCATGGCCACAGGTGCGGCCACCCGCAATCTGGCTGGGCCACTACAGCAATCCCTGCGTGCACGCGTGCAACAGGTGCGCCTGCCGCGCGCCAGCGCACCGTTCGTGGCCGTGGTTGCCACCGACCGCAGCGCGCTGGATGCGGATGTAGCTGCGTTCCGCAAGCGCACCGCCATCGCCCTGGGCGTGCTGGTCACGGCGTGGCTGGCGGTGCTCGCCAGCCAGGTCCACTTCGGCCTGCGCCCGCTGCATCGCCTCGGTGCGCAGCTGGAACGGGTACGGCGCGGCGATGCGCAGCGCATCGACACGCAGGAACTGGGAGCGGAAGTCGCACCACTGGGTGAGGAACTCAACGCGCTGCTGGACCACCAGCAACGCATGGTCGCGCGCGCGCGCACCAGCGCACAGGATCTGGCGCATGCGCTGAAAACCCCGTTGAGCGTATTGGCCACCGAGGCCGACGGCGACGGCAGGGACTGGCGGGCGACCGTTCGTGAGCAGAGCGCCCGCATGCAGGCCAGTGTCGACCGCTACCTGGCCGCTGGGTTGGCCGCCGACCATCGCCAACGCACCGACGTGGCGACTGTCGCGCAGGCGCTGTGCCGGCTGATGGCACGCGTGCATGGCGAACGCGGCATTGCGTTCACAGCGGAAGGCATTGATCCGGCGTTACAGTTCGCCGGTGCCAGTGCGGATCTGGAAGAGATGCTGGGTAATCTGTTGGACAACGCCGGGCGGTGGGCGCAACAGCAGGTCACTGTCGAAGCGGAAGCCCACGACGGGCAGTTACGCATCGAAGTGCGTGATGACGGCCCTGGCCTGGCGGCGGATGCGCTGTCCCAGGTCACACAGCGTGGTGTACGCCTGGATGAGCGCGAGGGCAGCAGTGGATTGGGGTTGGCCATCGTGGGCGATATCGCCGCCAGTTATGGCGGGCGCCTGGCGCTGGAAAATGCGCAGCCCGGCCTGCGCGCAACGTTGTGGTTGCCGGTGGCGTGAAGCGGCCAACCTAACGGTGGGTAGTGCCGGCCGCTGGCCGGCAACCACGTAGTCACCGGGAACGCCCTGCGGAAGCCGGCCAGCGGCCGGCTCTACCGAGCGCCAATCCGGCCGGTCGCCGTACACCCGGCAGGTGTCGACATTGGCCAACCTAACGATGGGGAGTGCCGGCCGCTGGCCGGCAACCACGTGGTCACCGGAAACGCCCAGCGGAAGCCGGCCAGCGGCCGGCTCTACCAAGCGCCAATCCGGCCGGTCGCCGTACGCCCGGTAGGCGTCGACATTGGCCAACCCAACGATGGGGAATGCCGGCCGCTGGCCGGCAACCACGTGGTCGCCGGGAACGCCTTGGGGAAGCCGGCCAGCGGCCGGCTCTACCAAGCGCCAATCCGACCGGTCGCCGTACACCCGGTAGGTGTCGACCTTGGTCGACACACATCAAACATCAACGGTGATGCATCCACCAGCAATCAATCGCGTCCAGCACGATGTGGATGATCAAACCGATGCCGAACAACCGCGTTTTCTTCGGCACGCACAGCCCGGCATAGACCGCAATCGCCGGTGCGGTGTGCAAGGGATGGAAACCGATGCTGCAGCGGTTCGGTGCATAGATCGGGTCGGCCAGCAGATGGTCCAGGTCGATGATCCATCCCAGCAGCATCAGCAGCCACGCCGAAGCAAAGCGCTTGCGCCAGAACAGCCATGCCAGCAGGGCTGGCACGGCGGCATGCAGGAACAGGTGGAAGATCGCGCGCGCGCTCATCGGCAACGGCGGCGCCGGGCAAACCCGGCGCCGTCCATCAGACCAGCGGTTCGTCGGACAGGTAGGTGTAACCGGTCAGGCCGGCTTCCAGCGCCTCCGACAACTCCTGCGCACGTTCCGGCGACAACTGGGCCTCGGCCACGCGCTGCGCATAGGTCGCACGCAGTTCGTCCAGGCGGTAACCCACGTAATCCAGCATCACGTCGGTGGTGTCACCACGGCGCTGCTGGGTGATCGCGTAGCCATCGGCATCGGCCAGCACTTCCACCGCGTCGGTATCGCCGAACAGATTGTGGATGTCGCCCAGGATTTCCTGGTAGGCGCCGACCATGAAGAAGCCGATGCGGTAGCTCTCGCCCGGCTTCATCTTGTGCAGCGGCAGCGAGCTGTCCAGGCTCTCGTTCTCGACATAGGTTTCCACCATGCCGTCCGAGTCGCAGGTCATGTCGGCGATGATGCCGCGGCGGTCGGGGGTTTCGTCCAGGCGCTCGATCGGCACGATCGGGAACACCTGGTCGATCGCCCACACGTCCGGGATCGACTCGAACACGCTGAAGTTGACGAAGTACTTGTCGACCAGGCGCTCGTTCAGTTCGTCCAGCACCGGGCGGTGGCTCTTCTCGTCATAGCTCAGGCGCGCACGCACGCCGTGGGCGATGGCGTAGAACAGGTCGTCGATGCGCGCACGCTGCGGCAGGTCGATCTGGCCCAGCGCGTAGCTGGCCAGGCCTTCGGCATGGAAATGCTGCGCTTCCTGGAACAGCTCCACCGCCGGGCGCACGTCCAGCTCGTCGTGGATCTCGCGCAGGTGGCGGATCGCCGCCGGTTCGTCGTCGTGCTGGTCCGGCACGCGGCCTTCCTGCGCCTCTTCCACTTCCGAGACGTTGGCGATCAGCACCGCGTGGTGCGCGGTCATCGCGCGACCGCACTCGGTCACGATGCGCGGCGGGGTGAGGCCGAACTCTTCGCACGCGTTGGCCAGCGGCTGCACGATGTTGCTGGCATAGGAATGCAGGCCGTAGTTGATCGAGCAGAAGCTGCGCGAACGGGTGCCTTCATAGTCCACGCCCAAGCCACCGCCCACGTCGACGTGGGTGATCTTCGCGCCCAGGCGCGACAGCTCCACGAAGTAGCGGGTGGCTTCGCGCATGCCGTTGGCGATGTCGCGCACGTTGGAGATCTGCGAGCCCATGTGGAAGTGCAGCAGGTTCAGGCAGTCGGCGTACTCGGTGTCACGCAGCGACTTCCACAGGTCCAGCAGCTGGCGCGGCGACAGGCCGAACTTGGCCTTGTCGCCACCGCTGTTCTGCCACTTGCCGGCGCCCAGCGAGGCCAGGCGCATGCGCACGCCCAGGCCCGGCTTCACGTCCAGCGCCTTGGACTCTTCCAGCACCAGCTTCAGCTCGGACGGCTTCTCGATGACGATGAAGGTCTGCAGGCCCAGCTTGCGGCCGATCAGGGCCAGGCGGATGTACTCGCGGTCCTTGTAGCCGTTGCAGACGATCAGGCCACCCGGGCGCGACAGCGCCAGCACGGCCATCAGCTCGGGCTTGCTGCCCGCTTCCAGGCCGAAGCCCTCGCCGTGGTGGCTGGCCAGGGTGCCGGCCACGCCGCGGGTCTGGTTGACCTTGATCGGGTACACCGCGGTGTAGCCACCGCTGTACTCCCAGTCCTGCTGGGCCTGGGCGAAGGCCGCCTGCAGCTTGCCCAGGCGCTGGCCGAGGATGTCCGGGAAGCGCACCAGCAGCGGCAGCTTGGCACCGGCCGCGCGCGCAGCATCGACCACCTTGGGCAGCGACACCACCGGGCCGTCGGCCCCGGTCGGTCTCACCACCATGTGCCCGGCCTGATCCACGTCGAAGTAACCGTCCGCCCAATGCGGGATCGAGTAGGTCTTGCGGGCTTGGTCGAGGGACCAATCGGTCATTTCAGTCGGCCTTGTTGGCAATAAAAGGGGGGGCATGATAACGCCTATATGCCCACAGGTTCGTTATCATGCGCGCCCGCGCCCGTGACAGGTTCCAACCTGAACGGGCCGATCCGTCCGGATGTGGCATCTGTGCCACGCGGCCCCGCCCGCCAGCCCGGCTCCACCCCTCCGAACAGGACTGTTTTCCAATGACTGACAGCAACAACTGGTACATCGAACACTTCGAGCGCACCGGCTCGGCCATCGGCTACCGCATCACCGGCAAGCTGGACGAGGTGCAGTCGCCGTTCCAGAAGATCGAGATCTTCCAGACCACCGACTGGGGCAACCTGATGACCATCGACGGGGCCATCATGCTGACCAGCAAGGACAACTTCTTCTACCACGAGATGATCAGCCACCCGGTGCTGTTCACCCACGCCGCGCCCAAGCGCGTGGTGATCATCGGCGGCGGCGACTGCGGCACCCTGCGCGAAGTGCTCAAGCACACCGGCGTGGAGAGCGTGACCCAGTGCGATATCGACGAGCAGGTCACGGTGATGGCGCGCAAGCACTTCCCGGAACTGTGCGACTCCAACGACGACGCCCGCGCCGAGCTGCTGTTCGACGACGGCGTGGCCTACATGGCCAACTGCCCGGCGGGCAGCGTGGACGTGGTGATCGTGGACTCGACCGACCCGGTCGGCCCGGGTGAAGGCCTGTTCAACAAGGCCTTCTACGAGAGCTGCTTCAAGGCCCTGAAGGACGACGGCATCCTGGTGCAGCAGTCCGAGTCGCCGCTGATGCAGCTGGAGCTGATCAACGAAATGCGCGCCGAGATGGGCAAGGCCGGCTTCGGTTCGTTCAAGACCCTGCCATTCCCGCAGCCGTGCTACCCCACCGGCTGGTGGAGCGTGACCATGGCGCGCAAGGGCGACAGCAGCTTCGATTTCCGCCAGGCCGACTCGGCTGCCAAGACCTTCAACACCCTGTACTACACCGCCGCGCTGCACACCGGCGTGCTGGTGACCCCGCCCTTCGTACAGGCGGCACTGAAGTAAGGCGTGCCGACCAACGGTCGGCACCCACCCATGCAAAAAAAAACCCGCGCTGGCGACAGCGCGGGTTTTTTCATGTTCCGGTAGTGCCGGCCGCTGGCCGGCAACCTCATGCAACGATCAGAGCGCCCAGATACCGGCAATCACCGCCACCACCAGGCCCCACTTGATCAGCTGGTAGGCCACCACGCTGCGCTCGCGCAGTGCCTTGGCCTTCAGGCGCACCTTGTAGACGCTGCCGAACGCCTTGTTGACGCCACCGGTCGGGTCACCCGGCAGGTTCGGCGAGGCACCACCGGCCAGCAGCGTGGCCGCCACCGCGCGGTTGAACAGGCCCGGCAGGCCGAAGCGCAGCGGGCGGGCGATGTCGCAGAACAGGATCACCCGGTCATCGGGCGTCTCGTTGTGCGCGTGGTGGATGTAGGTCTCGTCGAACATCATCCACTCGCCATCGCGCCAGCTCTTCTTGATGCCGTCCACTTCGATGTAGCAGCCGTCGTTGTTCGGCGTGGCCAGGCCCAGGTGCAGGCGCAGCGAACCGGCGAACGGGTCGCGGTGCGGGCGCAGCTCGCTGCCCGACGGCAGCTGCGCGAACATCGCCGCACGCACGTCCGGTAGGGACTCCAGCAACGCCGTGGTCTTGGGGCACATCGCCTTCGCCGACGGGTGCGACGGGCCGTACCACTTCAGGTAGAAGCGCTTCCAGCCACGGCGGAAGAACGAATTGAAACCGGCATCATTGAACGTGCTGGACGCGGCGATCTTCTGCGCATCGCGCAGCGCCAGCGCTTCATCGCGGATCATCTGCCAGTTCTGGCGCAGCGGCTCCAGCTGCGGGAACTCCTTGGCCGGGTCCAGGAACGGCGTGGTCGGCACCTTCGAGAACATGTACATGACCACGTTGATCGGGGCCATGAAACTGGAGTGGTCCAGCAGCTGGCGCGACCAGCGCGCGCGGACCTTGCCACGGAAGTGGATGTACAGCACGCAGGCGACGAACAGCGCTGCAATGACGATTTTGATGATCAAAGCACTTTCCTCCAGCCGCGGCCGGAACGGGAATCGGGGCGATGCACGGCCTGGTGGCCAGCATCGGTAAGGAACGCGGCAGGGAACGGGGACGTGCCGAAGGGTGCGGCCGCCGATGTCGCGAATTAACAGCTTATGGTCGGCAGGCCGTGCGTCGGGGTCAAGCCGGACGTGCGCGACGTTCAGCGGGCCGCGGATGAACGAACCGATGCGGCGCCCAACCTATTGATTCGGAAAGAACCGTCGACCAAGTGAGACATAATTGTCCGATTGAGCGCGACGAACTGTTCCAGCCACGCCCCTGACATTTCTCCGACAAATCGTGGAATAGCGAACTGGCGAGTACTAAAATTAACGAAAACTTAGTAACTCCCTGTAACACCGGTTCGCTTGACGCTTTGCGCCACCCACCGGGTCGTCCGAGACCCCGACATGTATCTTCCTGCTCTGCCCCCCTCCTCCTGCGGCGATGAGGCCGCCACCCCGCTGCTGCTCAAGCGCGGCGAACGCTTCCTGGCCCCTGACGTCTATCGCACCTGCCTGGACGGGCGCGAGGCAGTCATCAAGGACTATTCCCGCTACCGCGGCACTCCCGTTTCGCTGATCGCGCGACTGATGGTGCGCCGCGAGGCCCGCATGCTGCAGCGCCTCGGCGGCTGGAAGCACGCCCCCGCGCTGCTCGGCACCCTCGGTGGCCTGGCGCTGGGCATGGAGTTCATCCCCGGCCAGACCCTGAGCACCGCACAGGCCGTGGGCAATGAGGTGTTCGAGCAGCTGCAGCACGCGCTCAGCCGTTTGCACGCCGCCGGCATCAGCCACAACGACCTGCATGGCACCAACGTGGTGGTCAGCGGCGGCGTACCGGTGCTGCTGGACTTCACCTCGGCCTGGCGCGCTCCACGCTGGCTGCGCCGCAACCCGCTGAGCCGGCAACTGAGCCGCAGCGACATGAAGAACCTGCTGAAGATCCGCCAGCGCGTGACCGGCCAGGCGCCAAGTGCCGCGCAGGCCGCACTGGTGGCCGACCCGGGCTGGGTCGCGGCCGTGCGGCAGGGCTGGAAGCGGTTCTACAAGTGGGCCAAGCGGCGGTAAGCGCTGTTCGCCCTGCATTGCTTGCGCGACTGCTGTTTGCCCCGCATTTGCCCCGGGCCACACGCCCGATGTGCTCTGCGATACTCGTCGGCACGCCACTCGCAAGGATGCTGGGGATGCCGACACCTGAACACACCCGCCTGCTGACTGCAGCCGCAAGATCCATACTGCGCCCCTTGGGCTGCGTGCAAAAGGGCCGTTCGCGCACTTGGCTTGACGACCAGGGCTGGTGGGTCGGGGTGGTCGAGTTCCAGCCTTCGGCATGGGACAGGGGCAGCTACCTCAATGTCGGCGCCTGCTGGCTCTGGGAAGAAAAGGACTACCTGTCCTTCGACGTGGGCGGCCGCGTTGCCGGATTCGAACGCTTCACCGAAACCGCCGAGTTTGCCTCGGCCGCACAGGCACTGGCCGAGCAGGCCGCCGCCGAGGTACTGGCCCTGCGTGACCGTTTCCCCACCCCGGGGCATGTGCGTGCATTGATGAACCGCCACCCCAAACCGGGCATCCGCGAACACATCCATGCGGGCATCACTGCCGGGCTGGCGGGCGCTTACGACGAGGGTCGCAGGCACTTGGCACTGGCCGCTACGGAGACCCACCCAGCGCCATGGGTCGATGTGCTGAAGCAACGCTGTGCCGAACTCATGCCGCTGCTGCAACGTGATGGCGGCTTCGAGGCAGAGATCGCCGCCACCGTGACGCGCACCCGCCGCGCGCTCGGTCTGCCGGAGTGGCGGTCGTCCACCCTCATTCCGCCGGGTTGATCACACTGGGAGGGTACTTCGTCGAACACGGGTGTTCGCTCCGCCCGATCCCGGTTGTGGAGTCGAGCTTGCTCGACTCTACAACAGAGGGGGCAAGCATCCCGTCGCTCAGACTGCGCAGCGGTCCAGCCCCCCCCTTACAACGCGTCCGCGTCCAACTCACCGGTACGAATACGCACCACACTGCCCAGGTCGTACACAAACACCTTGCCGTCACCAATCTTGCCGGTACCGGCGGCCTTCACGATGGCCTCAACCACGGCCTCCACCTGGTCATCGGTCACCGCCACTTCCAGCTTCACCTTCGGCAGGAAATCGACCACATACTCCGCGCCACGGTACAGCTCGGTGTGGCCCTTCTGGCGACCAAAGCCCTTCACTTCCGTCACCGTGATCCCAGTGACCCCACGCTCGGCCAGCGCTTCGCGCACGTCGTCGAGCTTGAACGGCTTGATCACCGCCATGACCATCTTCATCGTCTATCTCCTGTCTTCCGGCGTGGAGGATAGCGCCTGAACGCGGCCCGTGCGAAGCCGCTGCCGCCTGTCCGGGCAGTGGGTGCCAGCAGTATCCTTGTGCCTGAATGGCCTGCCCGCGCCGGATGCACGGGCCCACCCCCACGGAGCACCCCATGATCGACCTGAATCAAATCGATGACCTCGCCCGTCGCCTCAGCGACCTGGTGCCGCCGGGCCTGCGCGAATCGCGCGAGGAACTGCAGGCCACCTTCAAGAGCGCGCTGCAGGCCGGCCTGGCCAAGCTCGACCTGGTCACCCGCGAGGAGTTCGAAGTGCAGCGCGCCGTGCTGCTGAAGACCCGCGAGAAGCTGGATGCGCTGGAAACCGCCGTACGCGAGCTGGAAGGGCGCGGCGCCGCAGAATGAAAATAGGAGGCGCACTGCGCCTCCCGTTTACAGATTATTTCCCGGATGGGGCCTTGCAGCAAGGGCCACCGGGCGCCCTAGACTCGCCGGCCTGTCGATCCGGCAGGGCAGAGAGGGGCAGCAGCGATGGCGCAGGACACCGATTGGACACCCGTTTCGCATGACACCTGCGACCAGGTCGCCGGGCCGTTCTATCACGGCACCCGCGCTGACCTGGCGGTGGGCGAGCTGCTGAGCGCGGGCTTCCGCTCCAACTATCGCGACAGTGTGGTGATGAACCACATCTACTTCACCACGATCGCCAAGGGCGCCGGGTTGGCTGCGGAGATGGCCCGGGGTGAAGGGCGACCGCGCGTGTATGTGGTGGAGCCGACCGGGCCGTTCGAGGACGACCCGAACGTGACCAACAAGAAGTTTCCCGGGAACCCGACGCGTTCGTATCGGAGTGCGCAGCCGTTGCGGGTGGTTGGGGAGATTACGGAGTGGGAGCTCTACGACGCGGAGTTTATTCGGCAGTTGAAGGCGTTCGTTGCTTCGGGGAGTGGAGAGATCATCAACTGATGGCCTGCTGGCGCTGGGCGTTGCGCACTTCTTCATCGGCTTCATAGATGTCCAGCCCGAGCTCAATGCCGCGCTCACCCAAGGCGAGCAGCGCGCGAGGCGAAAGCGAGACACCATCATTGCTGCTGCCCATGAAAAGGCCACAGAACAGATCAGGCCGGAAGCGTGCCAGAGCCTGCCATACGGCGAGATCGCCGGTGAGTTGATCGAGGATCTCGAAGATCTGCGCTTCCAGATCTTCAGGCTCACGACGCTCCGCATCAAGTCGCCAGCCCCCGGTCCTGGCGATACGCACGGTGCCTGATTGGTTGCCTCTGAGTTCCTGGCCCTTGTGATGCGATGCGGTTGGAGTCGCTCCGAGCAAGGCACTGACTTCTTCGGGCAGGAGGCCGTCTCCGAAGAATCGGAGGGTTACCAGGGAATGATCGAATGCTGACATGGGAATCCAGTTGTCCCTTCGGAATCTCTTCCAATCCACACGTCTCATCGACGTTAGATCAGTTACCCGCCATCGACCCTGAATGAATTATTCGACGACTAGCTAACGAAACCTTCAATGCCGCGATCAGAAAAGCGATCCAGCCCAAAGCAGTGCAGAGATATTTGCGCCGCCGATCGCGTGAGCTTATAGGTCAAATCAAACGGCTTCTCGTATATGTCCGACGCAATTTTCAACATATTTGCACCTGACTCACTGCCGCGCGACGGATTCTTTATCCCCATGATCATCAAACCGTTGGCCATGAATATATTCTTCTGCTGGGATGTAGCGAGTCCGCCCGGGTGCGGATCTGAGAGCAGCTCAATGTCTTTCAAATATACTTTCGATATGATATCTGCGAGACGAAGGTACTCATCGACGGCAATATCCCTTCTAGCACATGCATTGAATAGTTTGCCAACGAATTCTGGCTTTTTCTCTGAATCAAGTCTATCAATCAGGTCGAGGATAGCTGTTCCCGCCGCCTCGGTACCGCCCTTTTTTCGGGATATATCGTCAATGACGCGATCCCGCTCCTCTTTTGATGTCTGTCCAATAACCTTAAGAAATTTGTATATCTTTGCAGCAAATATCCTGGCACTGATTGATGTAACCGCATCATTAGCCTTCATTATTAAGCCAAAGAAAGGGATGTCTTTGGCAAGCCCATCATCGAGAAGGGAGTCGATAGCGACCTCCCCAACCTCCAGGGTGAGGTCAATTAAAGACGGGCTTTTCATTGACTCTACAACAGATGTTTCAATGGTCGCTGGAAGATTGGCCATAGCCTTCTAGAATTTTAGTTAAGCCGCGCCGCGAAGCGGCGTCGGCCTGGATGAATTGTTAGCCGATTTGCTCAATCCACATGTTCGCTTGCCGCTTGCCATTCAACCAATCCGCATAGGTAATCATCCTTTTCCAAGACTGATCATTATCCAACTGCTGGATGCGAGAACTCGACTCATGGGCATTGGAAACCTCAACGAATCTTCTGGCTTGATTGGTGAAACCACGCCGAATCTTCATTGGGCGCCCCATATAGCCGCCCCTCTGATCATCGTCAGCGACAAAAAGAATCCTATCTTCACCATCCGCATTAAAAGTAGGGTCACGAAAAACATCGCCCAGCTTGTGAACTACGTGGCGCTCAGCCTCAATGTAAGACTTGGGCAGGTACCAGATCTTGTACCCAAGCACCTTTTCGCCACCACGCCCTTCTATCAGCTTATCGACATTCATCTCGCAACATGACTGTCGACACCAAAGCTCGGGGATAACATCAACGAATATGGGCGCCCCCTTGCTGATTGACTTGCAAAAGTCTCGAACTTTCGCGTCTATTTGCCCCGGGGTTGTCAGCCCATCAAGCTCCATCAATTGCTCCTCTCGGCCAATTATCTAATAGACGACCCCAGGGTCCGGCTATACAGCTTATCCGCAAAACAGCGCATGGCGGCCTTTCACCTTAATGCAGTTCGATCCTAGACCGACCATGCGCAGCTGACAAGCCAGCGCGTACCCGGACCCGGCGGTGGGCTCATTGACCGAGCCAATGTCCTTTATGTTTCGCATGACGCCCTGTGGCCAGATGCGGACACTCGCAATATCTCAACCACGCCCAGCCACGAAGCGGTTTGGCCCTGAGAGAATGTTCGAGCCGGCCCCTACTTGAACATGTCCAAAAAGTCCTCGTCTTCATGCTGCTGCTTCCACGTGGAGAGTACGCAGAGACTCATCCCACTACGCATGGCAACCACCTGGAATCCTACGAGTTCATTCTTCGTGACACGCTACTGCAAGGCGATTACCGGCTAGCGGCTTTGGTCTCTGGAGCAGCTCCAAGCCGGAACTAGGCATCTACTTCAGCGATTCGTCATTCCCGCCTTTCCGCCTGGATATGGATAGACGAAACACCGGAAACCAAGGAATGATTGGACCAAGCATCCAGCTCTTCCGCAATTGAACCACTCAGGAGCCATCCGCGGCCGGTGCACTGTGCCGAAGCCAGGGCAAGAACCACAAACTCAGGCCACGATTGCGCAGCATGACGGGAGCAGGCACTCACCATGAAGCCGCCCTTGTGATATGGCTCGGCGTGGAGATTGCTGACTTCAAGACCTGCTTGCTCAAACATCCGCGCCGCGACCTTGAGAGCCGCCTGCTGCGATGTGCAACTGGTGAACAAGCGCCAGTACAACTCCATGAGCCCACAATCTTCCAAAAGGCCCTCTGGGCGCGGTCCCTACTTATAGCAGAAGGCGCGCACGACCTTTCCCCTCTTACCACCCGTGGTGCCAGCATCAAGGAACAGATGGTTGAAGAGCACCCACGGCTTGAACAGTGAGCACCCTGGCATGAATCCCGAGAAGATCACCTTGAGCTGGGGCCGGAGAATCGAGAAGCCCTTGTTCGGCCCTCTATGTTCCTGTCGCGCGCCGCCATCAATGCACAGGCTCCGCCTTCAGCGCGCTTGAATCCCTGCGCATCAGGTACAGCGCAACCAGGAACGGCCACAGCGAGTTGATCGACGAGAACAGCCGCTGGGTCAGCCCCCTGAAGCCCTCCGGATCCGCTCCCACCACGTTCAACCAGAGATAGACGATGCCCGCGATGCTCACCATAGCGGTCACGGCGTACGCCCTTCGGTTGGCCGACCACGCGCTCAATTCGATGTGCGACATCGCCGGTGCAATGATGTTGGCGATACCGATGGTGTAGAAGCCGTGCATCGGATGGCCCATGGGCCAGAGCCCGTTGGTCAGCATGGAAATGCCAAAGACCAACCAGCAGATTGCACCTACTGCAATCCGGCGACCGGACTCCCGCCATACCCCGATGGAGAACGCCACGAAGCCCATACCGGAGCCGATAGCCGCAATCCTGCCGCAGATGCTTGCAAGCGTTGGCGCCTGCAGCAGCTCGCTGGCGTGCTGGGCAAGCGGGTTGTAACCCGGCGCGAACAGGGCAGCAACGCTGGTCCAGAACAGGAACCACGGAAGCGGGAGCAGACCCGCAGACAGAAGAAGTCGATTGCGGCGTAACACGTCCAGTGATCCTTGTAGCGGCCTGCGCCAGTGGGTGGAGTCCGTTCAAACGCCGCAGAACCTTCCTGCTGCGGGCAGGACAGTTCCTGGTGACTACAACGGTAGTCAGATTCTGCGTGACGCCCCACGGGGTCAATAGGCAGAAAGTCACTCACGCATGGAGGCGAATTACGCGGCATCCATCAGCGACCGTCAGACCAATGCTGTCGCATTTGCCGCGCCCTACATCTCTGACGGAAGGTTCTGACGACTCCGTTCCAGAAGTGCCGCTGCGCCTAGCACACCAAGGCTCTCGCCCCTTTCCACGCTATGCGACAATGCCAAAAGCGTCTCGGGTTTTGGCGGCATTGACCCCTACCCGTTGGCATTCCGAACAACAGCAGGTAATCGTTACTGCGCCACCGTGCATCGGTGGTCGGGACTCGAAAACCCGTTTTGTCGGGAAGTAGTTTGCGCTTGCCAGCCGGCACCACCGCGCGTGGTGCCGGCTGGCAATCCGTCTGCCGGCTATGGCGGGCGGGGCGTGGGGGTCTTGTACCCGCCGGTTCCCAACATCCGGTTTTCGAGCCACGCTCTGCCCGCCACCTTTATCGGTGGCGGCTTCTGCCTGCTTGCACGGAGCCCGCCATGACCACGCCGCACTCCCCTCCCCCGCGCCCGATCCAGGAAGCGCCCTCGGCCGCCCCGGCCCTGGATCCCAACAGCCTCATCGCCATCCTGCACGCCATCGGCGCGGGCGCTGCGGCCGACGGCCAGCCCTGGCCCGAGCGGCATCACCTGCGCAGCCGGCAGATGGCGTTGTCCGACGCCGACTGCGCACTCACTGGCCAGCGCATCGTGCAGGAGATCCTGCTGGCGGCCGAACGCACGCGCCAGAATGGTGAGCCTGAGCAGTACGTGGGCGACCGGGTGATGGAGGGGCTGGTGATGGCCGATCTGGCGCTTACTGCGTTCATCCACGAACGGGTACGGCCCAAGGACTGAGCGCTTGTGGCGCGTACGATTCTGCCTGTGTCTGGGGTGACAAATGAAGAACCACGGCCTTGCCGCTGCGGCGGTGTGCGCCTCGATCATGGCGGCGGTGTGGATGGGGTGGCCCGAGCCTGCGGGCGATCAGGTGTGGGCCTACCAGAAGCTGCGGCCGGCCGATTACCGCCTGCTGCGCAGTGATGCGCTTGGCTTCGTGACCGCGAAGGCCCACGAGGGCTTTGAACTGCACGCGCGCCATGCCGGGGCGACGTCCTTCGAGATCCGGTGCAAGGGCGTGCTGGTGATGGACGTGGAGAACGCGCCCTCGCGCGTGCTGATCCGCATGCCTGCCGATGCGCGGTGGCGGGCGCCGGACATCGAGCGTCTGCGCACCAGCGTCGAGCGTTGGCTGGATCTGCACCAGAGCCAGGGGCGGTTGCTGGTGGAAAGCGCGGGGCCTTCGTGGGTTGAGGCACGGCTTGGGCGCCTTGACAGGTCGGTGCCTGATGACCAGCGCTGCGTGTTCAGGGACCCAGGCCACCCTCGGCTGGAATCTCCCTCGTCATTCCGCCTATCCAGCAGACCATTGCAGGCAGTGGAAGGAATGGCAGCATCATCCTCGGCATTGCTCCGAAATTCCAAAAGAGCCGCGTGAACCACGTGCCCTCGGCACCGTTTCGGCGCAACTTGTGGCTGCGCAGAAGCCCCGCTAGCATCGGCTCAACGGTTTTTCCCGTTCTGCCCCCGCATCCATGATGGAAGCCCCCGTGACCGAATCGACCGCCACTGAAGTTTCAGCCGAAGCCGCATCTCACAAGGGCGAATTCTTCCTGATCGACGCAGGCTTGCTGAGCAACGGCGGGGTACCCGGTATAGAGATCGCCAACGAAGACAAGCTGATCGATCCGGGGATGAATGTCATCTCGCGTCCTGATGGAACGCCAGGCCAGTATCCGGAGCGCCCCCACCTGGTTCATGTGCCCGAGAAGGGCGCAATGCCACGCGATCTGGAAGAGCTCGCTGGCATCTGGATTGTGTCGGAACCGTTGAAGCAGCTGTTTGAGCAGATGGACCCCCAGGCGTTTGCCTTTGTGGCCTGCGACTTCAGCCTTGCCGACGGCAGCCCCGGGCCCCAGTACTACCTGGGCAATGTGCTGCGCAGGCTCGACGCCCTGGATGAAGCCTCGTCCCGCGTGAGAATAAAGCTCGACCACAATTATCAGACCGGCGAGGACGAGAAGCTTTACAGCCTCGTCGGCGGCGCCAGCCTGGTGTTCAAACAGGACGTTGTGGGTGATGCCCATATCTTCCGCCAGGATCGCATGGGCGCACCGCCCATCTGCGACCGCGCGATGTTTGATGCATTGAATGCCGCCAACTTCTCCGGCGTACGGCTGCGCGATGTAGCCGATCTCTAGGACGAGCTCCTTCAAACGGATTCTTGAATGAGGTGGTGCGCATGGCCGACACACCGGTTTTCCAGGGACACCATCTGATCGAACAGAATGCGTTCGAACAAAGCCAGCTGCTGAAGTCGCTTGCCAGGAGTGGTCATTTCACGCTCCACGGTTCCGACAACATCCTCAACCTGCCCGCGAACCCCGCGCTGGCAACCCGGTTGGGTATATCGCCGCACTCGGGCGGCCCGTTGAGTGCGTACTCGGATCAACTGAAGTTCGTTCTCGACGACCTCGCAGAAACCTACGCTACGATGGCCGAGCGCTGTTGGCGAAGGATTCTGCGCCGGATGTGCGCGCTGCCGCCGCCGAGCGTATGGCTGCCCGCATCCAGAACCTGGAGTTCACGCTTCGCGCCGGCATCCTCAACGGCGACCTGGTCACCAACACGCCGGAGAACATGACCCCGGCCGAAGCCAACGCCAGGATCCGCACCTTCTTCGCCGATCTGGACGGCTACCAGCGCACCCACGCCGCGCAGATTGCGGAACTGAAGACCCTCAACCCGACCGAGTTGCGCTGGCGCGGCGTCACCCGCTCCGAAGCCAACGTGACGGCGGCGCTGGATGCCATCGACCAATCCGGCAACTCCACCCTGAGCGAGCGCTGGGGGGGCCGCGCATCGTTGGGCACCGCAATCCAGGAGGCCAACCAGGGCGGCCGCCTGCCGCTGAGCGAGCACACCGCGGCCCGCGTGCGTACGGCGTTCAACCCGGAGATGCCACTGACCATCGTGCGCCCTGGCCCGGCAACCACCGCTCCGGAACTGGCCGGCTCTGCTGGGCGCGCTGGCGCTGCGGAAGGCGCCGCCGAAGCTGCCACCGCGCGGGGACAGATTACCGGCGCACGCGTACTCGGGGCTGCGGGTGTTGCCGCACTGGCGGTGGACTTCGCCATCACCGGCCACCGCGTGGCCGAGTTGCACAGCGAAGGCAACAACGCCGGCGCAAAATCTGCGGCCACCCACTTCGTGGGGCGCACTGCAGGCGGCTTCGGTGGCGGCTTCCTGCTGGGCGCGGGGTACGGATTGTTCACCGGATCGTGGACCGGGCCAGGTGCGCTGGCTACCGGGCTGCTGGGCGGCGTGGCCGGTGGCTTCGGCGGTGAGTACTGGGCCCAGTACCAGGACAAGAAAGCGGTTTACACCCAGGTGGACCGCAGCGGCAACGAATGGAGCCGCGATCCGGAAGATGCCAAGGGCACCTGGAGCCGCAGCGTGCGCACGCCGCAGCCCGACGGAAGCTACCGCGAGACCACCATGGTCGCCGGTGGCCGGCTGGCGGATGAGCTGAACTACAAAGCCGCCAACGACTCGTATTCACTGGGCATGGCCAACCTGCCCAGGCCGCAGAACCCCTTCAAGCTTGATGCAGGCGGCGAGAGCACGCCGCCGCGCGAGCCGTTTGAAACCAACCGCCACTACGTGCGCAATCCGCACAACGGCGAATGGAACCTCTCCATCCACGCGATGATTGATGGACGCGTCCCTTTTGACTACAGCGTGCCTGTCAGCCCGGAAAAGTCGGGCCAACTGGAACGGGAATCGCAGCGCATCATTGCCCAGAACGCCTTGAACACGCCGGAGGCGCTTGCCGCCCGTTACCAGGTGGCGTTCAACCAGTACAACTGGCACGAGTTCGCCACCATTGAGCCGGTACCGGAGGTGATCACCAACGCGCTGACCCAGACGCAGCCCCTGCGCGCTTCTAACGGCGAGAAGTACACGCAGGATGCCAACGGGCAGTGGCAAACGCCGGGTTGGGTGTACGGCACCAACCCGGCCGAGGGCAGCATCGTCGAGGAGCTCAATCGTACGCGCCAGAGCCAGCAGGCCGGCGTACAGGAGCTGACGTCCATGGCCGACATCGCCCGGGCCAACCCCACGCCAACCGAATACGGCCTGCGCAGCCAGGTGGTGGACGCCTACCGTAGTGCCGGCATTGTGCGCAGTGCCGAAGAGATTGATGATGCCGTAGCCGCCGTTGCCCAGGATCATGCACGCGCCGTGCCCGACTTCGGTACGTTCATGCTGCAAGTACAGAAGGATGGCTCGCTGGCCACACTGGCCGGGAAAGATGACGAACGCATGCAGATCGTCTGCGTCACCACGCCACAGGAGATTGCCCAGGCACACGTGCAGCGCTCGACTGCGGAGCAGCAGCCCGCGGATGCCTTGCCGCGCGCGCCAACTTCACCTGAGCCCGCACCGAATGCATCGCCGCCACACACCTCCAGGCCTGCCACGCAGCACGGCGCTGACGTAGACCAGCGCCACGGCACGGCCCTGCGCCCAGATGGCAGCGGGCTGTTGGAACAGCTGCGCTCGTCGGTAGCCATGCTGGATGAGAAGAACAACAAGCCGTGGGACCAGAACAGCGACCGCCTGCTGGCCAGCGCCTACCGGCTTGCGGCAGAAGCCGGGTTCAAGCCCGGCGACCAGGTAGACATGGCACTGAGTGAAGCCACCGAAACCCGTGCTGCGGGCGCCACGCTGTTCGTGACGCGCTCAGGACCGGGCGCGTCATCGGACCCCGCCGCCAACCGGGTGCAGATGCCAACACAGGACGCCCTGGCGGTCGCGCCGGAGCAGCAGTATGCAGCGGCCAACCGGAGCCTCGGCGCTCAGGATCGGGAGCAGTCGCAGCAGCTGGCGCAAGCGCAGGAACGGCAGCAGGAAGAGAGCCGGCAGGGGCCGCGGTTGGGTTGATGGCAACGTGACGCTTGGGTTCTTCATGAGAACGCCAGGGTTCCTGCCTGGACGGAATCAGGCGAATGCTCCCTCCGAACATCTCAAGCCTTCCGGGCGTTAGCCCGCACTCCCGAGCGTGCCCATTGCTGGGAGTGTCACGGCACTACCGCTCTGATCTGCGAGGTCATACACCACCAATGCCTCGTCTCCAGTTCCGGCGCGGCACTTCAGCGCCCCCCTGTTGTCCCAGGCGGCGGACCCTCCCGTCATCTCGAATCCATCGGCATGGCCCACGCCGTTGCATACCAACACGATCATCCCAAGCTCCCGCGCGACTGTTGCGTAGTGGCGGTGAGCCCGCTCCATACCGATCATGTTCTTTGCAACACTGGCAACGTAGACCGTCGCTCCCGCGTCCTTGGCCCGCAATGCACTTTCCATCTGTAGCGACTCGAAGCAGATGGCGGGGACAAGAATTTCCTCTCCAAGGGTTACTGACAGGGACGTGGTTCCTGCCTTGAAATAAGGCAGTTCGTCGGCATGCAGCATCTGCTTGGTGTAGACAGCCGGTGCCTGACCGCTGCGGAAGACGAACATGCCGATCTCCGGCCCATCCTTGCCGCGATACGGCCCGCCGACTGCGACCAGAATCTGGTGCCGATCGCTCAGAGACTGGAATACCTCCAGACGCGCGTCATCTGGGGTCATTGCCAGCTGTTCGGCCAACCGCGGCTCATAGCCGGTCAGCGACATCTCCGGAAAGAGGACCGCCGCACCGCCACACGAGGCGGCTCGTTCAATGAAGTGCACGTGCCGTTCGATATTGCCAACGATGTCGCCAGGAGCTGACCGCATCTGTGCTGCAACAATCTTCATTCCATCCTCTCTACTCAGACGCAGGCCGAAGCAAGAACCGCCTCGTACGCTGATTATGCAACCGCCGATTGAGTGCATCCATCGGGGATCGAGGGGCGATCTTGACGCTTCAGCGAGGCGACTCCTGATGCGCAGCGATGACTATTCAGAGCGAAGGATCGCCCTTGACCGGAATCCCCCTAGCCGTTTCACCCGCAATGCCCGATGGCGCCGTGCCGAATGCCTGCCGCACCATCGAACATCCATCCGCAGGAAACCACACATGAGCCTGGCGCTGGTCCACAGCCGTGCCCGCGCCGGGGTCGATGCCCCGCTGGTGCGGGTGGAAGTGCATCTCTCTGGCGGCCTGCCTGTCACCCAGATCGTGGGCCTGGCCGAAACCAGCGTGCGCGAATCCCGCGAGCGCGTGCGTGCCGCCCTGCTCTGCGCGCGCTTCGACTTTCCGCAGCGGCGCATCACGTTGAATCTGGCGCCTGCCGACCTGCCCAAGGAAGGTGGTCGCTACGACCTGGCGATTGCCTTGGGCATTCTTGCGGCCAGCGGCCAGGTCGATCCACAGTCGCTGCTTCAATACGAGTTTCTGGGCGAGCTGGGGCTGACCGGCGAGCTGCGGCCGGTGGCCGGTGCACTGCCGGCCGCGATTGCCGCCGCTGAAGCCGGTCGCATCTTGGTGGTACCGCCAGGGAATGCCGCAGAGGCAGCTTTGGCCGAGCATGCCGATGTGCGTGTAGCGCGTACGCTGCTGGAGTGCTGCGCCGGGTTGGGCAATCCGCGCCTGTTGCCGCCCGTGGAACGCGTGGACACGACACCGTTGCCACTACCCGATCTGGCCGACGTGCGCGGGCAGGCGCATGCACGACGCGCATTGGAAGTGGCTGCCGCCGGTGGGCACCATCTGTTGTTGATCGGCAGTCCTGGCTGCGGCAAGACACTGCTGGCTTCGCGCCTGCCCAGCCTGTTGCCGGATACCGAAGAGACTGAGGCGCTGCAGCTGGCCGCGATTGCATCGGTGAGTGGCGAAGGACTGGACCCGCGACGGTGGCGGCAGCGGCCCTTTCGGGCACCGCATCACAGTGCCAGTGCGGCGGCGCTGGTGGGTGGGGGCAACCCGCCCTGCCCCGGTGAGATATCACTGGCCCACCATGGAGTCCTCTTCCTTGACGAGCTTCCAGAGTGGAACCGCAGCGCACTGGAAACCCTGCGCGAGCCACTGGAGTCCGGCCACATCCGCATCGCCCGCGCGGCACGCAGCGTGCAGTACCCCGCGCGGTTCCAACTGGTGGCCGCGATGAATCCCTGCCCGTGCGGCTGGGCCGGTGACCGCAGCAACCGCTGTCTGTGCAGCGACGAACGGATCAATCGCTACCGCGCGCGGGTGTCTGGCCCGTTGCTGGACCGCATCGATCTGCATATCGGCGTGACGCGGATGGACGCGGTGGAGCTGCGGGAGAGCACGCCGCTGGGTGAGCCCAGTGCTGCGGTACGCGCACGAGTGGAAGCCGCCCACGCCCGGCAGCAGGCGCGTGGCGCGCTCAATGCGCATCTGCCGCCAGCGGCGCTGCGGGCGTGCACGAAGCTGAGCGAGGCCGATCAGGATCTGTTGGAGCAGGCCATCGAGCGTCTGCAGCTTTCGGCACGTGCGATGCACCGGATTCTGCGGGTGGCGCGCACGATTGCTGATCTGGCGGGTTGCGAAGTGATCCAGACAGCGCATCTGGCTGAGGCTATTGGTTACCGGCAGTTGGACCGGGGAAAGCCCTAGAAGCACCGTCCCGAGTGGTCGTTGGTAGAGTCGACTGTTAGTCGACTCGCGCGCGAAGCGCGGTATCTTGGTGGGCCGACGCGAAGAGCAGTCGACTAACAGTCGACTCTACCAGGAGCGGGTCATGGCCGCCTGGCGGCGCTAATGCCGCCCCCGCCATCACGCCGCGGAATCCACCCGCCCCCGCTTCGCCAGCAGCGCCACCCGACGGCTGACCAGCGCATGGAGCTCCGCCAGCTCCGACGCCCGGTCAGCCGTCATGTTCCCGCCAAACAGCACCCGCGACAACGCCGCCTCGTCGCTGTCGTCCGGGTGCTGCCACCGGTCCCGGTAAACCTTCTGGCACACCAGCCAGGCCAGCCGCAGCCCCCCACCGGGCAACGGACGGACCACGCGCTCGTAGACGTGCCAGAACTGGTACTCGGCCTGCAGGTCGATCACAGGCGTCACGGACGGCACCTGCCGGAGCCGTCCTGGGCCCCGGATGCCGAACAGCAGGGTTCGCGGGTTGTGCTGTGCCATGCCAACAGGATGACCCAGCAACATTGTGGGAACCTTGCGTCGTTGCCGGAAAATCGCTGCCGGCCGCGCAAAGCTGGGTCTGGGGTCAGAGCCCTTTGCTGCGCAAAGGGATCTGACCCCGATCACGGGATGGCTGCGGGGTCGGATCCCTTTGCGCAGCAAAGGGCTCTGACCCCGGCCTTCGTTGCCTCAGAACGTCATCGAGGTACTGAACATCAGCTGCCGTGGCGCGCTGCGCTGCAGGGTCTGGTAATCCCCCGAGAATGACGAGCCTGCAATGGTGGCGGTGCCGATGTTGTGGCGGTTGAACAGGTTGCTCACGTCCAGCCGCAGCTCCAGGCCGGGCACCGCGCTGTCCGTACCGAAGCGGTAGGCGGCATAGGTATTGACCTGCCAGAACGTCGGCACGCGGATGTCGTTCTCGTAGGTGAAGGGCTGGCGCAGGTAGGAGGTGCTGGTGGCACCAAAACGCCAATCGCCGAAATGCGCCGACAGGTCGCTGACCAGCGAGATCTGCGGGTAACCCGGCTGGGCGTTGCCCTTGATCGGGTACACCGTGTCGCCCACCACGAAGTCACTGTCGTAGTAGGAACGGGCCACGGCCACGCCCTGGTAGAACTGCAGGTGGTCGGTCAGATCGGCGGTGATGCCGAGGTCGGCACCGATCACGTGCATCTTCGGCATCAACCGCACGGTATTGATCTGTGCGAACTGGGTGCCGATGGCCGCCGACAGCAGGCGATTGCGGATGTCGTTGTAGAACACGTCGCCGGTGATCGTCAGCCGGTCGAAGCGATGCGACGCGCCCACGGTGAGGTTCCAGTTCTTCTCCGGACGCAGCGTGCCCGCCACGCGATCGAACTCTTCCTGGTCGGTGATGGTCCACGCCGAGGCGGTGTAGCCGATGTTGCCGCGCTGGGCGACGCGGTAGCCGTTCATGGTGTTGGCCAGGTCGATGAAGGCATCGGTGGATTCGGTCGGGCTCCAGAACAGCGAGACATGCGGCAGGAAGTTGCTTTTCGCGCGCAGCGTGCCGTTCACCGGCCGGTCCTTGGCATCACCGAGGCCGCCACCACTGGTGCGGAAATCCACGGCCTTGAAGCCGACACCCAGCTTCAGCGTGTCGTTCAACACGATGTCGTCCTGCAGGTAGAACTGACGCGAGCGGGTCACCCAGCTCGATGCGTTGTCGGTCTTGAACGCGGGGCCATACACATCGAACGGACCGGTGGCCTTCAGCGGCGGGCCCTCGCCCAGCAGCGGCTGCTGGTACCACTCGGTCTTGGCGGCGGCCTTGCTCTTCTCCTGCCAGAAGCCGGCGGTGAAGGTGTGCGCGCCCGCCTCGAACTGCAGGTTGAGCATGCCGCCCAGCCGGTTGAGGCGCGGTGTCTGCACCTGTTCGGAGAACGGCGCGCCGTTGGGTGACGGTACGGTCGGGTCGGTCAGCGTGGCCTGGGTGTGGCTGTTGGCGTTGTACAACTGCACGTTGCCGCTCAGCGCCGGACTGATCTGGAAGCGATGGCTGATCGAAGACACCCGGTCACGGGTGATCTGACCGGTGTCGTACGGAATCAGTTCGGACAGCTCACCGCAGGTGTAGGCGCCGCAGGACTTGTCCGCATTCTCCGGCGAGGCCACGTAATACGCCCAAGCGTAGTCCGGGTAGAAGATGTCGGCCTTCCAGCCCAGCTTGCGGATCATGTCGAAGGAGATGTTGTTGTAGCCCCAGACCTTGGCCTTGCTGTCTGACAGGAACACGGTGAAATCGCCCCAGGCGACGTCCTGCTGGAGCTTCAGGTCGCCGCGCAGGAAGTTCTGCGTGCCCTCGCCCTGGTACTTGTCGGCGGACACACGCTGCAGGTCGACCAGTACTTTCGGGCCATGCTCGCCGAGCTGGCCGCTCTGCCCGGATGCGGTGGTGACCAGCGTGTTGTTGCTGCCCACGCCCTGCTTCACGCGCAGGCTGGGCGTGTCCTGCAGCTCGCGCAGGCGGTATTCCAGGCTGCCGCCGTTGACGCTGCTGGAGAACACGCTGACCGGTGCGCCACCGGGGCTGACCGTGATCGCGCCGATGCCATCGGGCACGCCCACGTTCACCACGCTGGTGCCGGTGAGCGAGAGGAAGCCGTTGTCGTTCAGCGGCACGCCTTCGAAGGTGATGCCCATTTCGTTCATGCGGAAGCCGCGCACGAACAGGCTGGTGGCCGAGATATCCAGGCCCAGCCCGTCGGTGGCGGTATAGCTCGCGCCCGGCACCTGCTTCAGCATGGCCAGGCCGTTGTTGCCGGTGACCATCGCGTCGAGGTCTTCGGCCTTGATGATGTAGCGGTTGGGGCCGACCACCTGGGTCGGTGCCACGGCCGCACCGCGCGGCGTGGCGATCACCTGCAGGGCGTTGAGCGTGGTGGGCGAGTCGTGCGCGGCATCGTGCGTTTCTGCGGCGTACGCAGGTGCGGCGATGGCAGCAATGATGGCCAGGGCGAGGCGCGTCGTGGGTGGGGTGTTCATGGCAGTAGATCCAGGGTGCAGGGAGAGAGCGGCGCAGGCGCACGCCCAGCGCGTTGCAGCACCGGTGTCGGCGCCCTGGCTGGCGGTGCGATCGCGTTGAGGGAGTGACGGCGTAGTGCGCGCCGGTCAGCAGACGAAGACGATCATCTGCCGTGGGATTCGGTGGGGTGATTTCGACGTGCGGAATTCTTGCATCGCACTGCCGCATCCGCCATTGCACCGTGGTACAGCGCCAATGGCGGTGGGGATGGGTGGGTTATACGTGGGTATAGCCCTTGGTCGGCGCTTGCCGTTTGTGTGTGCCAACCAAGGTTGGCACCTACCAGGGCAGCTGGCCGCGCGGTTACTGCAGGACGAAGCGCTCGATCGCGCGCGCCACGCCGTCATCAGCATTGCTGCTGGTCTCAAACCGCGCCACCGCCTTCACTGCATCAATGGCATTGCCCATCGCCACGCTGGTACCGGCGTACTGCAGCATGGTCAGATCGTTTTCCTGGTCGCCGATGGCCATCACGTTGGCGCGGTCGATGCCCAGATGCTCGGCCAGCTGCTGCAGGCTCGGGCCCTTGCCTGCGCGGTGGTCGAACACTTCCAGGAAGTACGGCGCGCTCTTCAATACCGCGAAGCGCTCGGTCAGTTCGCTGGGCAGGCGCGCGATGGCGGCATCCAGTACCTCGGGCTCGTCGATCATCATCAGCTTGATGAAGGACATCGACGGGTCCATGTCGGCCACGCGGCGATACGACAGCGGCATCCGCGAGAGATGCGAGTCGGCCACGGTGTAGTAGCTGATGTCCTGGTTGGGCGTGTACATGCGCTGGCTGTCCAGCGCCTGGAAGTGCACGCCCAGGTCACGGGCCACCTGCTCGCAGAACAGGAAGTCGTCGAAGCTGAGCGGATACTCGACCACGGTTTCGCGCGTGCCGATGCGCTGCACCAGGCCGCCATTGCAGGCGATGCAGTAGTCGTCGTTGCCGGTGATGCCGAGCTCGTGCAGGTACGGCGCCAGGCCCGGAACCGGGCGGCCACTGGTCAGCACGATGTGCACGCCCAGCGCGCGCGCCTGCGCGATGGCCTTCCTGGCGCGTGGGGTGAGCTGGTGCGACGGGTCCAGCAGGGTGCCATCCATGTCGATGGCGACCAGTTCGATGGTCGATTGCCTGCGGCCCATGTCCATTGCGTTCAACTCGTTCGGGGCACGCCAGTTTACCCCCTCATGCCCGGTTCACCTCTTTGCCCACGTTGGCCGGGATACTGCAGGAGCCTGTGCGTTCCCCACCGCAGGACGGCCCGCTGACCGCCCTTCCCTGGAGAAGCTTGCGACGCATGACCTACCGTGCCCCCGAAACCGACGACAGCGCCCCCCTGGCCCAGCAGATCGAGCAGATGATCGACGAGCTGCCCGGCGACCAGGTGCGTGTCGGCACCCTGCTCAGTGCGCTGGGCGATGAAGGCCTGTTGCTGATCGTGATCCTGCTCTCGGCCATCTTCATCATCCCGGTGTCGATTCCCGGGCTGAGTACGGTGTTTGGTGCCTCGATCCTGCTGATCGGCCTGAGCCGGGTGCGCAACCGCCCGCTGTGGGTGCCGCAGAAGCTTGCGCGCCGCGAGATCGCCACCGACAAGCTGAAGGCCAACCTCGGCCGTGCGCTGAAGTGGGTGCACCGCATGGAGCGGTTGTCGCGGCCGATGCGGCTGGCGGTGATGGTGCGCTCGAAGAAGATGATGCGCCTGAACAACCTGATGCTGGTGTTCGCGACCCTGCTGCTGATGGCCCCGGCTGGGCCGATTCCCTTCAGCAATACCTTGCCCGCGTTGGCACTGATGTCGTTTGCGATTGGCTTCATCCAGCGCGATGGTGCGGCGGTGGCCGCCGGTTATGGTTTCGTGGTGGCCACGGTGGTGTATTTCGGCGTGCTGCTGGGTGGCGTGGGGTTTGCTGCCGAGTCGGTGTTCAGCGGGTTCCGGGCACGCTGAACCCGGTGGCAGAACCGGCAGGGCGGAGTCGACAGGGTAGTGTCGACTGCCCTTCGCTGCTTACCGGGGAAGCACGCGCTGCGCGCTCGAGTCGACTGACAGTCGACTCTACCGGATGTTCTTCGGCCATGGCTCGACGCTACACAGCTACTTGGCCGACACCCGCCACACCACGTCGCCCACGTCGTCGGCCACCAGCAGCGCGCCTTCGGCGTCCATCGCCATGCCCACCGGCGCACCCATCAGCTTCTTCTCGTCCTTCGAGGCGAAGCCGCTGACCACGGTCTGCGGCCGCCCGGTCGGCTTGCCGTCCTTGAACGGTACGTAGACCACTTCGTAGCCGCTCAGTGGTGAACGATCCCAGCTGCCGTGCTCGCCGATGAAGGCGCCGCCGTGGTACTGCGCCGGCAATGCCTGGCCGGTGTAGAACAACAGGCCCAGCGGTGCCACGTGCGAGCCGATGGCGTAGTCCGGCGTGATCGCCTTGGCCACCAGGTCCGGCCGCTGCGGCTGCACGCGCTCGTCCACGTGCTGGCCGTAGTAGCTGTAGGGCCAGCCGTAGAAGCCATCCTCCTTCACCGAGGTGAGGTAATCCGGCACCAGGTCGGCACCGATCTCGTCGCGTTCGTTGGCCACCGCCCACAACGTGCCAGTGCTCGGCTCCCAGTCCAGCCCGGTCGGGTTGCGGATGCCCGACGCAAAGATGCGGCTGCCACGGGTGGCCACGTCCACTTCCAGCACCACCGCGCGGCGGTATTCGACGGCCAGACCATTTTCGGTGATGTTGCTGTTGGAGCCCACGCCCACGTACAGCTTGCGGCCATCGCGGCTGGCCAGCAGTTCCTTGGTCCAGTGGTGGTTGATGGTGCTGGGCAGGTCGGTGAACTCGCGGCCCTTGTCGGACATGCGGGTTTCACCAGGCACGTAGTGGTACTGCACGATGTTGCCGGTGTTGGCCACGTACAGCGTGTCGCCGATCAGCTGGATGCCGAACGGCGAATGCAGGCCTTCGATGTAGACATGCTGGGTCCAGGTGTTCATGCCCGGCGTGCGGCGCAGCAGGGTGACCCGGTTGCCGCCCTTGCCGGCCTTGCCCGAGCGCGCCTTCACCTTGCCGGCGATCCACTGCTTGGGCGTGGTGACCGGTTCTTCGCCGGGGCCGTTGCCTTCCACCACCAGTACATCGCCGTTGGGCAGGGTCAGCAGCCGCCGCGGATGCTGCAGGTTGGCGGCGATGCGCTCGATCTTCAGGCCTTCGACCACCGTGGGGGTCTGTCCATCAGCCCAGCCGACGCCCTTGGGCACCTGCATCGGCGGCATCAGGAAGTTGGCCGGCTTGGGCAGCGGCGGCTGCGGGCCCGACTGGTCGGCCGGATGGTACTCGGCCTTGCCGGCGCAGGCCGACAGGGCGGCGGCCAATGCCAAGGCGGCGACGGTGGGCAGGATGTGCTTAGCCATGACGACCTCCCTGCAGCACCGGCGGCTGCAGTGACAGCAGGATCAGGCCCAAGGCGATCAGGGCCACGGTCAGCGCCGACAGGATCGTGCCTGGCACTGCAACGGCATACGCATCGCGGCTGTGCACGAAGGCGTTCCAGATGGCCAGCACCACCGCGACCAGGTTGAGGAAGAAGTCGATGCGGTCGATACGGGTGGCCGTGCCGTTGGGGCGCCAGACCGCGAACAGGTTGATCAGGCGCGGAAGGATGGCGATCAGCAGGCCGAAGGTGATCAGCCAGGCGGCGGCCTTGCCCCACATCACCTCGGCGCTGTTGAGGTAGATAGCGTCGAAGATCAGTGCACCGACGAAGAAGCCGAAGGGTATCGGGTTCAACAGGCTGAACAGCGTGGTGCCGAGGCCGCGATGGGCCTGGGCGAGCGGATTGACCATCATCGTGCTCCGTGCGGAAGGGTGCACGGGCTGTAGTAACACAGCGCGATGTGAGGGCGCGCGATGATACCCGGCGGGGCTGCCACACCCACCGCGCAGGCACCCCGCTACGCGGATTCGTCCTCGCGCACCTCGTGGAAGGGCAGCATCGTCTCGAAGCCGAATTCGTGTTCCATGCTGGTGCGGACCAGGCCGCCGATGGCGTAGCGGCTGGTGTTGGCATGCACGTCTATGCCACCGAGCCGCCCTCGGTGCGCAGATGCAGCGTCTCTGCGCGGCGCATGACGATCCGTTCCTCCTGCAGCAGCGCGCGTCGGTGCCTCTTCATCAACAGCCGCAGCGGTTTCACCGTGGTGATGCCGAATGCGGCCAGCTCGGGCAGCAACTCGGCGATATCGGCATCGTCGCCATAGTCGTGGCTGCGCGTATGCACGGACAGCACCACCTTGCGGATGGCGGCAACCGAGAGCGGGGTCTGGTCTGCGCGCGCACGTGCACGCTGGCGTCCATTCTTCATGCGTGTCTTCATCTGCATGTGATTACCTCGTTTCCGGCCCTCGAAGCAGACGCGCGAAGATGGCGTGAAGGCATTCGAATGCCCTGTCATAACCTGACGTACTAAGCGTTTGTGACGCAATTGGCACATTCGCAGATTGTTTGTGTGAAGAGGTAGGGGGTTGTTCGTTGTGTCGCGTTTGGCTCGTTGCGATGGGGCAGTTCCGCCCCGCCGTCCTGCCATGCCGATTCACAACAGAAGGATTCGTGTATGAAGCGACACACGCAACGCTCCGCGCCACCGCGCTCTGCGCGCCTGGCCCTCGCCACTGCCCTGGTGCTGGGCAGCCTGGCCGCCACCGCCCAGGCCCAACAGGCGGATCCGCTGGCGGGTATCCAGTGGCACCTGCTCAACACCGGTCAGACGGTCCCGGCCGACACACTGCCGGTGGCCGGCAACGATCTGAACGTGGATGGCCTGTTCCGCAATGGCATCCGTGGCCAGGGCGTCACCATCGCCATCGTCGACGATGGCCTGCAGATCGCGCATCCGGACCTGGCGGCCAACGTGGCCGCGGTGGCCGGCAAGAACTTCACCAATGGCTCGAACAACCCCACCCCGACCAACCCGGATGTCGACAACCACGGCACCATGGTCGGTGGCATCGCCGGTGCGGTGGGCGCCAACAACCTGGGCGTGCGCGGTGTGGCCCCGGCGGCGACGCTGAAGGGCTTCAACCCGATTTCGCGCTCAGCCCTGGGCAACCAGCAGAGCAACATCGAGTACGCCTGGTGGGACGGCGCGGAGTCGGCCGACGTGCAAGTGTTCAACAACAGCTGGGGCGCCGGCCCGGGCAATCCGAACCTGCCGCTGGCGTACAGCGAAAACACGATTCGTTCGTATGAACAGGCCCTGTCGGGGACGCGCGGTGGCCGCGGCGGCATCTACGTGAAGTCGGCCGGCAACAACTTCAACAATGCCTCGATCAGCCAGACCCAGGATGTCTGCACCACCGACACCAAGAACCGCAACACCGGCTGCGTGCCGGCCGGCCGCGACCCGCGCAACAACCTGTTCAACGTGATCACCGTAGGCGCGGTGCGCGCCGATGGCGTGCGCTCGTCGTACTCCTCCACCGGCTCGGCCCTGTGGGTGTCGGCCTTTGGCGGTGAGTACGGCCTGCAGGCGCAGTACGCGCCCGGCCTGGTGGCACGCGCGTACGACCCGGCCATCGTCACCACCGACGTGACCGGGTGCGCGCAGGGCAGCAACAAGAACACCAACCGCCAGAACACGCTGGACAGCAACCTGTCGGCCATCGACAGCACCTGCAACTACACCGCCAAGATGAACGGCACCTCGGCGTCGGCACCGATGGTGTCGGGCGTGGCCGCACTGGTGCTGGAAGCCAATCCGAACCTGTCCTATCGCGATGTGAAGTACATCCTGGCCACTACCGCCACCCGCAACCACCCGAACCAGCCGGCGGTGACACTGGCCGACGGGCGCACGCTGGTGCCGGGCTGGACGGTGAATGCTGCCGGCCGTGCCTACAGCAACTGGTATGGCTTCGGCGTGGTCAACGCTGCACGTGCAGTGCAGGTCGCCGAGAACTTCCAGTCGCTCGGTGCGCTGGTCGACAGCGGCTGGCGCAACACCACGCGTACCGTGGCCATCGGCAACACCTCGGCTGCCGCCGCACGCCTGACCTTCCAGTTGGCCAACGGCGCGCGCAACATCGAAAGCGTGCAGCTGGGCTTCCGGGTCAACCACCGCAACACGCGCCAGCTGCAGTTCGTGCTGGTGTCGCCCAGCGGCACCCGCAGCGTGGTGCAACCGGCGTTCACCGCGATCGGTTCGGGCACGGGTGGCGCGCAGAGCAACTTCACCAGCTGGGACCTGCTGTCCAGCAATGCCTTCCTGGATGAAAATGCCAGCGGCACCTGGACGCTGGAAGTGACCGACATGGGGCAGGCCGCGACCGCAGCTTCGCGCGGCAACCTCGAATTCTTCAAGATCCGCGTTCTGGGGCACTGATGATGAAGACCACCATTCTGTTGAGCACGCTCGCCTTCGCGGCGATGACCTCCCCTGCCTGGGCACAGAGCTCGGGGCAGACCCCTCCAGCCAGGACCCTGTCGACCGTGGATGCGCAGGAACTGAAGGCGTCCGCTACCGGCCGCTCGTTCGATGTGGGCGGCACGCGCTTCCAGCTGTCTCCCTCGACCACCGTGAAGCAGGCCAGCGGCGGTCAGTTCACGATCACCCCGCAGGCGGCGGCGACCACCAGTTCGCGTACCAAGCGTTCGCTGGATGGCGCAGCGGCCGCGCCTGCTGATGCCGGTGCCGGCAAGTTCGCGGCGGCGGTCTCCCGCGACGGAGCGCCGGTGGTGGCGACCTCGCGGGTCAAGGTGTTCTTCACCGATGCGGCATCGGCCCAGCGCGCGGCTACGGCCACCGGTGGCACCGTGGTGAAGGTGTCGAAGGCTTCGGGCCAGGCCATCGTGGAGTATCCGTCGGTGAACGCGGCACTGGATGCGACCACCAGGCTGCTGTCCACCGCCGGTATCCGCGCCACCGAGCCGGACGTGGTGCAGTGGGAAGAAACCAAGTAAGGCGTTGAGTGGTGCCCCCGGCCGGCTGGCTCTCCTGGCCGGCCGGGGATTGGTGTGGGGGTGTGCCGACCAACGGTCGGCACCCACCGCGGTAAAGGTGGCGTCAGCGGGCGGCGAGTGTGTCGCTGTGCTTGCGGCTGCAGCTGGCCAGCGCGTCGTTGCCGGCGGCGGGATGAGCGGGCTCCAGCAGCAGTCGCTGCACGTCCGAGAACAGCTTTTCCACCGGCATGCCGTACGGCGCGAACAGGCGCAGTCGACCCTGGCGGTCGAACACGTAGCCGCCCGCAATGTGGCTCATCGTGTAGGTATCCGGTACCTGGCCGGGTTCCTTTTCGTAGAACGCCTTGAAGTCGCTGGCCATCGCGGCCAGCTGCGCTTCGTTGCCGACCAGTGCGATCGCCTTGGGGTCGAACGCTTCCACGTAGGTGCGCGCGACCTCCGGGGTGTCGCGGGCCGGGTCAACGCTGACGAACACCACCTGCAGCTGGTCGGCATCCTTGCCCATCAGGTGCTTGACCTGGCTCAGCTCGACCATGGTGGTCGGGCACACGTCCGGGCAACTGGTGAAACCGAAGAACAGATAGGTCACCTGCCCCTGCAGGTCCTTCGGGCCACGCACGGTGCCGTGGCTGTCGGGCATCGACCACTGCTGGCCGAGCTCTTCGCAGGCGATGTCCTTGGAGTAGAAGTCCATGCGCGACTGCGCACTGCAGCCGGCCAGCAGGCCGAGCAGCAGGCCTGCGACCAGCCGCAGGCCACGTTGGGGGAACGCGATGCCTTTCACGGTTCGCAGGCTCAGTTGATCATCATGTGGTAGTGCATGCTCCAGATGATCCACACCGACAACGCGACGATGATGAACAGGATCACCAGGGTGAACACGAAGCTGGCCAGGTTCCAGCCACCTTCGGACTTGCGGTCCATGTGCAGGAAATAGACCAGCTGCACCAGGATCTGCGCCACCGCGAAGCCGACCAGCAGGAACAGCGTGAGCGGCCGCGACAGCACCGGGTTCATCACCAGTGCGAACGGCACCACGGTCAGCAGCGCGCACAGCACGAAGCCGATCAGGTAGGACTTGGTGGAGCCGTGCGCATTGCCGGCGCGCGAAGTTTCGACGTGGGCCATGTCAGAAGGCTCCGATCAGATAGACGAAGGTGAAGACGCAGATCCACACCAGGTCCAGGAAGTGCCAGAACAGGCTCAGGCACGACACGCGGGTGATGTTGGTCGGGGTCAGGCCACGGCGGTAGACCTGGTGCATGACCACCGCCATCCAGATCAGGCCGCTGGCCACGTGCAGGCCGTGGGTGGCGACCAGCGCGAAGAACGCCGACAGGTAGGCACTGGTGCTGGGGCCTGCGCCTTCGTGGATCAGGTGCGAGAACTCGTAGATCTCCATGCCGATGAACGAGGCACCGAGCACGAAGGTCACGCCCAGCCAGCGCAGCACCGCCGAGGTGTCGTGGCGATGCATCGCCAGTACGGCCTGGCCGTAGGTGATGCTGGAGACCAGCAGCAGGAAGGTCTCGGCCATCACGAACGGCAGCGAGAACAAGTCCTTGCCGGTGGGGCCGCCTGCGTAGGCGGTGCTGAGCACCGCGTACGAGGCGAACAGCGAACCGAACAGCACCAGGTCGGACATGAGGTAGACCCACATGCCGAACACCTTCATGCCGCCCTGTTCGTGGCCGTGGTCGTGCTCGTGGTGGTCCTCGTGCGCCTGCGTGTCGCTGGCCAGCTCGGGGCGGGTCAACAGGTTCATGCGCGTACCTCCTTCAGCTTGGCAAGGCTGGCCGCTTCGGTGCGCGCCACCTCTTCGGAACTGACGTAGTAGTCCACGTCCTCGTCGTAGGACCGGACGATCAGGGTGACGATCATCGCGATGAAGCTGGCTGCGGCCATCCACCAGATGTGCCAGACCAGGGCGAAGCACAGCACCAGGATCCAGATGTTGAGGATCAGCGGCACGCCGGTGTTCTTCGGCATGTGGATCGGTGCGTACTTCTTCGGCGGCGGCGGCAGGCCGCGCTTCTTCGCTTCGTGGAAGGCGTCCAGCTCATCGGCCTTGGGCACCACGGCGAAGTTGTAGAACGGCGGCGGCGACGGCGTGGCCCATTCCAGCGTGCGTGCATTCCACGGGTCGCCGGTCAGGTCCAGGTTGCGCTTGCGGTCGCGCACGCTCACGTAGATCTGCACCAGCATCAGGATGATGCCCGCGAACACGAACAGTGCACCGATGAAGGCGGCAATCAGGTACGGCGTCCACGCCGGGTTGTCGTACTGGTTCATGCGGCGGGTCATGCCCATGAAGCCCAGCATGTACAGCGGCATGAAGGCCAGGTAGAAGCCGATCACCCAGCAGGCGAACGACCACTTGCCCAGACGCTCGTTGAGCGTGAAGCCGAACACCTTCGGGAACCAGTAGGCGAAGCCGGCCAGGTAGCCGAACAGCGCGCCGCCGATGATGGTGTTGTGGAAGTGCGCGACCAGGAACAGGCTGTTGTGCAGCAGGAAGTCCGCGCCCGGAATGGCCAGCAGCACGCCGGTCATGCCACCGATGGTGAAGGTGACCAGGAAGGCGATGGTCCACAGCATCGGCACGCTGAACTCGACGCGGCCGCCGTACATGGTGAACAGCCAGGTGAAGATCTTCACACCGGTGGGGATGGCGATGATCATCGTCATGATGCCGAAGAAGGCATTGACGCTGGCACCGGAGCCCATGGTGAAGAAGTGGTGCAGCCAGACAATGAACGACAGGATGCCGATCGCCAGCGTGGCACCGACCATCGACTTGTAGCCGAACAGCTTCTTGCGCGCGAACGTGGCGGTCACTTCAGAGAAGATGCCGAACGCCGGCAGCACCAGGATATACACCTCCGGATGGCCCCAGGCCCACACCAGGTTCACGTACATCATCGGGTTGCCACCCAACGTGTTGGTGTAGAAATTGAAGTCCAGGTAACGGTCCAGGGTAAGTGCACCCAGTGCCACGGTCAGGATCGGGAAGGCGGCGATGATGATCACGCTGGTGACCAGCACGGTCCAGGTGAACACCGGCATCTTCATCAGGGTCATGCCCGGCGCACGCGTGCGCAGGATGGTGATGAACAGGTTGACGCCGGTCAGCAATGTGCCGATGCCCGAAGCCTGCAACGCCCAGATGTAGTAGTCGACACCGACCCCTGGACTGAACTCGATGCCCGACAGCGGCGGATAGGCGACCCAACCGGTCATGGCGAATTCGCCAACGCCCAGCGAGATCATCATCAACGCTGCGCCGACCACGAAGATCCAGAAGCTGAAGGCGTTGAGGAACGGGAACGCCATGTCGCGCGCACCGATCTGCAGCGGCACGATGATGTTCATCAGGCCGACCACGAACGGGGTGGCCACGAAGAAGATCATGATCACGCCGTGCGCGGTGAAGATCTGGTCGTAGTGCTCCGGTGGCAGGAAGCCGTCACTGCCCGGCCCGGCCGCCGCCAGCTGCGCGCGCATCATCAGCGCATCGGCAAAGCCACGCACCAGCATGACCAGCGCCACCACCACGTACATGATGCCGATCTTCTTGTGGTCCACGGTGGTGAACCAGTCACGCCAGAGCGGACCCCACAGCTTGAAGTACGTCACCGCGCCGAGCAGCGCGAGGCCGCCCAGCACCATGGCCGCCAATGTGACCACGACGATCGGCTCGTGCAGTGGCACGGCCTCCCACGTCAATTTACCCAACATGTTCGTTACTCCTGGGAAACCTGGGCACCGCCGGCAGCGCCCGCCGGGGTAGCAGCAGCGGTGTTCTCACCGACGCCGATGAACTGGTCGATGACCTTCTTGAACAGCAGCGGTTCAACACTGGAGAAGTGCTGCACCGGTACGTTCTTCGACGGTGCGGCCAGCGCCTTGAACTGCGTGAAGCTGAGCGCGTCCGGCGCGCTGCGCACCTCGGCCACCCAGCGATCGAAGTCTTCGTTGCTGCTGGCAGTGGCGATGAACTTCATGTTCGAGAAGCCATGCCCGCTGTAGTTGCCGGACATGCCACGGAACTGGCCGGGCTCGTTGGCGATCAGGTGCAGCTGCGTGCGCATGCCGGCCATCGCGTAGATCTGCCCTCCCAGCTGCGGGATGAAAAAGGTATTCATCGTCGAGTTGGAGGTGATGTTGAACGCCAGCGGGCGGTTGGCCGGGAAGTTGAGCTGGTTGACCGTGGCGATGCCCAGGTCCGGGTACACGAACACCCATTTCCAGTCGGTGGCGATCACGTCCACGTGCAGCGGCTCACCGGCCACGTCCAGCGGCTTGTACGGGTCCAGCTCGTGGGTCGACTTCCACACGATCACCGCCAGCACCGCGATGATGATCAGCGGCACGCCCCAGACCACGATTTCCACCTTGGTGGAGTGCGACCAGTCCGGCGTGTATTTCGTTTTGGTGTTGCCGGCGCGGAAGCGCCACGCGAATACGAAGGTCAGCACGATGGCCGGTATCACCACGATCAGCATCAGGCCGATGCAGATCAGGATCAGGTCGCGCTGGGCGAGCCCGACCATGCCCTTCGAATCCAGCAGCACCCAGTCACAGCCCGACAGGCCGACGCAGGCCAGGGCGACCAGCGCCAGGCGGATGCGGTTCCAGCAGATATTCATTGGAGGTCAACCCTGTTGAAGAAGCGCGCTTGACCGGCTCGCCTGCGCGCAGCGCCCGGGCGTGGAGCGGCTACACTGTGGGTACGAGGTCGCCTACAAGCAGGCGAACCACTCCAATCAAGCCCATACAAGATACAGCATTGTATGGACTTGTGCATCTGTACGTATGGAAAAAACTGACCGATGACGCCACCTGCCGCCGGCCGCCGCCTGAAACACCCCAATCGCACCTGGGTTCGCCCCTTCCGCGAGGGCGCCGGCCCGCTGTACCTGCAGATTGCCCAGCAGGTGCGCGAGGCGGTGGATGACGGCGTGCTGCGCCCGGGCGACCGGCTGCCGCCACAGCGCGACCTGGCCCAGCAGGTGGGCGTGGACCTGACCACGGTCACCCGCGCCTTCGCCGAGCTGCGCCAGGCCGGCCTGCTCGACGCGCAGGGCGCCGGCGGCACCTTCATCGCGCTGTCGGCCGGCAACCGCAGCACCTCGGTGGACCTGAGCATGAACATCCCGCCGCTGCTGGGCAGCGCGCCGTTCGCACAGGGCATGGAGGCCGGCTTCCAGCACGTGGGCCAGCAGCTGGGCCAGGGCGAACTGATGAGCTATCACGTCGGCGCCGGCACCCGTGAGGACCGCGCCGCCGCGGTGCAGTGGCTGGCGCCAATGCTGGGCACGGTCGGTGCCGACCAGGTGGTGATTTGCCCGGGCGCGCAGACCGCGCTGTGCGCGCTGATCCTGGCCCGCACCCAGCCGGGCGAGCTGATCGCCGCCGAGCAGCTGACCTACCCGGGCCTGCTGGCCGCCGCGCGCGTGCTGCAGCGGGGCGTGGTGCCGGTGGCGATGGACGCCGAGGGCATGCTGCCGGACGCGCTGGAGGAGGCCTGCCAGCTACGCCGCCCGCGCCTGCTGTACCTGGTGCCGACCATCCAGAACCCGACCACGGCAACGATGTCGGCGCAGCGCCGGCAGGCCCTGCTGGCGGTGGCGGAGCGCCACGATCTGACCGTGATCGAAGACGATCCCTACTGGTTGCTGGCCGGTGACGCCGCGCCACCGCTGGCCGCCCACCGCCACGCCGGTTGCCCGGTGTATTACATCTCCACCCTGTCCAAGTGCCTGGCGCCGGGCCTGCGCACCGCCTACCTGGTGGTGCCGGCCGGCGAGCCGATGGAACCGGTGCTGGACGCCCTGCGTGCGATCGCACTGATGCCGACCCAGTCGATGGTGGCGGTGGCGTCGCAGTGGATCCGCAGCGGCCAGGCCCGGGACATGGTGCAGCGCTTCCAGCAGGAACTGCGCGAGCGCCAGGCGATTGCCGCGCAGTTCCTGCCGCCCCGCGCCCAGGCGCATCCGGCCGGCCTGCATGTGTGGCTGCCGCTGCCGCCACGGCTGGACCAGTACCGGTTGATCCAGGCCGCACAGGAACAGGGCCTGGGCATCGCCAGCTCCGATGCCTTCAGCGTGGAAGAGCCGCCGCCGGGCAACGCGATCCGCCTGTCGCTGGGAGGCGCAGTCGACCAGGGCGCGCTGGCCGGGGCGCTGGCCAAGCTGAACGAGATTCTGTCCGAAGCCCCCGAGGCCCGGCACAACGCCATCGTCTGAACCGGGTGCATGGCACTTCATCCATACAAGATGATATTTTGTATGCAATGTATGGATGAAGGGACGTGCATCGATGCGCGCCGAGAAACTGAAGTTCCACCTGGTGATGGCCGGGTGCGGTGGCTTTGTGGTGTTGATGCTGGCCGCGCTGGCCTGGGTCTGCCTGCAGCCGCAGACCGTGGACGTGCAGGCCGCCGAACGCCACGCCATCGAGCAGTGCGTGCAGCGCAGCGAGGATCCGTCGCGTAGCGAGATCCAGCGCCGCGCGCAGGCCGATTCCTGCCGCGAGATGCGCAAGCAGTACGTGCACAAGTTCGGCGGGGACGCGTCCTGATGGGCGCAGCCGCGCCGCGTCGCCGCTGGCTGCTGCCGACGATGATCGCCCTCGCCTGCCTGTTCATGGCCGGCGTGGCGGCTGCGCTGTGGCAGTACTTCGGCTACAGCGCGCAGTCCACCTTCACCGAACAGGCCATCGTCTTCGACGACTCGCAACTGCGCCTGCCGGCCGATCTGGCCGGTGATACCGGCCGCATCCGCGTGGTGCATTTCTGGGACCCGGCCTGCAGCGTGTGCAACCGCGAGACCGGTGCGCACCTGAGCTACCTGATCAGCATGTACCGCCGCGCCGGCATCGACTTCTATGCGATCCGCCGCCCCGGTACCCAGGGCGAGCTGCCCGAGCCGCTGCGCAACAAGGTGATCAACCTGCCGACCATCGACGGTATCGAACACATCCCGGCCAGCCCCGCCGTAGCCATCTGGGATCGCCAGGGCCACCTCGCCTATGCCGGGCCGTACAGCATCGGCATGGTCTGCAACTCGGCCAACAGCTTTGTCGAACCGCTGCTGGACAGACTGGTGCGCGGCGAGACCGTGCGCCCAAAGGGACTGCTTGCCGTGGGCTGCTACTGCCCCTGGCAGGCCAAGCGCTGAGGACGCGCAATGACATCACTGACGCTGGCCGGTGCGGCCGCCGCAAACAACAACGGCGGTCACCTGTCCGAACCGACCGATGGTTATGGACAGGCTCCCGCCGTTGGAAGCAACGATACGCCCCGACATGCTCCGTACATGCCGCGACCGGATGTCGCAGCGCGCGAATGGGTGCAGGACGTGCTCGCGCACAACGGGCCGATCTACCTGCGCATCGTCAATTCGCTGGAACGCACGGTGCGCCGTGGCGGCCTCGCACCCGGACAGCGCCTGCCCTCGCAGCGCGCGTTGGCGCAGCAGCTCGGCATCGACCTGACCACGGTCACCCGCGCCTTCGATGAAGCACGCAAGCGCGGCCTGATCGAAGCACGCGGGCCACAAGGCAGTTTCATCGCACCGCCCAAGGCCGGCTTCGACCAGGTGGTGGACCTGAGCATGAACGTGCCACCGGTGCCCGACGCCGATGCGCTGGCCGAGACCCTGCGCCGCGGCGCCGCCGCCGTGCTTGCACGCAGCAACGCGCCCAACCTGATGACCTATCACCTGGGCGGCGGCAACCCGACCGACCGCCACGCAGCGGCGCGCTGGCTGCAACCGATGCTGGGAAAGGTGGACGACGCCTGCCTGCTGCTGACCGAAGGCGCCCAGGTGGCGCTTGCCGCGATCCTGGTCAGCCAGGGCCGCGACGATGATGCGATCCTCTGCGATGCGCTGGTCTATCCGGGCCTGCTGCAGGCCGCCGCCGCACTGGGCCGGCGGCTGCTGCCGGTGGACAGCGACGAACACGGCATGTGCCCCGATGCGTTGGCCCGGCTGGCACGCGAAAGCGGCGCGCGGTTGGTCTATCTCAATCCCACCTGCCAGAACCCGACCGCGCTGACCCTGCCGCTGCAGCGGCGCGAAGCGCTGGCGCGTGTTCTGGAGAGGGAAGGCCTGCTGGCGATCGAAGACGATCCTTACTGGCACCTCGCCGAGGATGCACCGACACCGCTGGCGGCACTGGCACCGCGTCATGTGTTCTACGTGGCGACGCTGTCGAAGGTGATCAGCCCCGGCCTGCGCACTGCGTTCGTGCAGTGCCCAAGCGCTGCGCACGCCGAGGCGATGACGGCTGCATTGCGGGCGACGCGGCTGATGGGTCATCCGCTGGTCTCGGCGTTGGCCAGCCAGCTGCTGCTGGATGGTTCGGCGCAGTCACTGCTGGCCCAGGTGCGCACCGAGGCACGCGAGCGCATGCGCATGGCGCGCTATCTGCTGGCGCCATCGCTGCTGCAGCGCGCGGAAGGCCTGCATGCCTGGTGCCGGGTGCCGGCGCCGTGGACCGATGCCACGCTGGTGCGTACCGCACAGCTGCAGGGGCTGGCGATTGCGCCATCTTCGGCGTTCTGTCCGCCAAGGGTTTCGCACCAGAGCGGCGTGCGTTTGTCGCTGGGGCTGGCGACGGACCGCCGACAGCTGGAGAGTGCGCTGCGACGGATTGATCGGTTGTTGTTGTCCGATGCGTTGCCGACGATCGAGCGGTAGCCCTGGAATGGGATGTGCCGACCAACGGTCGGCACCCACCCGACCGGTAGTGCCGGCCGCTGGCCGGCAGAAGATTCCCCGGCACGGTTGGAATGTGCCAACCAAGGTTGGCACCCACCCGACCGGTAGTGCCGGCCGCTGGCCAGCAGAAGATTCCCCGGCACGGTTGGAATGTGCCAACCAAGGTTGGCACCCACCCGACCGGTAGCGCCGGCCGCTGGCCGGCGGAAGATTCCCCGGCACGGTTGGAATGTGCCAACCAAGGTTGGCACCCACCCGACCGGTAGTGCCGGCCGCTGGCCGGGAGAAGATTCCCCGGCACGGTTGGAATGTGCCAACCAAGGTTGGCACCCACCCGACCGGTAGTGCCGGCCGCTGGCCAGCAGAAGATTCCCCGGCACGGTTGGAATGTGCCAACCAAGGTTGGCACCCACCAGATCGGTAGCGCCGGCCGCTGGCCGGCGGAAGATTCCCCGGCACGGTTGGAATGTGCCAACCAACAGTCGGCACCCACCCGACCGGCAGCGCCGGCCGCTGGCCGGCGGAAGATTCCCCGGCACGGTTGGAATGTGCCAACCAAGGTTGGCACCCACCAAAGCAGGGTCAGGCCAAGGCGGAGAGGGCCTTCACCAGCGCATCCATCTGCTCCGGCCGGGTGAACACCGATGGCGTCACGCGTACACAGGCACCCGAGTCCAGGCCATCGCGATACGTGGTGAAAATCCGATGCTCATCCAGCAGGCGCTTCTGCAGCGCGAGGTTGTCAGCCACGCTGGTGCGCCCGCGCAGGCGGAAGCTGGCCAGCGCACTGGCCAGCGCCGGGTTCGGCGAAGACAGCACTTCGATGTGCGCCATCTTCCGCGCTGGCACGGTCCAGCGCTCGCGCAGGTAGCGCAGCCGCGCCTGCTTGTTGGCCACACCTACGCGCTGATGCAGGGCAATCGCCTCCGGCAGTGCCAGGTAGGCGGCGAAGTTGACCGTACCGGTGTGCACGCGGCTGCCGACACGGCCATCATCGGTCTCGCCCATGTACGGGTCCAGGTCCGCCACGCGCCCCTTGCGCACGTACATCGCGCCGACACCGACCGGCGCGCCGATCCATTTGTGCAGATTGATGCCCACGAAGTCAGCTTTCAGATCCGGCACGGCGTAGTCGATCTGACCGAAACCATGGGCAGCATCAACGATCACATCGATACCGCGTGCCCGCGCACGCTCGGCGATCTCGGCCACCGGCAGCACCAGCCCATGGCGATGGCTGACCTGGGTCAGCAGCACCAGTTTCAGGCGCGGCAACCGCGCGAACGCGGCCTCGTAGGCCTGCAGGATCTGCGCGTGGTCGGGCACGGCCGGTAGCGCGATACGCTCGACCTGCACGCCGCGACGCTGCTGCAGCCAGCGCATCGCGCCGATCATGCTGTCGTAGTCGATGTCGGCATACAACACCTGGTCGCCGGGCTGCAGGCGGTTGTAGCCACCGATCAGCGCCAGCATCGCCTCGGTGGCCCCCCGCGTCAGTGCGATCTCATCAGCACCCACACCCAGCAGTTCGGCTACCTCTCGCTGCACCGCCATGTATTGCGCCGGAAACGCGCGGCGCCCATACCAAGCGTTGCCACGATTCACTTCAGCGGTGTGGCGCTGGTAGCTGGCCAGCGTCTCACGACCCATCGCGCCCCAGTAGCCGTTCTCCAGGTGGTTCACTTCATCGGTGATGTCGAAGTGGCTGGCCACGGCGGCCCAATAGCCTTCATCGTGGGCCAGCACGTCCGGCGCCACGGTCGTCGAGGGAATCTCCATCGGCGAAGCGTAGCGCGCAGCGGCGCTGGCAGGCAGTGAAGACAGCGCAGCTGCAGCCGGCAGCAGGGTGCCGGCACGCAGCAGGGAACGACGACGAGCGTCCATCAGAAGGTCAGCCGGTACTGCGCGTACAGGTTGGCACCGTCGGTGTCGTACGGCGCGTTGCGCGAGTAGACCAGGCCACGGCTGGCCTGGAACGTGGCCTCATCCGGGTAGCGATCGAACACATTGTCGGCGCCCACGCGCAGGCTGTGGTGCTCGTTGATGCGATAGCCCACGGCCAGGTCGAGGAAGCTCATCGCACCGAAGCGCTGGTAGATGTCGCCCACCGCGTTGCCGCTGGAATCGGTCCAGGCGCCGTAGTAGCGCATGCGCGCCATCAGCGACCAGGCACCGATGTCCCAGCTGCCGGTCAGACTGCCCTTGTGCTCGGGCAGCCGGTCTTCGAACAGCACGCGCTGGGTCTCATTGGTGGCCACCGAGGTGCTGCCGTTGTCCACGCGTGTACGGTTGTAGTTGTAGGCCAGGGTCAGCGTCATGCGGCCGGCGCCGAGGTCGCGCAGGTAGTTGCCAACCACGTCCACGCCGGTGGTGGTGGTGTCGAAGTCGTTGGTGAAGTAGTTCACCGAGGTATAGCCCAGCGGATTGGGCGTACCGGCCTGAATGGCGAAACTGGCCGACTGGCTGAAGCGGTCGGTGAGCTTGATCTGGTAGACATCCACCGAGCCGGACAGGCCCAGGTCGGTGCGCCAGGTCAGGCCCAGCGAGGCGGTGCGCGATTCCTCCGGCTTCAACGGCTTGGCTCCAAGCAGCTGCGCCAGCGGATCGTTCGGCGACAGGCGGCCACTGGTGAAGATCTGCAGCGTGCGCGTGTCCAGGCCCTGGGTGGTGCTGGTGGTGTTGAGCTGCGCCGGCGTCGGTGCGCGGAAGCCGCTGGACACGGTGCCGCGCAGGGCCACGTCCGGGGTGATCGCAAAGCGCGCCGACAGCTTGCCATCCAGTGTGCTGCCGAAGCTGGAGAAGTCCTCGTAACGGCTGGCCGCGCCGATGCCCCAGCGCTCGCCCAGCGGCACTTCCATGTCCACGTAGGCGGCCTTGCTGCGCTGGCTCCACTGCCCGGCCTGGCTGGCCGAGAAGCCCGGCGCGCCATTGGAATTGGCTTCCAGGCCCGCGGCCGCGCCCGGACCCACCGCGTACGACGCCGGGTCACCGGCGCGCACCTGGTAGGTCTCCTGGCGGAACTCGCCACCGAAGGCGACGTTGATCGGCTTGGACAGCGCGCCCACCTCCCACTCGTAGTTGAAGTCGGCGTTGGCGTTCTTCTCGGTCTGGGTCAGGCGGCCGAGATCGAAGTCGGTCGGGCTGGCCGGGCCGAGCGAGGCATTGATCGAGTTCTTCAAGCTGTAGTCGATGGCGTTGCGGCCATACGAGGCGCTGACATCCCAGCGCAGCTTCGGCGTGATCTCGCCGCGCAGGCCACCGACCAGCTGCAGGTCGTTCTGGACGTTGCCGTACTGCGGGCTGAAGCCGACCGGATACAGCGAGCGCAGGTTCCAGCCGGGGAAGATGGAGGTGGTGCGGTACGCGCCGGTGGTGGTGTCCGGGTTGCGCCAGTTGAAATCACTGACGCCATCGCTGTGGCTGTACAGGCCGAAGGCATAGAGCTCCAGCGTCTCGCTGGCATTGGCCTTCACGTTGAAGCCGACGCGGCGGCTTTCCAGTTCCGGCTGGCCCCAGCGCTGCACCGGATTGGGCACGTCCAGCTCCGGATGTGCAGCCTGCAAGGCGATGGCATCGGGGCGCTGGCGCGTGCGCGAGGTGGCGTCGGAGTTGGACGATTCGGCGAACAGCACCAGGCTGCCGTAGTCGCCCAGCGACCAGCCGGTGCGCGCACTGAAATCGCGCGAAGCACCGTCGCCCCGCGCGTACTGCGAATAGCCGGCGGTGATCTCGGTACCTGGGCCATCCTCGAGGATGATGTTGATGACACCGGCGATGGCATCCGAGCCGTACTGCGCCGACGCGCCATCACGCAGCACCTCGATGCGCTTGATCGCGCTGGTCGGAATCTGAGCCAGATCAGCGGCCTGCGCACCACGGTTGCCGAGCAGCGCGCTGCGGTGGAAGCGGCGACCGTTGACCAGCACCAGGGTCTGGTCCGGCGACAGGCCACGCAGCGTCGCCGGACGCACGAACACCTGGCCATCTGCCATCGGCAGGCGCTGCACCACGAACGAGGGCACCAGCTGGGCCAGCACGTCCTTCAGGTCGGTGGATTCGACGGACGTGATGTCTTCCTTGGTGAACACGTCCACCGGCGCCAGTGTTTCGAACTGGGTGCGGTTGGACGCGCGGGTACCGGTGACCAGCATCGCGTCGAGCTGGGTGGGTGCGGCGTGGCTGCCGCCGGCGGCATCGACCGCATCGGCTTCCGCTGCGATCGCGCCTCCTGCGCTGGCCATGGAAAGGGCGAGGAGGATGGAACGCGAGAGCTTCGAACGATGCACGGCAGGGCTCCGGGAGGACGCGACAGGGCCAGCACCTGTTCGGAAACAACAGGGCTGGACAAGGCGCGCAGTCTCGGCGCGATCTGTGAAGGAGCCATGACGTCAGTGCGACAGCTTGATGCGCCAACCAAGATTGGCCCCTGCCAGGGCTCATCCGTAGATCCACGCCATGCATGGATGGGCAATGCAGACCCACGCCCCATCCCCGCACACAGCGGCTAGCCGTTGCCGTTGCCGTTGCCGTCGTCGCCAAAGCCGAAACGGGCCGGCCGTGCCGTTCGCAGCGGAACGAACATCATGGCGGCGAACACCACCAACGCGGGGGTGGACATGATCCAGATGCCCCTGTTGCGAATCCCGATCCCCATGAAGTCGACCTGCAGATCGCCGATCCATTGCAGCTGCGTCAGTATCATCACCAGCCCGCCGATAGTCGCGCACGGCAACCCACCGTGACCGGCCCCCAACAACGTCGGTGTCAGAAACCCGCCCAGCAACGCGAAGCCGACACGGTACACCCAGGGATTGCCGCGCCACCGTGGCGCGCCGAACAACATCAGCAGCATCAGCGCCAGGGTCAACAGACTGGGAAGTACCCAGAGGGCAAGCAGCATTTCGATCATCTCGATCATCGGCCGGGCTCCGCTGGCCTGGCATCCCACGTCGTCGATCGCATCTCCCTGCCCCTCATCACGTCCATGAAGCACGCATTGTTGCCGGTACGCAGGCAGACGCAAAGCCCCGGCAGCGCAAGAACTGCTAAACGCCGCGCCTGCCGATCCGCTACTGTGCCGGCATCGGATCCGGGGAACGGCAGGATGAGCGCGGCAGGCAAGGCGTTGTGGTACATCGAAACCCATGCGGACCAGCCCTTGGCGCTGGCCGATATCGCCGCTGCAGCGGGGCTGTCGCCGTTCCATCTGTCACGCCTGTTCCAGGCCCGCACTGGCACCTCGGTGGTGCGCTACCTGCGGGGACGGCGCCTGACCGCTGCGGCGCAGCGGTTGGCCGACGGGGCGGGGGATATCCTGCAGGTCGCGCTGGGAGCCGGCTATACCACCCATGCCGCGTTCACCCGCGCCTTCAACGAACAGTTCGGGCAGACGCCGGAACGGGTACGCGAACAGGGCACCGATGGCCTGGCGCTGGTACAGGCGATCCGCGTGGACGATGCGCCGGCGCCCTGCGGTGAGGCGCCGCGACTGCTCGACACGCCCGCTTTCCAGGTGGCGGGCATCGGCATGCGGCATACCCGCGACAGTGGCGGTGCAATTCCCGGCCAATGGGCGCAGCTCAACCGCGAATGGCCGACGCCCGCTCCGATCAGCTTCGGTGTGTGCTGCAACAGCGACGACGATGGCGGCTTCGATTACATTGCCGCACTGCCCGCCAGCGCGCTGCCGACCGTGCCGGCGCACTGGCAACGGGTGGACGTGCCGGCGCGCCGCTATCTTGTGGCCTGGCACGGCGGGCACATCTCGGCCATCCGCTCGACCTGGTTCTGGCTGCTGGATCATTACCTGCCCGGCTCTGGCCTCAGCCTGGCCAATGCACCCGATCTGGAGCGCTACGACACCCGCTTCGACGAGCACACCGGCAACGGCGGCGTGGAGATCTGGTTGCCAGTCGACGAACGTCCCAACTGACAAGGAACTGAAGATGCGCATGATGGCCGCTGTGCTGGGAATGATCCTCATGGTCTCCACTGCCATCGCCGAGGGCAGCGAGACGCAGGCGGCCGGCGAGCGCCACGGCGCCACCACGGTGGCCAGCGCGGCTGTACGCGATGGGCAGCACCACGACGCGCTGCGCTACACGGTCTGGTACCCAGCGCTGGCCGGCAGCCGGGAAACCGCCCTGACCATCGGCCCGCCCGACGCACCGCTGTTCGAGGTCGGACGCGCAGCGGTGGATGCTCCCGTCGCGGGGGCTCGCCTGCCGACGCTGCTGCTGTCGCACGGTAACGGCGGCAGCGCACGCATGATGGGCTGGTTGGGCACGGCGCTGGCGCGGGACGGTTATCTGGTGATCGCGGTCGATCATCCCGGCAACAACGGTGCCGACGAGATGACGCTGGCCGGCAGCATGCTGAGCTGGCTGCGCGCGGATGATCTGCGCGCTGCGTTGGCCGCCGTGCAGGCCGATCCGATCCTGGGCCCGCATGTCGATCCAGAGCGGCTGGGCGTGGTCGGCTTCTCGGCCGGTGGCTACACCGCGCTGCTGGCAGCCGGTGCACGGCCCAGCCTGCAGCGACTGCTGGCCTTCTGCACCGCGCACCCGGATGACGGCGTCTGCCAACCGCAACAGGAGGCGGCCACGCACACGATGCAGGCGCGCCGGGCCGCTGCGGCTTCGCCCGCGCTTGCCCCCTGGATCGCCGAGGCTGACGCACAGCGCGCGATTCCCGGCGTGCGTGCCGTGTTCCTGCTGGCACCCGCCATCGTGCAGGCGTTCGCGCCCGCGCAGCTGTCCGCGTTGCGGCAGCCGGTATCGATCATGTTGGGGGCCGCAGACACCGTCGCGCCACCGGAGACCAATGGTGAGGCCGCACAGGCGCAGATTCCGCGCGCAACGCTGCAACGCCTGCCGGACGTGGGTCACTACGACTTCCTGGCGGCCTGTACCGCTGTCGGCGGGCAGAGGCTGCCCGGACTGTGCAACACGTCGGTTCCCAGGGCGAAAACCCACCGGCAGGCGGTGGATGCAGCCACGCGATTCTTCGCCGACGCACTGCGCTAGTGGCCGCCGGGTGCGGCCCGGCGCTACAGTGGTCGCGTCCACGGAGGAACGATCATGCGTCTGCTGCACCTCACCCTGCCGGTCTCCGATGTCGGTGCCGTGGCCAGCTACTTCCACGATGTGCTGCAGCAGCGCGTGGTCGGCCCCCATGTGCACATCGGCTGGAGCACGATCGAACTGCAGCCCGCTGAAGGACGTCCGGTCGGAGGCGTGCACCTGGCCTTCAACGTACCGGACAACCGCTTCGACGAGGCAATGACCTGGCTGCGCGAACGCACGCCACTGCAGCGCAATCCAGCAGGGCTGGATTACTTCGCGCTGGAAAGCAGCTGGCAATCGCAGTCGGTGTACTTCACTGGCCCCGATGGCTTGATCCTGGAACTGATCGGCCGCCGCCGCTTGCCCGACAGTACGCATCAGGGCGCCTTCCACGGCAGCGAACTGACCTGCCTGAGCGAGGTCGGCCTGCCCAGCCACGATGTCGATGCCGTGCGCGAACAGTCCAGCCTGCGGTTTGGCCTGCAACCGATCAGCCCGCCTTCGCCGCAGTTCGCGCCGATGGGCGACGACGAAGGGCTGCTGATCGTGGTCGCTGCGGACCGGCGCTGGTTCCCCGAGCAGAAGGACCTGCCCAATGCGCAGGGGCTGTTGCTGCAGGTCGGCGACGTGGCCGGCCCGGGCGTTGTGGAGGACGCTGCACTCGGCTGGCGTGTGCAGGCGACCTGATCTACCAGCTGCCCGACGCGCCGCCTCCGCCGCTGCGGCCGCCGCCTCCGGACCAGCTGCTGGAGCTGCTCGACGACGAACTGCTGGATGACGAACTGGACGCGCTGCGGTGGCCGCCGGATGATCTGCGGCTGCCGCGTGCCTTCTCACCGGGCAGCATGGTGAAAATCCAGGCGAAGTACAGCACGAGCGTGCCGGCACTCCACCCGATCGTCATGGCGAGGCGCGCAACCGGGCCGGCGCGATCGATGGCCAGCAGTGCGAAGAGCACGTAGCCAGCGGTCAGCAGCAACAGCACTGCGCACCTCACCCCGAAGCTGCTGCGGTCCTTGTGCCAGCGCGCGCGGCACGCCTGTACGAGGAAGAACACCAGCATGGCCACGATGCCTACCGCCAGGTCCAGCGACGTGTGCAGGGCCAGACTGGGTGGCAACTGGCCACGCACCACCATCACCACGAAGAACCCCGAACTGACCCCGAGCATGCCGAGCAGCACCACGCGCACACCGCGACTGCGGTGCCAGCACCAGCCAAGCAGGCTCGCCACCGGTACGCACAACGCCAACACGATGCAGAGCGCTGCCAGTGCCTGGCGTGGCGCCCACATGGCCGCCGCCAGCACGCCCGCGGCCACCACGGCCGTGACGAGCAGCGGGCGGGCCCAGGCCGGCAATCGCTCCGGGTGCGCCTGCGCCGAGGGCGGCGAGCGCCACAGACCCGCAAGGAAGCCGGCCAGCAGCGTCAGTGCAACCACCGAGTCTGCGCTGCGCCAATCGGCCGGCAGCACGTTGCGCATCGATGGTTCTTCCCATGCCGGTAGGTCCTCGCCATCGATCAGCGCCACTATGATCTTCGTTCCGTCCAGCACGCCCTGGTCAAGGTCGCCATCGCGGAAGCGCGGCACGATCGCCTTGTCGATGATGCGGGCGGCATAGGCATCGGGTATCGCGCCCTCCAGGCCGTAGCCGGTCTGGATGCGTACACGGCGGTCCTGCACGGCCACAAGCAGCAGCACGCCATCGTCAACGCCTTCGCGGCCCAGCTGCCACTGGTCGAACACCCGCTGTGCGTAAGCTTCGATGCCTTCGTCGCCAACATGGTTGACTACCATCACCTGCAGCTGCGCGCCGGTGCGCGCCTGCAACTGGAATGCCTGCGTGCGCAGTTTGTCGCGGGTATCCGCCGAAAGTGCGTTGGCGGCGTCCACCACCGGATCATCCAGCGCAGGGACTGCAGCACCGGCCATCACCACCCTCGGCAACAGGCACAACAGCATCAACAGCCATGCCGTGGCCCAGGTGCACGTCATCCTGCGCAGCATCTTCACGTACCCTGCCCTGCCTCGATCCGCGCATGCAGCGCCTGCAGCTGTGCCGCCGTCTGGTTGAACACCTGGAGATCGGCATCCACCAGGGCCGCCCAGTCAGGCGCGTGCCCCAGCAGTTGCGCCACCTGCTCGTTCGGCGCGCGATCGAAGCCCTCGCCAAGCACGGCAAGATAGCGCGCACGGAACCCTTCGGGATCGCGCTGGTCCTGCACATACAACTGCACGGCCAGCAGACCCGCATACAGGTAGTTCACCAGATAGTTCGGGTCTTCATACATCAGGCGCTTGCCGATCCAGGCGTTGCGCAGCTGCGGGTAGCGCTCCGGTTGCTGGCCGAAGCGTGCGAGCACCCGCCCGGTCAGCGCGTCCAGGTCATCGGCGGTGCCCAGCGTGCCAGCGGCAACGCCCTGGTAGATCGACCGCTCCAGCTGCGCTTCCTCGGAAGAGGTGAACAGCTGCAGCACCATGTCGTCCAGCAGCGACTTCAGGTAATAGGCCTTGGCACGCGGGTCCTGTGCCTGCTGGTACAGCTGGTCGCGGAAGCGCAGCTCGTTGTAGATCGCGAACGCCTCGGTCAGCCACTGGCTGCCATTGCGCTGCAGCGGCGACGCATGACCCCGCTGCATCCACTCGCCATGCACGGCATGGCCAGCTTCATGGGCGATCTCGACATCGCTTTCCAGGTCCCCGCTGCGGACACCAACGAACAGCATTGCCGGCACACCGGGAGCGCTCACGGAGAACGCGTCCTGGCTGCGGTCACCGCGTTCGGTGGCCAGATCCATGCGGTGGCTGGCCGGATCGAGCAGCGCGCGCAGTTCAGCGACGTACGCCGGGCCCAGGTGCTGCATGGCATCGGCGGCGTTGTCGCGCAGCTGCGCCAGCGTCAGCATCGGTGGCGTGTAGCCAGCATCGGGCACCGTGGTATCCCAGATCTGCGGCGCGTCGATGCCCGATCGCGCAGCGTGGTGCAGCAGCATCTCCTGATAGGCGCGGCGGTCTCCCGCATGCTGTTCGATCGCCACCAGCGTTGCATCCACTGCGGCAGTATCCAGGCCCATGCGCTGATAGCCATGTGCCGGCGCCGAGCCGTCACCCTGCAGGCGTGCCGCGGCGTCATTCACCTGCACCAGCCCCAGCAGCACCGACGCCATCGGCTCACGGCGCGATTGCAGGCCTTGCCAGTAGCCCTTCCAGCCCGCCTCGCGCAGGGCGCGGTCGGGCTGCCGGGCCAGTGCCTGCCTGTCGCGCCCCGTGTCCCAGTGCCGGCCGCCGTGCTCGATCTGCGGGTACTCGGCGCTGCGCAGGATCTGCCCACGCAGGCGCGCGAAGCTGTCCAGCGCCGGATCGGCCAGTGCCTCCACGGCCTCATCCAGCGCGGCGTTGGCCGGGGCGGCGGCCTCCTTCAACGCGCGTGCGCGCAGGAAGCCATAGGGTGCTGCCCATGGCGCATCCGCGGGCGCCTCGCGCAGAGCGGCGCGGCCGCTGCGGGCAATGCGGCTGCACAGCCCCATCACCTGGTCCAGCGCCTGGGCCGGACGCTGATCACGCGCATTGCGGGCGGCCTGCAGGTGCAGGTAGCTGTGATGGCGCAGGCACTGCGCCTCCAGTACCTCGGCCTGCCGGAAGCGTTCCGCGGGTGCAACGGTGGACGCCTGCTGCAGAGCCTCGACGCGCTTGCCCAGTGCGTCACGCGCGGCCTGTTCGGCGGTGGCATTGGCGAAGTAGGCGCGGTCATCGGCATGCACCGACTGTGCCTGGGCGCCGCTGAGGGAGGCTATCGCCAGCACAGCTGCGATGGCGGTGGTGGTGGCGTGCTTCCTGAAAGCCTGCATCGGCGTCTCCCTGCCTGGACCAGGGATCGAGCCTAGCAGTCACTGGCCCGCCGCGCCTGTGCCGGATCAGGTTTCAGATCGACTCGTCCTCACGCTTGACCAGTGTCCAACACGGCGTCTGCGCAAAGGTGTAGGTCTGCTGGTCGCTGCTGTCCGGCATACGGATCTGCACCTGCCGCTGCCCGTCGGCCAGGAGGCTGACCTGCATTTCGCGGCCCTGCCCGGCCAACGCGGCAGGATCGGGCATCACCGGCCACTCCACATCGGCCAGCGCCAACCGGCTTTCCACCTTGCGCGGTTCCGGCTCGGCCTCTGCATCGATGTAACTGTCCAGCAGCGGATCGGCAGTAGCCTTTTCCTGCAGCGCGATCTCATTGCCGAAATGCTTCAGGAATGTATCGAATTCCGGGTGGGGGCATTCACTGCGTGCAGCCACAGGTGTGGGCTCGGCGGCAGTGATCGCCGGCGCCGCTGCGGCAGGCCCGGCTTCGCCCGCTGTCTGCGGCGGCTGCGGCGCAGGCGTGCAGGCAACCAGCACCACGCCACAGGCGAGCATCAGCAGTGCGGTAGAACGGTATCGACACATGGGCTCATCCTGAATCCGGTCCGGTCGCTCCATGCTACCGCGCGCCCTACAATTCCGGCATTCCGCCTGTCCGAGAGTCCTCATGCATCGCCTCCTGCTCCTGATCGGCCTGCTGCTGCCCGCCCTGTGGCCAGCGGTGGCGATGGCCGTCGATGTCCACGAAGGCGATCTGCTGTTTGTCACCGCCGGCCGCAGCGGCCTCAGTGCGGCCATCGACGATGCCACCGGCAAGCAGGGCGCGCCCAGCTTCGATCACGTCGCCCTGGTCGCTTCCACGCCGAAGGGCTGGGAGGTATTGCATGCGGACGAGAAAGGATCGCGCCGGCAATCGCTGGTCGAGTTCCGCCAGGAGGCGCGCGCCAAGCAGCGGCAGATCGTGGTCTATCGCCTGCACGCGCCGCAGCAGGCGGCCATCAAGGATGCGGTCGCCACCGCGCGCACGATGCTGGGCAAGCCGTACAACACGTCGTATGTGTTGAGCGAGGACAGCTACTACTGCTCGGACTTCATCGAACGCGCCTTCCGTGCGCACCACGTGTTCGCATTGCAGCCGATGAACTTCCGCAACCCGCAGACCGGGGAGATCGCCCAGCACTGGGTGGATCTGTACCGCGGCATGGGCATGGACGTACCGCAGGATCAGCCCGGCACCAATCCGAACGACATGTCGGCAGCGCCGGTGCTGCAGCGTGTCGGCGTGCTGGAATAAGCAAAGCCCCGCACGGGGCGGGGCTTTGCATCACCGGAGCTGGTAGCGAGGTCACTCTTCCTCGTCCTGCCCACCCTGCTGCTGGTTGCGCTGGTTGCGCTGCTGCTGTTCCTGCTGCTGTTGCTGCTGCTGGTCGCGGCCACGACCCTGCTGCTGATCCTGCTGGTTCTGCTGGCCCTGCTGCTTCTGGTTCGGGTTCTGGTTCTGCTGTGCCATGTCCGATCTCCAAAGCCACTCGCGGAATGCGGTGGACGTGGCCATCGTCTGCAGCGAATGGTTAATCACGCGTGGGTGCGCGGCTACATCTGCGTGTACGCCTGTGAATGAACGCGCAGAAGCCCTTGTGGCACAAGCGGCTGAAGAATTCATGCGGGTTCGGCATGTGCTCATGCAGTGGTCAGCATGGCGCGCATTCATGGCGTTCTCAGCCGGAAACACGCGCGGAAGGAGGCTGGCTTCCCAACTCACGCAGGCAAGCCAGCCCAGCATTCAGGGCATCACCGGCGGCACATACGCCAGGGTCATGCCCAGCAGCCACAGCAGGCCCAGCACCAGCGGGATGTGCACCAGCAGCTGGATGAAGGTGAAGCCCACGATGTCGCGTGCCTTCAGGCCCAGTACGCCCAGCAGCGGCAGCATCCAGAACGGATTGATCAGGTTCGGCAGCGCTTCGGCCGCGTTGTAGACCTGCACCGCCCAGCCCAGGTGTGCCTTCAGTTCGTTGGCGGCCTGCATCACGTACGGCGCCTCGATGATCCACTTGCCACCACCGGAGGGCACGAAGAAGCCGAGCACCGCCGAATAAACGCCCATCACCAGCGCGAAGGTATCGGTGCTGGCCACGTGCACGAACAGGCTCGACAGCCGGTGCGCCAGTGTCTGCCCGTCGCCACCGGCAGCGTGGGTGAGGATCATCGCGATGCCACCGTACAGCGGGAACTGGATCAGCACGCCGGTGGTGCTGGGCACCGCCTTGGCCACCGCGTTGAGGAAGCTGCGCGGCCGCCAGTGCAGCAGCAGGCCCAGCGAAATGAACAGGAAGTTGTAGGTGTTGAGGTTGGCGATGGCGGTGACCACCGGCTTGTTGGCGAACTCGTTGAACAGCCAGCCGAACGCCAGCAGCGAGAGCAGCACGGTCAGCAGCGGGCTGTACTCCAGCCATTCGCCCGGGCGCGTGCGGCGCTGCAACGGCTGCGGCTCGGCCTGCGCGGCGCCGGGGAAGTCTTCAGCGGTACGGGCACTGCCGGCGGCCGGTGCGGTCAACCAGGCGATCAGCAGCGAGACCAGGATCAGCACCGCGGTCAGTGCGATCGACTGCCACAGGAAGATGGTTTCGGTAAACGGCAGGACGCCGGTGATCTCGACCAGGCCCGGCGGCATGCTGGCCGGATTGGCCTGCAGCTGTGCGGCCGAGGAACTCAACCCCATCGCCCACACCGCCCCCAGGCCGAGATACGCCGACGCACCGGCCGCGCGGTAGTCCATGCGCAGTTCGGTGCGGCGGGCCAGCGCGCGCACCAGCAGGCCACCGAACACCAGCGAGAAACCCCAGCTGAGCAGCGAAGCGAGCATGCTGACCAGGCCCACGTACACCACCGCACCGCGGCCGGTACGCGGCACCCGGGCGAGGAAATCGATGAAGCGTGCGACCACCGGCGCGGTGGCCACGGCGTAGCCACCGATGACCACGAAGGCCATCTGCATGGTGAAGGGAATCAGGCTCCAGAAACCGTCACCGAAGGCGCTGGCGGTGGCCTGCGGGGTCGAACCGAAGCCCATCGCGGCCAGCGCGACGATGACCACGCCCAGCACCGCGAACACGTACGCATCGGGGAACCACTTTTCCGCCCAGGCGGCCGAGCGCAGCGCTGCGCGCGCCATCCAGCCGTCCTGTACTGCTGCCGTCGAGGCCATCGCCTACCCTCCCAGGTTCGATGGATCGATTCTGGGCGGTGGGGTGCGGCCTGTCAGCCACCTATTGGTCGTAGGTCGCGGAGGAGGGTAGTGCCGGCCGCTGGCCGGCAACCTTGGGATCGTGCACGGGTGCAGCCGGCCAGCGGCCGGCTCTACCAGATCTGGGGACGGTCGCAGGTAGTGGGTGGCGGTAGTGCCGGCCGCTGGCCGGCAACCTCGAGATCGCACACGGGTGCAGCCGGCCAGCGGCCGGCTCTACCAGATCCAAGCATCATCGCAGGTGGTGGAAGGCGGTAACGCCGGCCGCTGGCCGGCAATTTCCCAATTGGGATGGTCGTGCAGCCGGCCAGCGGCCGGCTCTACCAGACCCGGGGACGGTCGCAGGTGGTGGGTGGTGGTAGTGCCGGCCGCTGGCCGGCAATCTCGCGATCGCGCACGGGTGCAGCCGGCCAGCGGCCGGCTCTACCTCACCTTGGGCTCAACGCAGTGCCAGATCCACGGCGATGCCGGCAAACAGCGCGGCACCCACCCAGTTGTTGTGCAGGAACGCCTTGAAGCAGGGGCCGCGCTCGCGGTTGCGGCAGATCCAGAACTCGTACACCACCAGCGCGGTAGCCACGGCCACACCGGCCAGGTAGTACCCACCCAACCCTCCACGCACGCCGACCAGCGCCATGGTGGCCAGGAAAAGCGCGTACAGCACGCCCTGGATGACCAGGTCGAGGTCGCCGAACAGGATCGCGGTGGAGTGCGAGCCCATCTTCAGGTCGTCCTCGCGGTCGACCATGGCGTACCAGGTGTCGTAGGCGGTGGACCACAGGATGTTGCCGGCGTACAGCAGCCAGCCCAGCATCGGCACCTCGCCCTGCACGGCGGCGAAGGCCATCGGGATGCCCCAGCCGAATGACATGCCCAGGTAGACCTGTGGCAGGTGGGTGTAGCGCTTCAGGTATGGGTAGCTGGCGGCCAGGAACACGCCGATGAAACTCAGGCCGATGGTCAGCCCGTTCAGGGTCAGCACCAGGCCGAACGCCACCAGCATCAGCACCGCGAACAGAGCGAGCGCGGCGCGGCCGCTGATTGCGCCGGTGGCCAGCGGACGCGCCTTGGTGCGTTCCACGTGCGGGTCGAGCCAGCGGTCGGCGTAGTCGTTGATGACGCAACCGGCCGAGCGGGTCAGCCACACGCCTGCTGTGAACACGAACAGCGTCCACAGCGGCGGCAGGCCGCCAGCAGCCAGCCACAACGCCCACCAGGTGGGCCACAGCAGCAGCAGCGTGCCGATCGGGCGATCAGCACGCATCAGACTCCAGTAATGCCGCCAACGCGGCGTCGCCGGCGACTGCGGCGAAGTGAGGGGGGTATCAGCCATGGCGATAGGATACTCCTGCCCCTCCGGCAGGGCTTTGCCGGTGGGGGGAGATTTGTTCGGCGAAACTGGATAGAATGCCGGTCCCGCACCGCTTCATGGCGCTGCGATGCCCGCCCCGGCACTGGCCGACGGCGCGGCGGTTCTACAACGCGCCCGTAGCTCAGCCGGATAGAGTAGTGGCTTCCGAAGCCATTGGTCGGGGGTTCGAATCCCTCCGGGCGCGCCATCTTCCCCTGTGTTGCCTGCACGCCGCCAGCCCGCGCTGGACGTTGCCGCGTGCTTCATCAACCCATGCACCATTACGCCACTTGCTGCGCTTCGTCACCACCCTCGACCATGGCGCACGCGCGCTCAGCGTCACCCCGCCAAGCCACTGCCCGCCACCCGCCATCGGCTGTGGTGCCGCTGTTCGAACAAGATGACCGTGCGCCGGTACTGAATGGCGAGCTTGATGGCATCCTCCTTGGCCTATGGCTCGACACCGGCCCACGCAATTCCCTGAGCCTGAGCAGCCCGTTGGTGTGCATCTATGGACTGTTGGAGAAATACCACGCCAGTGAGGAAGCGGTGCTTGGATGGGGCGTGGTTGCCCCATGGGGGCGCGCGACCGACCCGGCTCGGCGATGCAGCGCATGGGCAGCATCGAGGTAACCGGCCTAACACGTGACCTACCCGGCACTGACAACGGAACGCTGGCCCTGGCCGACTACGGTGCGATCCTGGGCGGGAGTGCGCTGCGGTGCTTCTCCACGGGCATCGAGTATCACGGGCATCGAGTATGACGCCAAACGTCCTTATCTGGTGCCAAACGCTGAAAGTACGCGGGCCGATGCCTTCGATCGCAGCGGGCTGTGGCTGCAGGCCGAAGACGATACTTACACCGAAACCCGAGGCAGCGCGGCTCAGTCGTGCACAGGATACTTGGATGCTACTGCACTGACTGCCGTCGCGGTCTGACCAGGGGGCGAGGATACCGGGAGAGCACGGCGTTCAGTTGAGTATGGGTACTGATTGCTTCCTGTTGAGTCCCTTGGCCCCACCAGTGTTCTCGTCCAGTGAGAGCTGCCGCACGCCACACGCCCCCCGTGACCTAGTCGGATACCGAGCTAGTGGGCGGACCGGGTGGCTGCGCTGTGGCCTGCTGATTAAAGCAGGCCCGATGCGGATGTTATGGAACACACGCCGCACATGCGGCGTGTGCTACCGAACAATGGCGATCATGGAGGTAGCGTTCGAGAAGAATCAGCTCGGGTCCGACGCACGGGATGCTAGGGCAGACGGAGCAAACGTAGAGACCCGATGTGGATGGGGCTAGTTCTCCCATAGATGTGTCTTCTTGACCCGCCATACTCCTTCCTCTTTTCTCAAGAACACATCTGCGTTCTTTCCTGTCGGAGGGAATCCGATTTCCATGAAAGCAGCATCGTCATCAAAGTACAACTTCTCAATGGCAATGAATGGCGAAGTGCGATCATATGACGACGACTTTACGAACTGAAATCTCCCGCCGTTGGCTTCGCACAACGGCAATGAAGATGACGATTCATCGCCATCCCATAGAACGTTTATCCGTGAAGATCCCCATCCATCTCCTCCGTATGCAGAAAGCGCTGAATCCGAGGATGCCGCCTGGATGATTGCCACCGGATCATGACTACACGGAGCACCTCTTTCACTGGATGACTTTGCGCATCCAAATAGGGTAAATGCAATTATCAAGCACAAGCCAACGCGAAAGAGGTTAGTGTGAAGCAGGCCTTCTGATCCCATAGACATACTCTTCATAGCTCCAACCCTCCTCGCCCTTGTACTGATTTTTGTTCCAGAAATACTCCGAGAAGTGAACCAACTCGTGCTCCAGTGTTCTTTCCAGCTTCTGCAGGAGTTCTGGGCTTCGGTCACCCGATTCGAAGCGGTCAAAATAGGTCTCATGAATAAATATCTCACCCGAGCCAGGCGCGTAACTACCATCGTCATGCCTCATGTATTTTGGCGTAATGACTGGCCCATCGCATTTCGATAGAAGCTGATCAAGATGCCCCTGTCCGATGTTTCCGTATCGCTGGAATCCATCATATTTGCGACTGGTCATTCGATCTTTCGTTCCATTCAAGAATTCCGTCGTCGCGGGGTACTTCTTGCTGACCCACGAGTGATAGCGGAGAAGTCCTAATGGATCGACAAAGTCTAACGGATCATTTCCTGTGTACGCGTAGATTGAAGCTCCGCCTCTCAAACCGATCGGATCACTCTGCGAGTACCGCCCCACCGCCGGGTCGTATTCCCGCTGGTAGTTGTAGAACAACCCACTCGCATCCGTGGCCTGCTGGCCCGGGAATCGCAGCGCCAGCTCGAGCGCCACACCATCCCCATCCGGGTCGGCACTCGGAATCTGGTTGCCGAACACCTCGCTCTTGTTGCTCCACTCCCAGATCGCGACATTCCGTACCGGATCGATCACCACGCGCGGTGTGCCCAGATGATCTGGTTGGACGTAGGCAAGTTCCGGCACGCCGGTGCCCGGCACGTTGATCAGCGCCACCGGGTAGTTATCCAGCCAGATGGCCTGCTGTTGCGCCTGCCCCGTGGCCGAGTAGTTGCCCAGCCACTGCCCGGCCTCATCGTACAGCGTGATCTGAGCTGCGCCACCGGCTGGAGTACGCAGCACGCGCTCGCCGCGATGGTTGTAACCGTAGCTTTCCAGCACGGCATCGCCCTGCTTCACCGCGTTCATGCGGTTGGCATCGCTGTAGGTGAAGGTCTTGCTGCCGATGCTGGTGGTATTGCCCGCTGCGTCATGGGTGCGCGCTTCGCCATCCACCGCAGTCAGGCGATGGCTGGTTGCGGGGTAGGTGTAGCTGGCGGTGCCTGCCGAGGTGGTCAGCGCGGTGCGATTGCCGGTGGCGTCGTAGGCATAGGTTTCAATCGGCGTGCCGGTCGCGCCGTCTTGGGTCTGGGTCAGGCGGCCCAGCGTGTCGTAGGCGTACTTGGCCAGCACCGTCGGACCTGCGCCGTTCTTCAGCTCGGTGATCGAACCGACCGGGTCGTAGCCGTAGCCCAGCGACAGACCGCCCGCAGCCGGGTCGTGCACCGCCTGCGGGCGATAGTCCAAGTCCAGCGGACGCTGCAGCTGCCGCCCATTGCC